>NZ_JARWGJ010000082.1:0-38476 GCF_040409695.1 Longimonas sp.
TAGCGACACCTCGGTGGGCGATTCGTAAATACCTACGGCTCCATTGTCGCTCTGATTGCTATAGTTATATACCGAGTAGCGGTACATGCCATCGCGCAGCGCCGTAATGGTAATGGTTTCAGGGCTGGTCGGTGGCGTTAACCAGTTGGCCCTCAAGAAGAGCGTCATCCTACATCGCGTTGGTGGAGTCGCAGACTGTAAAAGTAAACAGGCCCATGAAAAGAAGCGTGCCGCATTTTTTGTAAGAGGCACGACAACCCCTTTCAAAAGCAGGTTCACATAACCTTGGCTTGCAGAGTCGGGACCAGCGGAAACCTTACTTGTTTGGATTGAATCTAAACTAACAGGTGTTTCCCTTGGTAGTCCCTGTTTTCTTGCTATGTCTATCGTTTCTCCTGACGCTACAGTCGTTTATTCCACAGACGAGGGGTACGTTGCCCACTCTACAGAGGGGCTTGTTCATATCCATCTGGGCGATCTGGCGATCTCTGTGCGCGCCAGCGATCTGCCGGCTATGCAAAAAAAGCTGGGTCGCCTCTGTAATTCGTTTCGCGGGTGCGACTGCTCGCGGGGCTGTCGCTGGCAGCTGCGCGTGCCCTGCACGAAGCATCCAGTGCTCGTGCTTGGCACCGACGAGATGCGCTCTCTGAACGAACTGGTACAGGGCGCCTCCACGATGATTGAGCTCGACGCCATGCTTACGGACGCGTCTATCACTCGCTCGTAGCAGGCTGCCTGTGGCACATCGTAGGTACAGGCAATCAGACGACCAATACATATCTGACAAGAGACACATCCAACAAAAAAAACGCGCCCCACACAGCGCCGCGTACGGGCGCGCTGCATGGGGCGCAGTCGTCGTCTCCACGATGGTGGGCGGGATGGAGACGACGAGGAATCAGTACGTCGTTTCTACCTGATCCCGCGTTACGGATAGCCCCCTACTGAAACTGTGGATCCACGGGCGTTTCGGCCAGGTGGTTCACGTAGTTGCTGATCGTCTTTATGCCGATCAGGCCCACGATTTCGTACAGCTCGGCGGTGGTAAGACCGGCCTCTTCGAACTCGGCGCGGTCTTCGTCGCTAAGCCAGCCGCGCTTGCCCAGAAGGCGCCTGGTGGCGCGAGCCAGCAGGCGCTGACGCCCTTCGCTGGGCAGGCCGCCATCAACCAGTTCGTCGATCACGTCAGCGTCGAGTCCGGCTTGGGCTCCGGCAGCGCCATGGGCTTTGGTGCAGTAGTGGCAGTCGTTATATCCCGAAATCGTGAGGATGACCAGCTGCTGCTCGGCCGGACTGAGCACGCCGTTGCTCAGGTGGCCATTGGCCTTCAGGTAGGTTTCGGCGACAGCCGGATTCTGGGATGCCAGTTCATCGATCAGGTTCGGAACGAAGCCAAACGCTTCCTTGGCGGCGTTGCGGACGGCATCGGCGTGGTCTACAGTCGAGGTTGCCATATCGTAAATCAGCGTTGTTGATGCAGAGTACGTGTTGCGCTGCGAAAATCACTCGCACGCGCACTGTTCTGTGCCGCCCTGCACTGAGACGTTACGTCGTTCATGCAACGCACCTGTTATATGTGTGTGACAACACATAGAGTAGGTACGTAGCTCGAAAAGCAGGTGTGCCTCCGTGCTTGTGCTGAACGGCCTGACATGCGATGTCTCTCCGTTATCCAAAAGGAGCTATCACACAGAGACCTTGGCATGCGATGTCCCGTCAAAATCTTCACCGATGCATCATTTCTGCGTAGTGCGTTGCGTGTCGCATCTCAACAGACCACCGCCTATCTTTGGCGTAGATATCCCACTCATCTGTTACCCACGCACCTACTTCCGCGCTGCCATGGCTACCGACTATGCTCGATCTCGCCCTGATCTGCTTCTGCACGGCGGCACGGTGCTCGACCCGTATGCCGAGACCACAATCCGTGCCGATGTGCTCATTCGCGAGGGATGTATTGCCGAGGTGGCGCCTAACCTGGACGCGACGGTTGAGGCGGCGGTGCCACGCGTGGACTGCTCGGGGCAGCACATTTCGCCGGGGTGGGTGGATATGCATGTGCATCTGCGCGAGCCGGGCTTCGAGCATAAGGAAACGATTGCCTCTGGCACACGCGCTGCAGCGTTTGGTGGGTTCACCGAGATCGCCTGCATGCCCAACACAAACCCGCCGCTCGATACACGGGCTTCGGTGGGATACGTAGCGCATCGCGCTGAAGAACATCCGGTTGCCGTGCACCCGATCGGATGCGTCTCGAAGGAACGCGCCGGCGAGACGCTCGCCGAGATGGCAAGCATGATGGAAGAAGGGGCCGTGGCGTTTAGCGATGACGGCGCGCCCGTGTATAACGCCGGACTCATGCGCCGGGCGCTCGAATACAGCACCATGCTTGATGCCCCCATCATCAACCATATGGAAGAGCCATCGCTCAACCCGAACGGCCATATGCATGAGGGAGCGGTAGCCACGCGGTTGGGCATTCCGGGCATTCCGGCATGCTCGGAGGACGTGATGATTGCGCGCGACGTTGAGCTGGCGCGCCTCACAGGCGGACACGTCCATGTGGCCCACATCGCCACGGCACGGGGCGTGGAGCTGGTACGCCGCGCGAAGTCCGACGGCATCGAGGTCACCGCCGAGGTGTGTACGCACCATCTGGCGCTGACCGACGAAGCCGTGGAGGCGTCGGGGCTCTCCACGCACACCAAGATGCACCCCCCGCTCCGCAGCGCCGCCGATGTTGACGCGCTGAAAGCGGGCCTGGCCGATGGCACGATCGATGCGATCTGCACCGATCACGCCCCGCATGCGCCGCACGAGAAAGATGTGCCGTTTCCGGAAGCGCCTAACGGCATTCTGGGGCTGGAGACGGCCTGGGGGCTTGTTGGGCGCGAGCTATTGGCCTCGGGCGTGTGCTCGCTCATGCAGGCGGTGCAGGCGCTGGCAGTAGCCCCGCGGCGCATCTTGCGTCTCCCTGCACCCACGTTTGAACCAGGAGCAGCCGCTAACCTCACTGTTTTTGATCCCGACACGCGGTGGACCTTTACCGAGCGCCACATTCGCTCGAAGAGCCGGAATACGCCGTTTGTGGATGCGGAGCTTGTCGGTAAAGCGCACGGCATCTACCGCGAGGAACAGTGGGTGGTATGCGACGAGGTACCCGCCCGATAACAGGAGCGCTACGCATCTACCAGCGTCAGTCGCTCGGGGTCGGTGCGGTCCAGGATGAGCTTGAGGGTCACGAGCAGCAAGAGGGCTGCAACAGGAATGAGTACCTGAAACGCAGTGATGAAGAGCGACGACACCTGCAGCCCGAGAATGAGCACGATAGCCGGAGCGCAGCAGGCGCCGCCGGCCAGCAGAGCAGGCAGGCTTGCGAGCACGCCGGTAGAGCGGTTGAAGCGGCACGCGCTTGGCTGGTTGTAGGCAACATACGTCACCATGAGGTTGAGCGCAGCGAGCAGCGAGAGCGCGCTGCCAACCAGGATGTTCATCGGAGCAATGAGCACCGTAACGCCGGGCAATGTAAGCCGGGCGATGGCCTCAAACGTAAACGGGCCTGTGGCACTGAACATCCGCGTCCATTCCACCGAAGCAAACTGCACGCCGCTGCCGCCAAGCGTAATGTCGCGCAGGGCAATCAGAAACAGTACCAGATACAGAATGCCGATACCTACCGCGATGCGCCGATAGCGCGGCACGTGCAGCAGCGTTAGAAGTGTCTTAAAAGCATTGTGCATAGCGCATCCGGTCGCTTTTGTAAATTATACCCGTGAATCTCCTCGGTGCTCATCGGGAACGGTTCAGAAAGACCGACCCCAACAGTGCTACACCGTGGCGCTGTTGGGATAGAACGCGTGCCAGGCGAAGAAGAACGCCTCTATCGACACCAGCGCATCGAGCGGTAGGGCGTTAGGCGCATACGTTTCGCCGTCGATCTCGTAGCGATTATCTTCAAGCGGAGTGATCTCAGGGAGCACATCGCCCCGGTAGATGTGCGCGGTGGTAAAGTCGGCATCGTACACAGCCACAAACGATCCGATCTGCTGCACACGCTGGGTCTTCAAGTCGTCAAGCACAACGTACACGCTTGCTTCAGCGGTGCGTGCGCCCACAACCATTTCTTTTGGGTGATGCGCATCAGATTCGTGCATGAGCGGAAAGATGACCTCGCGTGCACTGTAGTAGCCCCCCCGCGGATTGTAGCGTCCGTACGGGTCGTTACTGTAGTTGCGCATGTGACCGGTGTCGTCGCTCAGCACCTTCGTATCCGGATGCTGCGCGCGCCACTCGCCCCAGGTGGTCCAGATCAAGTTTACCTCGTCGAGAGCATTTCCGGCGTGATCGCCAGTGAGCCCGGTTGCTGCGATCTGCGAGAAGTAGCTTTCGGTGTCGCGGTCGAACATCACCAGGTTGCTGTTCAGCAGTTGGCCCGACACCCCGAGTGTGGTATCGCCCCGCTTAAACCCCTGCGACGTAGCCGTGAGCGGACAATACGTAACCGCTACAGGCAGTCCGCCCACCTCATCGTTTACAATTTCGTGGTGCACAAGTATGTTCTGCGGATAGGTGCGTGCGTCGCCCTCATGTACGAACCCGATGACCATGTCGCCATCATCAAGACGAGCGCTGCTGCCATCAACGAAGTTGGGAGCGTCTATGGAAGGGATGCCATCGGGCGGCGGCCCGCCCGACATCATAAAATCGGTGTAGTCGGCAATGCCGTCAGAGAGCATGTAGGGCGTATCGGCGGTAGGTAGCACCGGGTCGAGCGGCGAACTCGCTGTCCAGGCCGTAGTCAGGTGCAGCGCCAGATACAGCCCACCTCCGAGAATGAGGCCAACTGCCGAAGCGAAAAGTGTACGAGGAACGCGTATCATAGCCGGTAGCATGGTGGATGGATGGAGAAGCAGGCGGGCGTTATATCTGTGCTACAGCGGCGGGTGCGCGTTACAGCTTCCCAAAAAAAGAAAGACCGTCTGCATCCCCCTAAATGGAGCATGGTGCAGACGGTCTTGCCAGGTTTCTGCTATTATGCAGCAGAATAGTGCCAAAAAGAGGAAGGAATGCTACCGTTCTACCACGACCTCGCGTTCGGTATAGTTAAACGAGCCAGGCACCTGGTCGCCATTCTCGTCGAGAAGCGCAAGGGTAAACGTGTAGGTGCCGCTTTCGAGGCCCTCCACGAATGCGGGGGTCCACTCGTGCATGGTGAGTTCAGCGACGGGCTCGTCGTGGTCGTCGTGCTCGATAGTATAGTGGGCACGGAAGCCATCTTCGCTGAGCGTTACGTTGTAGAGGTAGAAGTCGAGCATGATGCGCTCGGCCCCTTCGCCACTATAGGTGCCTTTCGGACGGCTATAGATGATGCTGGGCTCGCCTTCCTCAAGCGGGAACGGTTCGCCAACAGCCTCTTCGCCTACATAGAAGTTAACGAGATCGGCTGCGTCATCACTCTTCACGCTCTCGTGAAAAGAGCGGCTTGGAAATACAAAGGCGGAATACGCGCCGGGCTCCAGCTCGCCAATGCTAAACGGCTCTGCGTCGATGTTATAGTTGGCGAAATACGGGTCGTTATTCAGAATAATGTGGGTGTGCTGGCCCTGCTCCGAGTTGGCAATCCGGTCGATGCGTGGCACCTCGGTCTGCGATCCGGGAATGAAGTTCTCTACAGCAACGCGGACCTCCACCTCGCCGGGTTCGAGCACTTCCTCGGATTCGGGGGACTCGAATCGTGCGGTGGCACCGTCGATAGCGGGTGCCCGCTCACCGGGAGCCAGCACCACGCCCTCTTCGGTTTCTTGTTCATCGGGGGGAGCTTCGCAGGCCGTAAAGACGAGCAAGGGGGCTACGAGTATCATAGCCAGATAGGTAAAGCGCCGGGCAGCATGCAGCATAAAGCGAAAAAGAGTTAGCCAGGAAAACAATGACGTACATGTAAGAACCTGCGAGGCCGAGTATGGACAGGCAGGCTACCGCGTTACAATGCAGATGGCATCACCGGTTCCGTGGGTTGCGCAATCGTGAAGTCCACCGCATGTTCTGGTGTATGCGCGGTAGCACATGCGTGGCAGTACATGCGCCGCAGTACATGCTATGCTCCCCTCCCCGGCATTTCTTGCGGAGCGGAGTGCGTTGCTGGCGTGTGCATGCTGACATACGAGTCTCTTTTCCGATCAGCCGTCTACACGCGGAACAGTGGTCTACTGTAACATTATATAATAATATAAATTGAAAAAATATCACTGCTGGCTCTGCGTTTTATGAACCGTTTTTACCTTTTGCTTGCATCGCTTATGATGATGGGGAGCAGCCTGACCTATGCGCAGGCGCCCCAGACGCTCACGCTATCGGTCGACGATGCGGTGTCGCGTGCGCAAGCGCAGAACTACCAGCTGCAGCAGGTGCAAGCCGGGTCTGATGCGGCCCGAGCTGAAGCCCGGCAGACCCTGGCAACATTCCTCCCCCAGCTATCTGTAGGCGAAGACGCCACATCCACAACCGACCCGCTCAATGCGTTTGGCTTCCAGCTTAAGCAGTCTACCGTTACCGAGGCCGATTTCGCGCCGCAGGAGTTGAACGATCCTGATCGAATTGAAAACTTCACAACGCGGGTAGAAGTGCGCCAGCCCATATTCAATGCAGAAGGCATATATGAGCGGCGGGCTGCTACGCGACAGGCACGGGCATCGCAGTTGGAAACTGCGCGCACAGCCGAGATGGTCCGGTTTCGCGTACGCAGCCAGTACTATGGACTGGTACTGGCGCGTGAGCGGCGCGCAGTAGTCAACACAGCTTTGGAAGCTGCTCGGAGCAACGCGTCGCGTGCTGAAGACCTACTTGATCAGGGCATGATCAACCAGGCAGACCTCCTGGAAGCGCGCGTTCGTGTGCTTGAGCTCGATGCCGACCGCACCGAAGCCCAGGCAGCTGTAGACGACGCTGTCGACCAGCTGCGCTATCTGTTAGGCATTGATGAGCAGATCACCATTGAGCCGTCAGATAGCCTGCCACATCCACAGAACAACGGCTCTGACAAAGTGCCCTCGATCAACGCGAGCGCGGTAAATGCGGATCGCTCCGACATGCAGGCGCTGCGTCTGCAGCGCGATGCTGCGCAACAGCGCGTACGGGCTGCTCGCGCGGCCTTCCTGCCCACGCTAAATGCACAGGGCGGGTACGAGTGGAACGACACCGTTCCGTTTGGCACGAAGGGGCAGAGCTGGACTGTTGGCATATCGCTTCGGTGGAATGTGTTCAGTGGGTTTGAGCAGGTAGGAGGGATCCAGCGAGCCCGTGCCAACCAGCGCGCTTCCGAGCTGGCAGTGCGCGACCAGGCTCTGCAAAACGAGGTCGAGATTAACGCTGCTTTACGAGCGCTGCGAACCTCGAGGGAGCGTGTTGCACAGACCGGGGCCATGGTAGAACAGGCCCGCGAATCATTTCGTCTGCGCTCCGACCGGTTTGAACAGGGGCTCGAAAGCACGACCGACCTGCTCAATGCAGAAGCCCAGCGCGCAAACAGTCAGCTGGCCGCCCTGCAGGCACGCTACAGCTATGCAATGAACCGATTCCGGATTGAACTGCTCACCGAGCAGACGCTGCAGCGGTAGTCCTGTCCCGACTCCTACCCCGAACGGCTGTTTTCAGGCCCTGCCCTCTACGCCCCCCTTTTCTTACCGTATGATACCTGCTGCTACAACTATGAATATCAATCTTTACATGGCCCGTGCCGGCGCGTTTGTTTTCGTGGTTCTTCTTACTGCCAGCGTTACGGCATGCGGAAGTGGGGAGCCAGACGCCTGGAACGACGAGCGGGAGCCGGTGGCGGTACAGACAGCCGAGCTCGCCGAGCAGAGCTACCCCCGTCAGTTGCAGTTTACGGGTACGGTAGAGGGATCCGAACGCATTCCGCTGAGCACGCGCATTATGGGGCGTGTAGAGGAGGTGCGCGTCGGTGAAGGCACGTCTGTTTCAGAAGGACAGCTACTCGCCCGCATTGGCGACCGCGACCTGCAGGCCCAGCGGCGTCAGGTAGAGGCCCAGCAAGAGGAAGCCCGGGCCGCCTTGCGTAACGCCCGCACGCAGTTTGCACGCCTCGACACGCTACTGCAGCGGGGCAGCGCCACACAGCAGGCGTACGACAATGCCCAAACGCAGTACGAACGGGCCCAGGCGCAGGTAGAGACGCTCGAAAACCGTCTCGATGAGATCGACGAGTCGCTGACCTACACCACCATTACAGCGCCTGCATCCGGAACGATCGTTGAGCAACGAACCGAGCGCGGCGCAATGGCTGCGCCCGGACAGCCGCTGCTAACGCTTGAAGTGAGCAGCCTGTTGGAGGTGCGTACCCGCGTTTCAGAGCAGCACATCGGTCAGGTAGACGTAGGGGATACGGTACGCGTAGACATCGGGGCGGCTAACAGGACGCTAACCGGACGCGTGACTGAGGTTAATCCCAGTGGCAATCCGGCCAGTCGGCAGTTCCAGGCGCGCGTGCTCCTGAACGACCCGCCTCCCTCCGTTAAGTCAGGAATGTACGCGCAGGTCTTTCACGAAAAGGGCGAGCGTTCGCTGCTTACCATTCCCGTTTCAAGTCTCGTAGAGCGCGGCCAGCTAACGGGCGTTTACACGATTGTGGACGGCGACCGCGCGCTTCTCCGGTGGATTCGAACAGGCGTGGTGCACGACGATCGCGTCGAGGTGCTTTCAGGGCTGCAGCCGGGCGAGCGCTACGTAACGCACGCCGACGATCGTCTTCGCGACGGGCATCCTATCGTTATGCAGGACTAACACATCCCCCTGTCTTACCCGCTTACGCACCGCCTTTCCTTCTACTGTTATGGCTACCCAATCAGGCTTTGCCGGACGTCTTGCTCAGCCGTTTATCAACTCGAAGATCACCCCCTTGCTGATGGCCGCGTTTCTTGGCATCGGCATCTACAGCATCTGGCTGACGCCCAAGGAAGAGGACCCGCAGATCGAGGTCCCGATGGTCGACATCTTTGTAGAGCAGCCCGGCGCAACGCCCGAGGAGGTGGAAAGCCGCATCATCGAGCCGCTGGAGCACCTGCTTAGCAACATCGAAGGCGTTGAGTATATCTACTCAACCGCGATGGCGGGGCAGGCCTCGGTGAGCGTACGCTATTACGTTGGCGAAGACATCCCCCGCAGCCTCGTGAAGCTGTACGAGCAGATTCTGAAGCGAATGGAGCAGATGCCGCCTGGGGCGTCAATGCCGCTCATCAAAACGCGTGATGTCGATGACGTGCCCATCCTGGCGCTTACGCTACACAGCGATACCTACGATGATTATGACTTGCGCCAGATGGGCAACGAGCTGGCCACGGTGCTCAAACGGTCTGACGGCGTGGCTGCGATCGACGTGATCGGGGGGCGGTCGCGTACGGTGCAGGTGCACACCGACCCAAGCCGCCTCGCTGCTTACGGACTCGACTTGCCTGCTATTGCAGAACAGATGCAAGCAGCGAATCAGCAGGTAGAGGCGGGGTCGTTTCGGGCGGGGGATGCGGAGTATCTTGTGGAAACAGGCCCCTTCCTTGAACATGCCGAGGACGTGCGCAATCTCGTGGTTGGCGTGCACGACGGGGCCCCCGTCTATTTAAGCGATGTCGCAACTATTACCGACGGACCAAGCGAAGCCGAGCGGTACGTTCAGTTTGGATATGGCGTACATCACCTCCCGAAAGCGTCTGACGAACAGGAGGCGCCCGATGAAGACGCAAGGGCAGAGGCGCTCGCTGCATACCCGGCGGTAACGCTCGCTGTAGCCAAACGAGGCGGCGCCGACGCGATGTCTGTAGCAGAAAATGTTACCGAAACGCTCGAACAGACGCGTCCTACGCTGCTTCCTGCAGATGTGACGGTGAGCACGACCCGAAACTATGGCGAGTCGGCCTCCGACAAGGTCAGCGAGCTCTTCCTACATCTGATCATCGCTATTCTTACGGTAACGGTCGTCGTAGGGCTGTCAATGGGGTGGCGGGGCGGACTGGTTGTCTTTCTGTCTGTGCCCATTAGCTTTGCGCTCACGCTCTTCGTGTACTACATGTTTGGGTACACCCTCAACCGGATTACGCTGTTTGCCCTCATCTTTGTGACGGGAATCGTGGTTGATGACTCGATCATCGTAGCAGAGAATATGGAGCGCCACTTTAAGATGCGGCGTCTTCCATTTGCTCAGGCGGCACTGACTGCTATCAACGAGGTCGGCAACCCGACAATTCTGGCTACCTTTACGGTGATCGCTGCGGTGCTTCCCATGGCCTTTGTGTCGGGGCTGATGGGCCCCTACATGAGTCCGATGCCTATCGGTGCGTCGGTGGCTGCGTTGTTCTCGCTTTTCGTAGGGCTCACCATCACGCCATACCTGGCATACCGGCTGCTCGACACCACCCCGGCTACCGAAGACACGCCCGAGTACCGCCTCGAAGATACGACCATCTACCGCTGGTACGAAGCAGCTATTCGTCCGCTCCTCGAAAACCCCACGCTGGGCTGGAGCTTTATCGGGGGCACCACCGTGCTGCTGTTAGCTTCGCTATCGCTGTTCTACTTTCAGGCCGTAACGGTAAAAATGCTGCCGTATGACGACAAAGACGAGTTTCAAGTCGTCATCGACATGCCCGAAGGAACGCCATTGGAGCGTACGGCGGCTGTGACACGCGAGTTGGGGCTCTATCTTGCGCAGCAGCCTGAGGTGGTAGACTACCAGACCTTCGTTGCCGAGGCATCGCCGATCAATCTGAACGGACTGGTACGGCAATACGACATGCGCTCGGCCCCGCATCAGGCCGATATTCAGGTCAACCTGCGCTCTAAGTCAGAACGGAGTACGCAGAGCCACCCTATCGCTAAATCGATGCGTCCGGCTCTGCAGGAAATTGGCGCGCGGCATGGCGCTACAATCAAGGTCGCCGAGGTGCCCCCCGGGCCGCCTGTAATGGCTACGCTCGTAGCCGAAATCTACGGTCCCGATGCAGACGAGCAGCGCGCCATCGCTGCCCAGGTCAAAGACCTGTTCGCCTCGACCGACGAGGTGGTCGATGTCGACTGGACGGTAGAAGCCGACCAGACGCGCTACATGTTCAGCATAGACAAAGAGAAGGCCATGCAGATGGGCGTTTCGGCGCAGCGAATCACTGAGGCTATGCGTCTGGGACTTGGGGGAGCCGATGTGTCGACGCTACGTGTGGAAGGCGCGCGCGACCTGGTAGGCATTGAGCTGCGCCTCCACGAGGCCGATCGCTCAAACCTGGATGCGCTGGGCACGATGCCCGTGCAAACCCAGGCTGGCACAGTCGTTCCTGTGGGCGACTTGGTCGAGGTGGTCGAAACAACCAGACGCAAGACCATCAATCGCAAAAACCAGCAGCGCGTAATCTACGTGACGGCCGATGTAGCCGGCGAAGTGGAGAGTCCGGTCTATTCCATGCTCGACGTCGAAGACCGGCTCAACGAGGTCGACATGCCCACCGGATACGAGCTGGCTACGCTCTACACCGGCCCGCCCACGGTAGACGACGAGTACTTCCTGAAGTGGGATGGCGAGTGGGCGATTACCTACAAGGTATTTCGTGATCTGGGTATCGCCTTCGCGGTCGTACTGGTCATCATTTATATGCTGATTGTTGGCTGGTTTCAGGCACTCACGACGCCAATCGTCATGATGGTTGCTATCCCGCTTTCGCTCATCGGCGTGGTTGTTGGGCACTGGATCATGGGCGCGTTCTTCACGGCGACCTCCATGATTGGCTTCATCGCACTGGCGGGGATTATGGTGCGTAACTCGGTGCTGCTCATCGACTTTATCGATATTCGGCTCGACGATGGCATCCCGCTTAAACAGGCTATTATCGAAGCAGGAGCCGTACGCACGCGACCCATTCTACTCACAGCTGGAACGGTCGCCATCGGGGCGTTTGTGATTATCCTCGATCCGGTGTTTCAAGGGCTGGCCATATCGCTGATTGGCGGAGTGGTGGCGTCCACCGCGCTCACGCTACTCATCGTTCCGCTCATATACTACATGCTGGAGCGCCGCAAATCGCCCGAAGAGCGAGGCCGTGCTGCGATGGGTGCGCCTGAACTGCCGGATACAGGCGAGCCACGCACAGGCGACCCGGATGCAGGTGGGCCTGCAGAGGCTGACGCTGCACCGGACGCCCCTCCTTCTGCATCCGATGATCCCGATGCGGACAACGACTCGTCATCGCCCTCCCCTCACTAAGTTACTGAAGGCATGAAGCTTGTAGCCGTAATGAGTATCGACTCGTACCGCGACACCCTGCATGGGCTCTACAAAGAGCACGCAATCAGGGTGTTCAGCGAAATTGATATTCAAGGACACTATCACGAAAACGCGGCATCAACATCCGACATCGGATGGTTTGGGCGCCCCAGCCGCTCGGCTTACTCCACGCTTACGTGGGCGTTTGTCAGCGACTCGGAAGCTGAGGCATTCATGGAGGCGATTGCGGGTTTCAATGCAACCCACGATCCCGATCATCCCATCCGCGCGTTCCAAATGGATGTGGAGCGCGCGGTGTAACCTGCGTCGCATGTTGGTGTACGAATAGCTCCCCAGCCTATGAACGGATACCTCCGTAGACTCGTGCCCATGCGCCGCCTCTTGCTACTTCTCGCGATGCTGATGGCTTCTGGGCTTGCCCCCTCCACTCAGGCGCAGCCTTCGCCGTCGCTCGACGCACTCTTCTCGGCATATGTGGATGCAGACGGCTTTGTCGACTACGAGGCCCTGCATGCGGACTACGACGACGCGCTGGCGCCACACGTTGAAGCGCTTGCCGGTGCGCGTCCTGACACACTCGGTGTTGATGCGCAGCGTGCGTTCTGGCTCAATGCGTACAACGTGCTCACCCTGGCGCTCATTGCACGTCACTACCCGGTGAACTCCGTCTGGGAGATTCAGCAAGAGGGATCCGAGGCGCTGGGGCCGTTCGAGAGACCGGTGGGCGTAGTAGCGGGCGACACCCTTTCGCTGGATGCAATTCAGTATACGCGCATCCGGCCGCTCTTTCGCGACGATCCTCGCTATCACATGGCCCTGGTGTGCGCGGCGGTAAGCTGTCCGCCGTTGCGGCAGGAAGCGTACACGGGTAGCGAACTACACGCAGAGCTCGAAGCGCAGGCGCGCCGGTTCATCCAGAATCCGATGCAGAACGTACTGCTTCGGCCCCAGGAAATCGCACGCCTCTCATCCATCTTCGAGTGGTATCGCGATGAGTTTGGGGGCTCCGATGCCAAGATCCAGCAGTTCATCGCAGCCTATATCGGCGACGAAGCCGCAGCCGAGCGGCTACGGGCCGAGGCGTATGTGGTGACGTACCGCTCGTACGACTGGACGCTCAACGCGCAACGCTTGAACTGATGTCCCCGAAGCCGAACCAAGACGCAGTTACGTCTCAGAAGGCCGGGTCCAGACCAGACGCACCACCGCTGCGGGGCCGCTATGGCCCGGGCCTTCATCGAGCGAGACAATCGGCTCAGAAAGCAGCTCGATGCCTTCGTGTGGGAACGCACCGCGTAGCTCGTCTGCTGTCATCATCATATCGGCGTTGGGCGGACCGCCACTGGTGTAGCCGTCGGTGCGCTGCTCCGGGCGGAACCATTCTGCGATGAGTGTGCCGCCGGGGGCAAGGGCGGCCTGCATCGTTTCATACAACTGCGGCTGCCACTGCACGGGCAGATGCACAAACGAAGCGACCACAGCGTCGTAGGTGCGTTCGGGCGTCCAGGTTGTAAGGTCTGCGTGTTGCGTTCTGAGCGCAACGCCTTCGCGCTTGGCCCAGGCTACAGCTTTCTTCAGCGCCACCTCTGAGTAGTCGAGTAGCGTCACGTCGTAGCCCTCACGGGCCAGATAGATCGCGTTGCGCCCCTCGCCCCCAGCCAGGTCGAGCACCGTGCCGTCTTTGGGGAGGTGCGCTATCTGTGCGGCAATAAAGGCGTTTGGCGACGCGCCGTACACGAAGTGATCACGGTCAAACCGGCTGTTCCAGAAAGAAGGGTCCATGCAATGTGTGCAGAGAAGGTGTGAGGAGGAAAGGTAGGCAGATTTGGACGAAAGGTAGCATGGAGAGAAAAACATGCGTCTGCTCCCATCCTTTTATGACGAAAACGCCAATATTACCACTACGAAGAGGCGTTGGACTGTTAGAAGCTGTTTTGGTTTGCAGCCCAGCGGAGCCGCCCGGAGCCCAAAGTAAGAAATCAACATACCAGCTTCTTAGCGTATGCTGGTGTCGTATGCCGGAGCCTGGCATCACTCGCCAGAGAAGAGGGCGTCCACACTGACCTCAATGTCGGTAGCGGGGTCGGTAAGCGTGCCCCGGTCAAGCGTGCGGGGCTTTGCGTCGTTGGTGTACACCGTAATAGTCTGCATGGCCGGTTGCACGAGCCAGCACGACTCTACGCCGGCATCCAGCATCACGTGTATCTTGTCGGCCACGTCTTGTGTGCTCTGCGACGGACTTACAATCTCCACAGCTAAAAGCGGCGGTTCACTTACCTGAGTCGTGTCGTGCGCAAATGTGATCTTGCGCTTCCGAAACACACACAGGTCGGGCGTCAGGCGAACATTGCCCAGCTGGAGCGTCAGTTCGCTGGCGACGGTGTATTTGTCGCGATACGGGCCGAAAGTCAGGGAAATGAGAAACTGTAGATGACCGTGGTTGAGGCTGGGCAAGGGCTTGCCACGTTCTTGTTCGTATGTGCTGGTGGATTCAGAGCGCACGTCTTCAGCATGCACTTCTTCAGACAGCGATTCTGCGGGGGCATGGGGCGCTTCAACATCGGGAGCAGGCATGGGACGCATTCGGCGATCAGAAAGGGATACCGTTAGGACTTACATATACGTGATGGCGTCGTGAAGATTCCGTGGACACGGTATAGGAAGTGCCGGTTCCGAAGGCTGGCACCTGGTTAGGACGTTTCGCCCTGCTCACGCAGCACGCGTTTCAGCACCGACTCGGCCTTC
Organism: Longimonas sp.; assembly: GCF_040409695.1. Classification (GTDB taxonomy): domain Bacteria; phylum Bacteroidota; class Rhodothermia; order Rhodothermales; family Salinibacteraceae; genus Longimonas. The sequence goes on from NZ_JARWGJ010000082.1 coordinate 15,020, forward strand.
GTAACGCTGCGCATGCACAGGCGTGCGACCAGGCGGGTTTGCTCCGCCTCCGAAAGATCGGCGTGGTGCCCTTGCCGCTCAATGCGATGCCGTCGTGCATGGTAGAGCCCAATAGCGGCTGCCACCGATATGTTAAAGCTCTCGGTGAATCCGCTCATCGGAATGACGCACGACAGGTCGGCGGCCGCGCGGAGGCTCTCAGATACGCCGTCGCGCTCATTGCCAAAGACCAGCGCGGTAGGCGTAGTAAAGTCGACGGATTCGATGGGCACAGCCTTGTCGTCGAGGTACATGGCGGCCACGCGGTAGCCGCGGTCTTGCAGGTGCTCTACGCAAGACACAGAATCCTCCCACTGGTGCACGTCGAGCCAGCGCTGGGCTCCTTTCGCCGTACGCTCCGAATGCTTATAGCGCCCATCTGTGGCAATGACATGCAGGTCCTGGTAGCCCATGGCTTCGGTCGACCGCATCACAGCGCTCACGTTTCCGGTGTTCACGATGCCCTCAATAACGGGCACCACCGTGCGCGTACGTCCGGCTACTACATTACGAATGCCCTGCAGGCGGCTGTCGCTCATAAAGGGAGTGAGCAGCTCAATAACATGCTCAGGAGACAGGGCGCGGTTGCCCACCTTAAGCGGAGCCAGCGGGTTTTCGGGCCGGGGCGGGTGGTCGGGCGAAGCGTCGGGCCCGATCAACCGGTACATAGCTTTTTGCGCATCAGACGGGGTAGACGTAGGCATATGGAGACGTTCAACGCGGAGAATCAGAGGGAAACGCGGTTCGTTATGGATTTGCAACGCCCTCTCGGTACGATATGTCCGCACTCGTTCGTATAATACGTGTGGTTTAACGCAATCCGTTCGCATCCCTTACCATATCATACCTCTACACGATGACTACGTTATTTCGTACCCCGCTACAACACATATGGATTGGTCTCTTGGCTGTAGCGCTCGGCAGCTTGTCGAGTACGCCCGTAGCTGCGCAGTCGGCTGCCGACATTATCGACCAGATGGATGCCGCCCACCAGGCCATGGCGCAGAACGTGACGTCCTTCACCGTAGAAACGCAGTACGATACGAACCGCTACGAGCGCGAAGAAGTGGATGGACGGTTCGTGTTTCGGGAGGTCGGAGCCGGCGATGGGGCGAGCGCCGACGAGATGCCTATGGTGGGCTTTCTGGACGCGTCGTACATTCAAGCATTGAAAGAAGCGGCTGAATATGAGGGTGTTGAATCGGTCAACGGAGACCAGGCACATGTCCTGCACATTGCAGATACCGAGGCCCTCAGTGCATTTGCCGATCTTGATGCGCAAGACTTTGAGGCCCTTGAGTCGATGCGCATCTTCGTTCGTTCCAGCGACCTGATGCCCGCTCGGTTTGTGTTCGTGGCGCGCATGCCCGAAGAAGAGATGCGAGGCGCTCCGTTTCAGCTTGACGGGCCGGTTACCTTCCAGGTCGATTTCAGCGACTACCGTACGGTCGACGGACTCGCCTATCCATTCATCACCGAGATGAAGAACGACCTGATGGACCAGATGCCGCCGGAGCAGCGTCAGCAGATGGAGCAGGCCCGCGAGCAGTTTCGCCAGCAGATGGAGCAGATGCCTCCGGAGCAACGCCGCATGATGGAAGAACAGATGGGCGACCAGCTGGCCCAGATGGAAGCCATGATGGATGGAGACACCGGGATGCGTGTAGAAGTTAAAAGTCTGACGGTAAACGAGTAGCCAGCCGCTTCAACGCATAGGCCGTTACTCCATTTTTGTGATGCGCAGCGATCTGCGAAGCATATACGTCGTAAGCGCTGCGCATCACTTGTTTCGTATTTATGTACATTCCGCTTATCGCTTATGACGCTTACCGATCGTGTAGCCCTCGTTACCGGAGCCAGCAGCGGGCTCGGACAGGAGATCTCTGAACAGCTCATTGAAGCCGGAGCCACAGTGTATGGCCTTGCACGCAGCGAAGATCGCCTGCAGGCGCTACAAGATGCGCACGGCGATGCGTTTGTGCCGTGTCCAGCCGACGTGCGCGACCAAGAGGCCGTTGAGGCGGTCTTTGAACAGATCAAGTCGGACGCCGGGCGCCTCGACATCCTGGTGAACAACGCAGGACTGGGGCGCTTTGGGCCCGTCGACGAGATGCCCGTCGACGACTGGGATGTGCAGCACGACACAAATCTTCGCGGGCTGTACATCTGCACCCGTACAGCGGTGCCCATCATGCGTGCGCAGAACGAAGAAACCGGCTTTGGCGGACACATTGTGAACGTTGCTTCGATCGCCGGACTCATTGGCAATCCGAATATTTCAGCATATAACGCCACCAAGTTTGGCGTGCGCGGATTCAGCCAGGCGCTGATGAAAGAGGTGCGCGACGCTGGAATTCGCGTCTCCTGCCTGTATCCCGGCTCTATTGAAACTGAGTTCTTTGATCGTGCGGGTGTTGATATGACCGATAACCCGCTGCGTGCCAAAGACGTGGCCGCAACCGTAATGCATGTTGTACAAGCTCCTGAGAATCACCTTATCTCCGAAGTTGTGCTACGCCCGCTTCGTCCGCGAGGGTAAGCATACGAGAAAAGATGCTCGGCAGCCGGAAGGGATGGAAGAGGGCGCGCTGGAGGCGTGCTTGGATAGCATCCGCCAAGCCCTTTACTCTTTTACGGCGTCAAAAGACTGCGTGAGCGGCGCATCCGATGCTTCAATGGCGCTGAACAGGCGCTTGGGTGTCATCGGGTAGCGCCGCTTCGTTCCGGCGCGGATGTCGAGCGTACGCTTTTCGCTTGGAAAGAGGTACTGCCAGACGAACTGCTTTGACGCCCACGGAAATTGGCGGGCGACTTCGTTGGGCAGGTCTACCGTTCCGTATCCGGCTTCAAGGTCATGATCGTGCAGGCGCCGAACGTGCTTGAGCTGCTTACGAAGCGGGTCTTGAATAGACGCAGGAAAAGAGATGGCGCGGTCAGTCGTGCCGCTGGAGCTCGACACCAGGATGCTGCGCTTTTCCACTTCTATATCGCCCACGCGCAGACGGAGCGCTTCCTTCAGGTTCAGTTCAGTGTAACATACGACAAGAGCAAGCACCTTCTCAGGCCCCTGAATGCGTGCAATAATTTTGCGCTTCTCCTTCTCAGTGAGTGTAGCCAGCCGATAGCCATCATCACAGACCGTCTGGCGGAGCAGGCGCTCATGGTAAAATACCAAGGCTTCAGCCGCGCTCTGGTAGATGCTTTCGTCAGACGAGTGACTGTCGCGCACCTTTGACAGAAAACGCTTCATGTATGCGGCTCGGGGCGTTCCGAGCCGTTCCCGCTTCAGGTAGCTCAGGTAGCCGTGAATCCACGTGCCGTACAGCGTACGCTTTCGACCGCTCAGCCCAGGCACCTGGTTGAGGTAGCGCAGCGCCGTATCGGGAGAAGCCAGCGCCTGGGTGTCGGGGGCCCGCTGCACGTCGGGAAGAGAAGTAGAACGTTCGTTCGGCTGTCGAACAACCGCTTTCGTTGGGGTGGGTGGGGAAGCAGAAAGAGAAGGTCGACTCATGGCGATCCGTTGGGCGGCAAAAATAGGTGGCAGGCTACGCTCCGTATACTTATCTATTGCTTTCTGGCATCCGTACTGCACGCCTGCACGGTAGAAAAATGAAACAACCCCTCTGACCAACCTTCTGGCTGTAAGACGTTGTCAGACTCCGTACAGTGGATGGCTGGCATCATGCTTTGAAAAGCAAGACACCTCTTCAAGTATTAATGTGGACAATATTACCTTAAAGTTTACGTATTCACCATGGTACAGGATTATGGTGTTTAAAGTCAAAGAGAAGGAGGCTACTCCACGATGCGTACCCAGCGATCCGATTTGTATTCACTACATTTTTATGATGCCGTACCAGAAAAAGAGAAATGCAGGGCTCAGTCTGCTGCTTAGGCAAATTAGGTAGGCTGGTAGGGGCATGTTGGGGATGCGGATGCTACACGACATCAACGTAAACGCCCTGCTCTTTGAGATAAGAGACGACGCGGTCGTCAACGGCCTTATCAGTAATGACACGATGAATCGCGTCGATGCCGCAGATACGCCGCAGGCTACGGAGGCCAAATTTGCTGGAGTCGGTTACAATAATCACGCGCTGCGCAGCGCGAATCATGAACTGGTTCAGGTGAGCCTCGGGGGCATTAGCCGTTGACAGGCCATGCTCCAGGTCGAAGCCATCGACCCCAAGAAAAAGCGTATCGCAGGCATACTCGCGGATCATCTCTTGCGCATAAGGCCCTACAACTGATTTCGAGGTGCGGCGCACCATGCCGCCGAGCATGATCACTTCCACATCTTCGAGGTGGGCTACCTCAAGAGCCACGTTCATTGCGCTTGTAACCACGGTAAGCTCTGATGTACCACGCAGATGGCGCGCTACCTGCGTCATCGTTGTGCCTGAAGCGAGAATGATCGAGTCGCGATCGGCGACGAGCTGTGCAGCAGCTTTCCCGATGCGCCGTTTCTCCTCTGTATGCTGGGTAACTTTCTCATCCAAAGGCCGGTCACGAACGTACGGGTCGCGCAAATTCGCCCCACCGTATGTCCGATGAAGTAAGTTGCGACCTTCGAGTTTTTGCAGATCCTTTCGAATCGTAACCTCAGATACGTCCAACCACTCGCTTAAGTCAGATACGTTTACATATCCGTGCTCTTTAAGGCGCTCCAAGATTAGCACTTCCCGCTCAGCGGGCCCGCGAGACTTATCGGACATACGACATATCAAGCTATTGAACGCAACATAACGACAGCAGCCACCGATTAGAGACTGCACAGTAGTGCCTATAATTCGGACTCATCGAAGATCCAACGCAACCCCGTTACGTAAAAGTAACACTTCATTGTTAATAAAGTGTTGACAGAAGCGCTTCCACTACCTATTCTGTGATCGGTTCGAAAGGAAACGAAAGGTAATGATCTTAACTAATCCCCGTAGCTGCGATGTCATATATTCTTGCGCTCGACCAAGGCACAACCAGCTCGCGTGCCATCATCTTCAACGAAGAAGGGCTCATTGAGACGATTGCCCAAAACGAGTTTCAGCAGTTCTATCCCAAGCCTGGCTGGGTGGAGCACGACCCCCGAGAAATCTGGTCTACGCAGGCCGGTGTTGCGGCGGAAGCGATCAGCAAGGTTGGGGCCAGCTCCCGAGAGATCGCGGGTATCGGCATCACAAACCAGCGCGAAACAACCGTCGTGTGGGATCGACGTACCGGCGAGCCGATCTACAACGCCATCGTATGGCAAGATCGCCGTACCGCCGAGTTCTGCGATTCGCTCAAAGAAGCAGGACATGTCGATCTCTTCCAGGAGAAAACCGGACTGGTCATCGACTCCTACTTCTCGGGTACGAAAGTCCGCTGGATCCTTGAGAATGTAGAAGGCGCTCGCGAAAAAGCAGAAGCCGGGCATCTCGCGTTTGGGACGGTCGACTCATGGCTGGTCTGGAAGCTCACCAACGGCGAGCTGCACATTACCGACGTGAGTAATGCATCTCGCACGCTCATGTACAACATCCGCGAAGAGAAATGGGATGACGAGCTTCTCGATATTCTGGATGTGCCGCATTCAGTGCTTCCCGACGTGCGTCCCTCAAGCGAAGTGTACGGAGAAACGGCGGGCGACATCTTCAGCACGCCTGTTCCGATTGCCGGCATCGCAGGCGACCAGCAGAGCGCGCTCTTTGGCCAGGTCTGTACACAGCAAGGCATGGGTAAAAACACCTATGGCACCGGCGCCTTCATGCTGATGAACACGGGCGACACGCCGGTGAAGTCAGAAAACGACCTGCTTACAACGATTGCCTGGAAGCTTGGCGACGAGCCCACGCAGTATGCACTTGAAGGCAGTATCTTTATCGCCGGCGCCGTCGTGCAGTGGCTGCGCGACGAGATGCGCATGATCCGTTCGGCTGAAGACGTCGAATATCTCGCCCAGAAGGTTGACTCAACCGACGGTGTCTATCTCGTGCCTGCGTTTGCCGGACTCGGGGCTCCGCACTGGGATCAGTACGCTCGGGGCACGATCGTAGGCATCACGCGCGGCACCAACGAATCACACATCGCGCGCGCCGCACTCGAAAGCATCGCCATGCAGTCGGTCGACGTGATCCGCGCTCAGGAAGCCGACTCCGGCATCCCCCTGAAAGAGCTTCGGGTAGATGGCGGCGCTACGGCCAACAACCTGCTGATGCAGATGCAAGCAAACCTGCTCGGCGTCCCGGTAGTGCGCCCAGAAGTCACAGAAACAACGGCGCTCGGCGCTGCCTACCTGGCCGGACTCGCCGTGGGCTTCTACGAAAGCGTGGAAGACATCTCAAAGCAGTGGAAAGTCGATGCACGCTTTGAGCCCGACATGGAGCGCTCCGAAGCCGAACGCAAAATGAAGCAGTGGGGACGCGCTGTTAAGCGGTCTATGAACTGGGCCAAGGAAGAATAAACCGGAAGAATAAACCGCGCGCCGCGCTCTGGCGGCCTCGTTTTCCCCTTCGCTTTTCCGTTTACTTTTAAATGCTACGCTATTATGCAACGCGACGCTGGAATTGAAGCATTAGAAGCTCACGATGGGTTGTGGGACTTCATTATCATCGGTGGAGGAGCCACCGGGCTGGGGGTAGGTATCGAGGCCGCCTCACGCGGATACGACACGCTCCTGCTCGAACAGCACGACTTCGCAAAGGCTACGTCGAGTAAATCGACCAAGCTCGTGCACGGCGGGGTGCGCTACCTGCAGCAGGGCAACATCTCACTGGTGCTTGAAGCACTCAAAGAGCGCGGCCTGCTCCAGAAAAACGCACCCCACCTGGTGCACAACCTGGCTTTTGTGGTGCCAAACTACGACTGGTGGGAAGGGCCGTTCTACGGCATCGGGATGAAAGTCTACGACATGCTGGCCGGACGCCAGAACTTCGGGCGATCGAAGCAGCTCAGCCTTTCAGATACGCTCGAACACCTGCCTACAATCGAGCCTGAAGGCTTGCGTGGGGGCGTCATCTACTACGATGGGCAGTTCGACGATGCCCGCCTTGCGGTGAACATGGCACAGACCTTTGTGGAGCAAGGCGGTGTCGCGCTCAACTACATGAAGGTAACCGGCCTCCACAAAGCCGACGACGGATACGTCAATGGCGTGCAGGCCGAGTGCCAGGAGTCGGGCACGACGCTCGACCTAAAGGCCCGCGCTGTGATCAATGCAACGGGGATCTTTACCGACAGCATCCGAAAGATGGATGACCCCGATGCCCACGATACGCTGCGCCCCAGCCAGGGTACGCATATCGTGCTTCCCCGTGAGTTCTTGCCGGGCGACACGGCTATCATGGTCCCGAAGACCGATGACGGGCGTGTGCTCTTCGCCATTCCGTGGAACGACCGTGTTGTTGTGGGCACCACCGACGAAGAAGTCGATGGGCCGTCTATGGAACCGGTACCGATGGAGAAAGAGCTCAAGTTCCTGGTCGAGCACACCGGGCGGTATCTCGTCAAAGACCCCACGCCCGACGATGTCCTCAGCGTGTTTGCAGGGATTCGACCGCTGGTCACCGATCCCTCGAAGGGGGGCGATGCCGATACCTCCGAGATCTCACGCGACCACGTGCTTCACATCTCCAATAATGGGCTCGTTACCATTTCGGGCGGCAAGTGGACCACCTATCGCAAGATGGCTGAAGACACGATCGACCAGGCCGCGACGCTGGCAAACGTAGAAGAAAAACCGTCGGTAACGGCCAACCTGCACATTCATGGGTGGCACGAGCACGCCGAGAAGTTTGGCGAGCTCTCGAAGTATGGCTCCGATGCTCCTGCACTCCAGCGCCTCATGCGCGATAACCCCGAGTGGGGAGAAGCCTACGATGAGCGCCTGCCCGTGCGGCCAGCACAGGTTGTGTGGGGCGCCCGCCACGAAATGGCTCGTACCCTCGAAGATGTGCTGGCGCGTCGTACGCGCTCTCTACTGTTGGATGCACAGGCCTCAATCGACATTGCCCCCCGGGTGGCTGCGCATATGGCCGAAGAAATGGGACACGACCAGGCCTGGCAAGATGAACAGGTCGAGGCGTTCACCGAGGTTGCGCGCAATTACCTGATGCCAACATCCTGATCAGAGACCCTGGCGGACGCGCGCTCGCTCCATCCGCACGAGCTCCCGATGCAGGTTGGGGGCTCGACGGATGTTCTTGCACGACTTCTTTGATTCAACAAAACATGTGCACGATAAGATAGGCAGACTCACGCAACGACAGAGATTGCGAGGGTTTAAGTGGCCTTTTTCTCGACCAAGCTCTCAACACCGAGCAGTCCTCAGACAATCTGCAGCCCCGGCTCGATGCGCGCATGCCCGCTTGTCTGAGTCGGATAGACGAGCCTGAGAGACCCCACTACATTCATACACAATCTGTTTGTAAATGCCATGAATGCAACTAAACCTTCTTTTTATCTGCACGCGATGCTCGGGCTTATGCTCCTGGCCGGTGTGTCGCTTACAGCCACACCGGCTCAGGCACAGGTATCGCCTGACATCGACGACTGGAGCTTCGACGTCACCGGTGCTATCCCGGTCTTTCTGAATGCATCGAACCACGAAAACTTTGGTGCCGATGGAGACGATCAGTTCTCCACCCGCGTCATGTCCGGTTTCAACCCGGGCAACATCACCTTTACGGTAACGGCGCCCGAGCAAAACGGGGTCACCGTTTCAGGACAGTTTCAGATTAACCACCACCTGCAGGGCCCCAGCGTTCAGAACGCCGGCCTGTTTGAAGGACGTGTCGCTGACATCATCATCGCGGGCGATTTCGGGACGTTTAACGTCGGAAAAGGATTTGGCATCTTTGGTGGAAGCGCCATTGCAGACATGGGTAGTGCCATGGGCGTAGGACGCTTTGGCGGCCCCGATGCTGCCGACGCTACCCTCGGGCGCATTGGCTCGGGGTACACCTACGCGAATTTCAATCCGCGCGTGATGTACACAACCCCTGATCTCGGCGGATTCACGTTTAAGCTCGGACTCATCAATCCGGAGAAGCCAGGCGGGGCAACAGACGAACTTGAGACGACCACGCCCCGCGTTGAGTCGCAGCTTAACTACCTGATTGGGTTTGACGGAGGCACGCTTGACCTGTGGGCTGGCGGACTCTATCAGAACGTAGGAATCGTACAGGGTGACGACTACGACATCACCGGATGGGATGTTGGTGCTCGGCTCAACGTTTCAGGATTTCAGCTGAGTGGTTCCTACTCCGAAACCCAGGGCATTGGGTCGGATGGTCTGATTGGATTGGGGCTTGACGTCCCCGAATCCGGCAATGGACTTAACCAAGCCGAGGCTGATGGTACTCAGTGGTATGGAGAAGCCGCTTACGACTTTGGCGGATTTGTTCTCGGGTTTAGCTACGGTGAGGGATCCCAAGATGCTACAGACAACCCGTTTGGTGGTGTACTTGATAACACCAACCAGCTGTTCATGGGCTTTGCGCGCTACATGGTAACCGACCAGCTTACGCTGATGGCCGAGTTCCAGGACTTTCAGTCCGATGAGCAGGCTGACTACAACGCCTTTATTCTGGGTGCCCAGCTTACGTTCTAACGCCCCCAGCGCTGTAATGTGTTGTGGCGAGAGCCGGAGAGGGATGGTGCCGGATAGCACGCTCTCAGCCGTGCCTCAGAAATCGACGCACGGGATAGCCCCCTTCGGCTCTCTCGCAGCACATCAGCTGTACGGCAGAGCTTTTTGCGCACTGTGATTTTCGCGGATCGGTCTGCTGCCCCCGCTCTATCCACCGTATATCCGACCCAACACTATTATGGAAGCATTACTTGAAGTAAGCTGGATTTATCTTCTCCTCGCGGCATTTGCCGGAGGGGCCTTCGGCGCGTCTATCGGAGCACTGCCTGCGTTTATCTTTACCGGGTTCATGGTTATCGCCGGTGAAGCAGGCGGACTTGGCGGCGTGACCGGCGAAATTGCTTTCGGGGCCGTCTTTGGTCCGCACATTTCCTTCGCTGGCGGCGCTGCAGCTGCAGCCTATGCCGCAAAGCAGGGCTACATGGACACCGGGTTCGACTTCCACGAAGCGAAAAACATCACCTACGCCTTCGGCACCAAAGTCGATGTGCTCGTTGTTGGAGGACTTTTTGGAATCCTCGGGCTGGTTATCACAGCCGTATCGGCTGGCTTTGCCCTTCCGTGGGATCCGATCGCGATTGCTGTTGTGCTCTCTGCACTGCTGCACCGAGCATTCTTAGGATACAGTGTCATCGGTAAAGTACACGGCAACGGCGTACTCGACATGACGCCCTTCGAGCGCGAAGAGAAAAAGCCGAGTGCCGAGGGTACGGTTGACGACCACGTGAAAAAAGCAACCGATCGCTTTGCTGTGGAGCCATGGCTTCCGCATCAGTACACCTGGGGGTCAGTCGCCTTCCTCGGTCTCATTGCGGGTATCCTGGGAGCGTTCATCGCCATTGCGACGGGAAGTCCGTTCCTGGCATTCGGCATTAGCGCAGCAAGCCTGTTCTTCCTGAACCTGGGCGTAGCCAACTTCCCGGTAACACACCATATCACCCTGCCTGCAAGCACAGCAGCGCTGGCATACATGGCGACAGTCGGTTCGCCGATTGAAAGTGCCGGTATGCTCGGTGATCTCGCTGATGGCACCGTCTTCATGGGGCTCGTGGTTGGGTCAGTGTTTGGCCTGATCTGCGCTGTGTTCGGTGAGTTCTTCCAGCGCATCTTCTATGCGCAGGGAGACACCCACGTGGATCCGCCTGCAGCGGCTATCGTGTTCGGCACGCTCCTCATCGCAGTGCTCTACTTCGCCGGCGCCTTCAGCACAGGCGTATGGGTACCGGGCACCGTCTAATCACGCCCGCTTACCGCCCAGTAGTCGCCACAGGCCTCTTCGAGGGGGCCTGTGGCGGTGCTGTTTATCCGTAGTCATTCCTTGTCAAACAAGTTCAGCTACCAGCTATGAAAAAGCTCATCAACAGCCCCGAAGATGTTGTTCGTGAATCTCTTGAAGGGATGGCTGCAGCGCATCCCGATATGATTGAGGTCCACTTCGACCCCACCTATGTAATGCGCGCCGGCGGCGTGCCCGAAGGGAAGGTAGGCCTCCTCTCGGGCGGAGGTAGCGGCCACGAGCCCATGCACAACGGCTTCGTCGGGCAGGGCATGCTCGACGCCGCCTGTCCGGGCGAGGTATTCACCAGTCCCACCCCCGACCAGATGCAGGCGGCCACCGAAGCCATCGATGCGGGGGCCGGCGTGCTGCACATCGTCAAAAACTACACGGGCGATGTCATGAATTTCGAGATGGCCGAAGAGATGGCCGAAGACAGCGGCATTGACGTGCGCAGCGTCGTGATCAACGATGATGTGGCCGTCGAAGATAGCACCTATACCGCCGGACGCCGTGGCGTGGGGGGAACGGTGCTCATTGAGAAGATATGCGGAGCCGCTGCCGAAGACGGCTACTCGCTCGACGACGTCGAGGACCTGTGCATCCACTGCAACGATGAAGTTCGTAGCATGGGTATGGCGCTTACCTCCTGTACCGTACCCACAGCAGGAGAGCCCACGTTTGACCTCGGCGAAGATGAAATGGAGATCGGAATCGGCATTCATGGCGAGCCTGGACGCAAACGCCTGGACATTGAGCCCGCCGACGCGGTCGTTGAGCGCCTCATGGAGCCCATCCTGAACGATCTGCCGTTCAAGAAGGGCGACGACGTCATTCTGTTTGTGAACAGCATGGGGGGCACGCCGCTCATTGAGGTATATCTGGCGTATCGCAAAGCAGCCGAGATCGCTGAAGCCCACGGCCTCACCGTTGCACGCAACCTGGTTGGGCCTTACATCACAAGCCTTGAAATGGCAGGCCTCTCAATCACCATGATGCGGGCCGACGAGGAGATCCTCGACCTCTGGGATGCTCCCGTCTGCACGCCGGGTCTGCGCTGGGGCATGTAGCCTCGCCTACCCGTTCTGTCGACCTGCCTCGTATCCCTCTGTTGTGTAACCGCTGTGCCTCCTATGCCTCTTACGGAAAACGACTTGCGCGCCTGGGTGCGCGCCTTTGCTGAGCGTGTATCCGAACAGCGCCAGTACCTCACTAAACTTGACTCAGCCATCGGCGATGGCGACCACGGGCAGAATCTCAACCGTGGACTCGCTCATGCCGTCGAGCAGATCAGTGGTTCTGAAGGAGATGCCAACGAAGATGCCAGTGCGGTCTTCCGGACAGTAGCGATGGCGCTCATCTCCAAAACAGGCGGGGCCAGCGGACCGCTCTACGGTACGTTCTTTATGGACGCCGGAAAAGCAGCAAAGGGATACGAGGAGTTAGACGTTGACGCCGTTGCGGCCATGTTTCGGGCCGGACTTGAAGGCGTGCAGCGGCGGGGAAAAGCCGAACCCAACGACAAAACAATGGTCGACGCGCTGCTGCCAGCTGTCAAAACGCTCGAAGCCGCCGCCGAAGCCGGCACGCCGCTCGCCGAAGCCGTAACGCAGGCTGCAGACGCTGCACAGGCGGGCATGGAAGCAACCACCCCCCTTGAAGCGCGAAAAGGACGTGCCAGCTACCTGGGAGAGCGCAGCAAAGGCCACCAAGACCCCGGTGCCACGTCGACCTACTACCTGGTTGCAGCAGCCTCAGAAGCCTGGAAAGATGTTGCCTGAGCCGCTTCTTCACCACCAGTAGCGGACTCCAGTAGCGGACTCGCACGCCTCTCTCTCAATATGTACTTTCGGATACGCCCCGTTCTCCTTCTATGGTAAGCCTGGTTCTCGTATCACACAGCCGCCCATTAGCCGAAGCGCTCGTTCCTCTGATCCGTGAAATGGCCACCGATGAGGTCGCCATCGCCATCGCTGCAGGCACCGGAGAAAACCGCGATGCCTTTGGCACCGACGCTACCGACATCATGCAAGCGATCGCGTCGGTCGACACAGGCGATGGAGTGCTGGTCTTGGGCGATATGGGGAGTGCACTGCTCAGCACCGACATGGCGCTTGAGCTGCTGCCCGACGACCTGCGCAGCCGTACGCGACTGATTTCGGCGCCGTTCGTAGAGGGGGCTCTGGCTGCAGCCATTCAGGCGAGCATGGGAAACGCGGTTGATGATGTAGCCCGTGAGGCGCGACAGGCGCTTGCCCAGAAGCAGCAGCATGTTGGCGATTCCGATGATGCGCCCGACACTGAAGAGGGGAGCGCGCCCGACGCATCGCCTGCTGTCAGCGAAGGTGCCGCCACCGGCGACTCGTACGACGATGCGCCCGAGCATACAACCGAGGTCGAGCTCACAAACCTTCATGGACTGCATGCGCGCCCGGCCGCCCAACTGGTACGCACGGCGAGTCAGTTCAGCGCAGTCGTTACCGTCAAACGGCTGGAAGACAACCGGGCCCCGGTTTCGGCAACAAGCATCTCATCGGTGTCAACGCTGGGGGCGCGCCGTGGCAACCGCCTGCAGATCACGGCGCGTGGCCCCGATGCCGAAGAAGCGCTGCAAGCCCTGAGCGATCTCATCACACACGGTTTTGACGACGACACGCCCGCCACGGAATCAGGTGGGGCCACGCCGCAGCACGAAGCCCCTGCGGATCGGTCCACGTTGCCGGATGACGGTGCCGTGGCGGGCCTCCCTGTGCATGCAGGTACGGCGGTCGCCCCGGCGGCACGGCTTCACACCGCCCTGCCTGACCTGCCTACCACACAAAACGGGTCGCCCGAAGCAGAGTGGGCCGCGCTTCAGAACGCACTGAAGCTGGTGCAGCGCGATCTGCGCATGCAAGCCCGTCGGGGTGCGCGCAACGTACAGGGCATTCTGGAGGCGCAGGCCCTGCTTCTTGAAGACGATGCCTTGCTCAGTGCCGCCCGCACACGCATCACCGAGTCGGACGAACCGGCGCCGCTTGCCTGGGCACGGGCTACCGAAGCGCTCGCCGAGGAGTATGCCTCGCTCGGCGACGCTTACATGCAGGCACGCGCCAACGACGTGCGCGATGTGGGCCGTCGGGTCGTGCTCGAACTGCTTGACGATGCGGCCGATGTGGTATCGCTGCCCGACCGACCACTCATACTCGTCGCCGACGACCTCCCCCCGTCTGTCGTGCCGCACCTCGACCCTGAACAGGTGCGCGGGGTAGTATGTACCGGCGGCAACCCAACCGGACACAACGCGATCTTGCTGCGTGGGCGCGGCATCCCTTCGGTGTTCGGGGTCGGGGCCGCGCTGCAGCACGTCGACAATAACACCCTGCTGGGGCTTGACGGCGGCACCGGGCACGTATGGGTAGACCCGCCGCCGAAGCGCGTGGAGCAGCTTGAGTCGAAACGACGCCAGGCCGATGAGCGCACGGCGGTCTATCTGGCTGAGGCGCACGACCCGGCAACAACCACAGATGGCACCGTCGTAACAGTATCTGCCAATATCAGCCACCCCAGCGAAGCGGAAACAGCCGCCGAGCGCGGGGCCGAGGGGGTGGGCCTGCTCCGTACCGAGTTCTTGTTCGGAGACACACCCGAGCCGCCCTCTGAAGAAGAGCAGCTGGAAGCCCTGAAAACAGTTGCGGCGCCGTTCAAAAAGGCGCCGGTTACGGTGCGTGCCCTCGATGCCGGGGGCGACAAGCCGCTTCCCTATCTCTCCTTCCCAGATGAAGCAAACCCGTTTCTGGGGATGCGCGGCATTCGCGTGCTCCTGCGCCACCCCGAGCTATTTCGGACGCAACTGCGCGCGGTACTTCGTGCGAGCGCATCGCACAACGTGCGGCTTATGCTTCCCATGGTAGCTACGCTAAGCGAGATACGGAAGACGCGCAGCCTGCTGCAGTCCGTGCGTGCGGCGCTCAACCACGTAGGCACGCTGTATGCAGCCAACATACCGGTTGGCATTATGGTCGAAACGCCCGCAAGCGCGGTGGCCGTTGCCCAGCTGGCATCCCATGTCGACTTCTTCAGCATCGGCACGAACGATCTGGTGCAGTATGTGATGGCTGCCGACCGCGAACATGCCGATCTTGCTGCGCTCTCAGATGCGCTCCACCCACCGGTGCTGCAGCTTATCCGCCAAGTCGTAGAGGCCGCCGGCGATCGTCCCGTGAGCATATGTGGCGAAGCTGCCGCCGACCCAGAGGCTATTCCGGTACTTGTTGGACTCGGCATCCGGAACCTGAGTGTAAATGCTGAGGCACTACCTGCTACGAAAGCGCTCATTCGTGCCCTGAGCCTGAGCGACCTGACGGCACTCGCCAAACGCGCCCTGGTGCAAGATGACGCGCCTGAGGTGCGCGCGCTTGCTCGTGAAGCCCTGCCTGCCGCATTCGCGCCGGATGAGCAGTAGAAGCACACGCTATGCATCCCCCAAATGCAGGCGGCTAAAGTGGGCTGCTAAAGTAGAAAAGAAATAGCCCGCAGCGGCTCGACGCCCGCTGCGGGCTTTATGCGTTACAGGGTATGTTGTAGGGGAGCATTCAGCCGATAGTGAGCGTGCCGGCGCCTTCTTCATGTTCGGCCCCTTCCTTCCACTCAAACTCTAACTCCAGGCTGAGCTCGGGGGTGCCACCCGATTTCGACGTTTCGCGCTCGGCTTTGACTTCGAACTCGAACCGCTCCGGAATGGTCATGTCGAGCGAGTCGCCCCCTGTAGAAAGCTGCACGACGCCATCGGCTTCGAGCTTGTCGGCCAGGGTGCGCAGGTAAGCGGCTGCCTCTGAGCGAGTAGATGCATGCTCTGACTTAAAAAGAACCTCTTCTGGCATAGGGTCACCTCATGATAGCATGATTAGAGGGGTAACGTACACGTATGAACATTTTATCCTACGGCTGGGATCCGCTTCAAAGTGCGAATATCGCTGTCCTACGCGTGAAATCGTGCTTCTAAGCGGGGCGGGCAGGCCGTTTCTCCATCGCAAGGGATCCATAACGCTGTATCAGACAGCCCCATACGATCTCAGATACAGTGCTCCGTTCCTACTGAGGAGCCACGCAAAGCGTGTGGAGCGATCTTAACGACTTGATTATGCACCTGAGTATGCGCTTGTGCATATTGATGCGTGCGTCGTCTTTATTTTGGACCTGACTTCTCTTATCCATGAGCGATTCGACCCTTGATCGCCGATCGTTTCTGAAGCGTGCCGGACTTGCCGGAGGGGCGCTGGGCCTTGGCATCGCGTCGACTGGGTGTTCCCAGTCGGCCTCTGGTGCGGGAGCTGCGGGCGTACGCGTTGCGGGCCGCGTTACAAGTAACGGCAGTGGGCTTCCAAACGTGCGGGTGACCGACGGCCTCTCGGTGGTCCAGACGGATGCAGATGGACAGTTCACGCTGCCAGCCGATGGGCGCCAGCCATACGTTTATATCTCGATTCCTGCAGGATACGCAATCCCGCAGACAGGCACAGGCACCGCACGCTTCTTTGAGCCACTGGGCGACGACCCTGAGCAGTCTGTTTCGTTTGAACTCGACCCGCTGCCTACGTCCGACACCCGTCATGCTTTTCTGGTACTGGCGGACCCGCAGACTGAAGACACGTACGAGATGGAGCGCTTCCACGGCGAAACGGTCCCGGCGGTGCAGAACACTGTGCAAGGGTTGAATGGGGCACCTGTGTTTGGCGTTGGCAACGGCGACCTGATGTTCGACAACCTGGAGCTTTTTCCGGAATACGAGCGTGCGGTAGATCGAATGGGTATTCCGTTCTTTCAGGTTGTAGGTAACCACGATCTGAACTTCGATAGCCCTGCGCATCGCGGCTCCTACGAGACCTTTCGCGACCACTTTGGCCCGGGCCACTACTCGTTCGACCGGGGCGACGTGCACTACGTGGTGCTTAACAACTCGTACTGGCCCGGCAAAGACGGATTCGGGCGTGATACCGATTCCTACTTCGGCCACATAGACGACCGCCAGCTCTACTGGCTGGCTAATGATCTGGCCACGGTTCACACAAACCAGCCGGTCGTCGTGTTTGCCCACATTCCAATGCTTGGCACGCTGTACGAGCGCCAGGGAGATGAGCGTCCCTCGCCGCGCGGCATGACGATCAACCGGTCGGTGCTCTACGAGATGCTCGATCCGTTTCCGGAAGCGCACATTATCGCCGGGCATACGCATGAGAACGAGCACCGGCGCCACGCCAACATCCATGAGCACATCGTAGGCACCGTGTGCGGCGCGTGGTGGACCGGTCCGATTACGCGTGATGGCACGCCCAACGGATACGCGGTGTACGAGGTCGACGGTACCGATATTTCGTGGCACTACCAGCCGTCGCAGCACGACGCTGACTACCAGATGCGTGTGTACGCTCCGGGAGCCGACCCGGAACGCTCCGATCAGGTGATCGCCAACGTATGGGATGCCGACGACGCGTGGTCTGTCGTCTGGTACGAAGATGGAAGCGAGCAGGGTGAGATGGAGCCGTACGTGGGGACCGACCCCCTTTCTGAAGAGCTGCATCGCGGTGACGACAAGCCCGAACGGCGTACGTGGGTTGAGCCTACACCAACGGCCCATCTGTTCGCCGCCACACCGTCGCCCAGCGCGGCTGAAGTCAGGGTCGAAGCAACCGACCGCTTCGGGCGCACCTACACCGAGACGATTGGTCTGGTGTAAGTAACCCGGCAAAAGGGAGGGCTGCCCGGCACAGGTGGTAGCCCAAACAGGCACCACGCTGCGCACAGGCAACACACTACGTAAGAGCCATCCAGGTACGAATCTGCCGATAAACGGGGTAGTCGTACAGCAGGTCGAAGTGGTTCGTATCATACATAATATGCTGGTGCGCGCGCGGCACACGTAGAGCAAGATCGGGATCGGCGTGCCGCCCCAGTGCACTATCGAGCGGGACGAGTCCGTCACCCAGCACGCGATCTTTAAGGTCGCCTCGCCGCGTGCCTGTGCTGGCTGCCATCAGGTACGTAGAGGTCTGCTCGGGCAGCGGTACCGGACGACGCGTATCCACTCCGACGACATCGGCATCGGGGTGCTGCCAGTCGGCATCGCGCAGATAGCCGTAGCGCAGGTCGGTGATGCCATCGCTGCGAATCTGGCCGAGCCGGGCCAGTGGAGCCGAGTAGGGGGAGCGCTCCAACAGAAAATCGATCCACCCGCCCCCGCGCTCGAGTGGGGCCCCATGATGGGGCGACCCCAGACAGATGAGCGGATCCAGCTTTTCGGGCCAGCTATGTCCTTTACGGCTCGCGTAGTAGATCGCGCTCCGAGCTACGAGCCCGCCCATGCTGTGCCCGATTAGCGCCAGGCGCTCCACGGGCGTGGGCCATGCTTCTACGAGCCGCTCCAGGCGTGTAGTCAGCGTCTTGCCATTGGTCGATATGTGCAACCCGGTGTTGTATCGTGCAAAAACTGACGTGGTGGGTAGGTCACGTTCCAGGGCGTGCCCGTGGTTGTGCCCGTTGCGCGTCCACTGCAGATCGCTCATGCAGAGCCCGTGGATCCACACAACCGGACGCGTTGTGGGCTCGGCAAGCTGATTGCGAAGGGCATGGGGCTGCACAGGAAGCGTCGTGCCGCCGCGCCGCAGCGCCATCGGGGTTGCGATCGGACTTCCCGTGGCAACCAGGTAGTCGCCCAGGATGCCATTCAGCGCAGCTACGACCGCGTCGCGCTGTGTTGAAGTGGGGCGCTCATCCAGAAAAGGTTCGGTACGGTCAAGCACGCGGTCCGATATTCGGGCGACCGTGTTCGTAACGCTGCGCACCGACTTGTAGACCAGCCCAGAGATGCCGCCCATGCGTTCTGCCTCTCCTCGCCTCCGAATGCCGATGCGCCGCGCAATAGCAGCATGCACCGCCTCGGTTACATCGGTGCCACCGACAACGGCGTCGGTAATCAGCCGGGTAAGGGCCCGTAGGTCCGACGGGTGCAGATGCGAGATGCGTTCTTCGTCCATGATGCTGCGGGTCCAGAAGAAAAAGCGGCGCCGATGCGGCTACTCGGCCGGGTTGGCTTCGGTCATGTTATGGAGCGCACGGATCTGGAATTGCACCATCTCCACATAATTACCGATGCCGACGCGCTCGTCAGTCCCGTGAATGCGTCCGCGATCATCGGGGGTAGCACGAATCGGGCGAAAGCGATAGATGTTGTCGGTCAGGTCCAGAAAGTGCCGTGTGTCGGTTGCAGCCACAAAGATGGAAGGGGCAATCGGAATCTCGTCAAAGGTTTCCCATATGGACCGCTTCAGGCGCTGATAGTGCACTGCCTCGGTGTCCGACACGCCCGACGCGTTGCGTGCGCCTTCCATCTTCTCAATCTTGATGTTGGGGTTTTCGATGGTCGACTCCACGTGCTCTATGACCGACTCTACGGTGTCGTTTGGGTGGATGCGAAAGTTAATGATCGTTTCGGCCCGTGCAGGCAACACGTTCGTTTTCATTCCTGCCCGGAAGATGGTCGGAGCGATGGTGGTGCGCAGCGCCGCATTCGTGTGGGGGATGCGCGACAGCTGGCGTTCAATGATCGGGCGAGCCAACCACAGGTTCGCAAGCGCGGCCCGGTACACAAATGGCAACTCGGGTGATACCGGGTCGAACGTGCTCTGCACCAGATCGGCAAAACGCCCGGGCATCGGATTATCCTTGAGCGAGCGGACAGCACGGGCCAGCTCGCCGATCGCGGTTTCACGGGGCGGCATCGAAGCATGCCCACCCTCGCGAACAATCGATAGCTCCAGCGTGACTTGGCCCTTCTCGGCTACGCCAATCATCGCCAGGGGCGACTCAATGCCTTCGATGATTTCTTCGGCGACGGGCAGGCCCTCATCGACCAGAAAGGCAAGTTCGGTGCCACGTGCTTCCAGCGTGTCGGCTACGATCGACGCGCCCTCGTGGCCCCCAACCTCCTCGTCATGATTCGCTGCAAAGTACATGGTGCGCTCCGGTTCGAATCCGGACGCGGCCAGGTACTCAACCGCTTCAAGGGTAGACATGAGGCCGCCTTTGTCATCGAGCGCCCCGCGTCCCCATATGTATCCGTCAGCAATCGCTCCGGAGTAAGGCGGGTAGGCCCATTCATCGGTCGTGTTCTCTTCGACGGGCACCACATCGTAGTGGCCCATCATCATTCCGGGTTTCAGGTCGGGGTTGGTTCCGTCCCAGCGGTAGAGCAGCGTGTACTCGTTGATGCGTTCACGCTCCAGTGTTTCGTGCAGAGCCGGATAGGCCGACTCGATAAAAGAGATCCACCCCTCAAACTCCTCGACCTCCATGTCAGCCGGATCTTGGGGCGACACGGTTCGAAATTGAATGGCCTGCGACAGCCGTTCTACAGCGGCCTCCTCATCAAAGTCATGCTGCGCAACAGGACCGATGTCGGGCACATCGTGGGAGAGCTGAACGGTTCGGAAAAGGGCAACCCCTGCAACAATAAAAAGGGCAACGACAATTGCTGATGCAACGCGTTTAATCATACAGGCGAGCAACTAATAGGCAGGAAGCGTCTAACTGGAATGCTCTGCTGCGACATGCTTACAGCGCAGTGCTACTTACAGCGCAGTGCTACATGCGCAATTGTTCGCCAGCGATACATGATCCAACACAACCGACGTTCAGCCGGGCAAAACCACGTAACAAGATCGGAAAGCACCACACTATGCTTCCAATAGGGGCTCCAACTGGCGTAATATTGCACGCCATATTGCATGTCATAATGATAGGAAGAAGGCTTCCTTCTACCGGAGCCCGGCCTGTTCTGCTGCAGCCTTGAGTGTTTCGCGCTGCGTGTCGGTCAGGTTCTCGGGGATATGCACCTCTATATGTACGTAGAGGTCGCCCGTCTCTTTCTCCGTCTGCACGCCCTGCCCTTTCAGCCGCAGCCGCTCGCCCGGCTGGGTACCTGCTGGAATGGTCACCTTAATGTTCTGACCATACGGTGTGGGGATCCGCCGGGATGTGCCCAACATCGCATCGAGCGCGGACACCGTTTCGGTGAGATGCAGGTCGTTGCCCTCGCGCCGGTAGCGCGGATGACTACCCACCTCGAACGTCACGTACAGGTTGCCCCGCTTGCCATTGGGGCCAGCAGGCCCGCGCCCGCGAAGCCGGACCTTATATCCGGATTTCACGCCTTTCGGGATGCGAAGCCGTATCGACTCGCCTGAAGGGAGTTCTACAGTCTGACGCCCCCCTTCAAGCGCTTCCTGAAACGAGAGGTGCAAGCGCGTTTCGGCATCACGCGGCTGTTGCGGACGACGTTGCCGCTGCTGCGATTGGGCGAAGGGATCCGCAGATTGTCCGGAGCCGCCGCGGAACCCCCCGCCTCCAAAAAAGCTCTCGAAGATGTCGCCAAGTCCTCCCTGGCCAAAGCCCTGGTTTATATTGACGCGCTGGCGCTGCCCGTTGCCCTGGCCAAAGCCGCGTGAGGCGCCCTGCCCTCCGAATCCGCCAAAGCGGCGCTGTGCGTCGTACTGCTGCCGCTTCTCTTTATCGGAGAGCACCGAGTAGGCCTCTTGAATTTCCTTGAAGCGCTCCTCAGCCTCCGGATCGTCGGGGTTACGATCGGGATGGTGCTTGCGTGCGAGGCGGCGATATGCTTTCTTTATCTCACGCGCCGAAGCATCTTCCTCGACGCCGAGTGTGTCGTAGTACGTGGTGTTCGGCATGATGTCGGCTCTTGCCTGTTGTGCAGTAGGCGCGTATTATGTTGCAGTATGCAATTTATGTTGCAGTATGCAATAAGGATTGAATCACATAATCCATGCCATTCCTATACGCCCCGACGAAATGACGGACTCTCGCTCGATCCAAACCGTTCTTGTTGCCAATCGCGGCGAAATCGCGATGCGCGTTATTCGTACCTGTCAGGAGCTGGGGCTGCGCACGGTGGCTGTGTACAGCACGCCCGACCGCCTTGCTCCTCATGTACGCCTTGCCGACGAAGCCTACGCTATTGGTCCGGCAGCAGCCAGCGAATCGTACCTTGATATGGAGGTCCTGCTTGACGTAGCGGCTCGAAGCGGGGCCGACGCGGTGCATCCGGGCTATGGCTTTCTGTCAGAGAACGCTGATTTTGCTGATGCCTGTGCCGATGCCGACCTGGCATTCATCGGCCCGCCTCCTCGCGCTATTCGCGCAATGGGCGACAAAACGGCAGCCCGTACTCTTATGCAGGAAGCTGGCGTGCCCATGGCACCGGGAACGCCCAATGCGGTTGAGCACGTCGAGACCGCGGCGCAGAAGGCCGAAGAAATTGGCTACCCGGTGCTTATCAAAGCAGCCGCAGGCGGGGGGGGCAAAGGCATGCGCATTGTGCGCGACCCGGAGAACTTCGCGCGCGCGATGGAGATGGCGCAGAGCGAGGCGAAGAATGCATTTGGAGACGGACGCGTTTTCGTCGAGAAGTACATCGACCAGCCGCGTCATATCGAGTTTCAGATTCTGGCTGATGCGCACGGCAACACGGTACATCTGTTCGAACGCGAGTGCTCTATCCAGCGCCGTCATCAGAAGGTTATCGAAGAAGCGCCCTCGTCCATTCTCACGCCGGAGAAGCGCGAAGAGATGGGCCAGGCTGCGGTGGCTGCTGCCGAAGCCTGCGGCTATGTGAACGCTGGAACGGTGGAGTTTCTGGTGGATGCCGACCTGAACTTCTACTTTATGGAGATGAACACGCGCCTGCAGGTCGAGCACCCCGTCACGGAAGCGATTACGGGGATCGACCTGGTGGCTGAGCAGATTCGGGTTGCGAACGGGGAGCCGCTCGGATACACGCAAGACGACCTCACGATCGACGGACATTCGGTCGAGTGTCGCGTCTACGCTGAGAACCCGGCCGAAAACTTCCTGCCCGACCCGGGTCCGCTGCTGCGCCATGCTGCGCCCTCGGGCGTGGGGGTCCGCGTAGACGCAGGGGTTGAAGAGGGGGGGGAAGTGCTTATCCACTACGATCCCATGATCAGCAAGCTCATTACGTGGGGAAGCGACCGCGACCATGCTATCCGGCGAATGCAGCGTGCCTTGAGTGAATACGAAATAGCCGGGATGCACACCACCATTCCGTTCTGTCAGTTCGCGATGCAGCACGACGCGTTCTGCTCAGGGCAGTTTTCGACGCACTTTGTAGACGAGCATTTCGACCCGGCAGCGCTCCACCCGAGCGATGCTACGTTCGACCTGTACGCAGCGCTGGCTGCTGTGGCTGAGGCGCATACGCGCAGTCAGAAAACAGACGCAAAGCCAATGGCGACACCGTCTTCCAACGGACGTCCGTGGCGACGTCGGCGCCGCCATGTGCAGTAGCGCGTAGAGTAGCGCGTCGCTTGCGCTGTGCCGCAGTTATGCAGCGGCAGTTATGCAGGCTTTTGGTGCAGCCTCCACATAGCGCTGTTGGTTACGCTTACTGCAAGTCAGGCGGGGGAGCTTCGTCGGTCCCCGGAAGGTCCGTTTCAAAGCGCGACGG
>NZ_JARWGJ010000083.1:0-38366 GCF_040409695.1 Longimonas sp.
ACGACAGCGTCTGTGTCGGCTTCATGCGCCAGGTCGCCGAGTCCCGATCCGAGAATCAGCACCATCTCGGGGGCGAGGTTGGTGCGTGCGCGCACGGCCTGAACTGCCTCGGTCAGTGCCGTCGTTTGTTCGCGTTGCAGGGCAGACGATGCCATAGGCCAGTTGAAGTCGGGTGAGCAAAAGTATACAAGGGGGCGGGGCGCATGCATCCCGCAGCCGCATGACAAACACAGCCAAGAAGACGCTTAAGCGTGTAAGCTACGAATGAATGAGCGATCCGATGTGCGCTACGTAGTCGTGCGAAAAATATGGTAGTTTCGGACGCTCCACAAGATCTGCGCTCCGATGACCCGCACGATGGTGGTAAGCGGGATGGCCACGAGCATGCCGATGAGTCCGGCCAGCTGGGCGCCAATTAGCACCACAAATAGAATAACGAGTGGATGGGTCTGGGCTGCGCGTGAGAAGATCAGCGGCTGAAAGAAGACATTATCGGAGAGCTGGGTGAGTGCCATTGCAACGGCTACGCCCGGCACGAGCGAGAGGTCGCCCGTCTGTGCGATACCCACAACGGTGCCCACCAGAAATCCGAAGAACGGTCCGAAGTACGGGATGGTGTTGGCAACGCCGACGAAGATGCCAATGGCGAGCGCATTTTCCAGGCCGACGACCCACAGCAGGGATGAGGCTACGACGGCCACGCTGGTACACTGAACGAGCAGTGCGCGGGCGTAGCGCCCAAGACTGGCCTCGGCTTTGGCAATTACGGCAAGGGTGATTTCGAAGTAGCGGTTCGGGACCCACTTCAGCATGCTGCGCTTGAGCTCTACGCCGTCTTTCAGTAGAAAGAACGTGATAAACGGGATGATGACAACCGCGTAGACAATGTTAGTAAATACGGAGACGATCGAGCCGATCGTTTCGGCAACGCGATCGCCCTCGACCAGATCGCCCTCGGCCAGGGATTGCAGCGTTTCGCGCACGGTCTGCTCGATGCTACCGGGCTCGATGGCAGCGAACTGTCCGATCCAGATCTCCAGGTAGCGCGCCGCCTCCGACGCGGCCTCAACGGAAACAAGCTGCGAGAGATCGCGCACTTGCTGGGTAATGAAGGGGACAATAAAGGTAAGCAGCAAGCCAAGCACACCCAGCACCACGACAAAAACGGTCAGGATGCTGGGTACGCGCCGCATCCCCAGCCCCTGAAACCGGTCGACGAGTGGATGCAGGAAGTAGGCAATAATTCCGCCCACAGCCAGGTAGATAAAGAGTCCCAGAAAGTACCACACGGTCGCGGCAGCGGCGGCTACAAAGAGCGTACCGAGGGCCCAGCGCAGGGCACGATCGCTGGTCGGCAGGCGCGATTCATTCCCCGGCGAGGGTGCCCCCCCGGAAGACGTGTTAGTGCGTTCCGGCGCGCCATCACCCGGGGTAGATACGGGAGCGGGTCGCTTCGAGGTCGACGAGATCTCCATAGGTAAGGAAAGGCGAGTGTGACCGAAAGTCGGTCAGGGCGAAAGAGCACATGCACGGCAAGAGCACGACCGTAAGATTCGGGCCTGTTAGAGAACCGGCTTACGGTGTGCTGTGGGCTTCCTGAACGGCGTCGACGGCAGCGCGTGCGGTTGAGGTGGCATAGCCACGCCGCACCAGGTAGCCTTGTAGTTTCTGGGCTTGCTTTAGGGGATGCGGTTCGTCGGCTACGCGGTGCCAGTACTTCTCGGCGAGCGACCGGGCCGCGCTGTGAAAGTCAACGTTCGCCTCCAGCTGGTTCAGTGCACGGTTGATGAAGGGCGCAGCCACCCCCCGGTCTCGGAGCTCACGCCGTATCCGATGGTGACCATACGATTTGTTGGCAAAGCGGTTCGTCGCATACTCTCGGGCATACGCCTCGTCGTCGAGGTAGTCGAGTTCGTGCAGGCGGTCGATGGTGTCGTCGATGAGGGCAGGAGCGTAGTCGTCGCGTTGCAGGCGTGTGCGCACCTCGCCCTCGGTCCGCGGCTTGTGTGCAAGATACTCCAGCGCAGTCTGCTTTGCGTCGATAAGGCGCTGGTCGGCTTCGAGCTGCGCCTGCTCATCGGGGGTAAGGGTGCGCCCGGTGTGCAAGTCATACTTGACGATCAGGTCTTGGTGGATGCCCAGCGCAAAATCGCCATCGAGAAAAACAGAGACCCGGTTCGGGTTGTTCTTCTGTACACTAAGTGCGGTAACCGTGGCGTTTGTGGGCATCAGAGAGGGCGGGATGTAGATGAGTTAAGAGGGTTCGACAGGAATATACAGATCTGTAGCATGTACATACTCCAAACCGCCCGTCAAACGTTCCGGTAGACCCAGCCTGGTTTGCGAAGGTAGCTGTGCTAAGATTATAGGGCAGATAGAGCGTGTCTTAAGGGATAGCAACCGTAATCGAGTCTACGGCAACGCCCGTCACGATACCCAGTGCACCGGTTACGTTCGAAGGAGGCTCGCGACGGTCGGGGTCGTCTCGCTCGGCGGTGAACGACGCGTAGTCGGCATCGCCCCGCACCGCAAGTACGAGCAGGCGATGGGTGGGAAGTGCATCGGTAGATGTTTCAACGGGGATGGCGTAGACGCCGCTCCATCGCCGCACGACGGCATTGGAGTCGCTCACAGCACGGCTTGACTCTAAAAAGACGGCCTCGGGCTGAATAAAGAAGTCAACGATGCGCGGGCTAAACGGCTGGTTTTCGGGGCGAAGCGCCGTGCGCACCCAGTGCGAGTCTGCAGGGGGGGCGGTCCAGTACACCTCAACCTCGATGGGGTAGATAAAGTTGGTAGTCGCTGGAATATCGAGCGAGTCGCGCCGCAGAGAGTCTACCGATACAGCTTCGACAGGCGCGTCAGGAACGGTGGTGACTACGCTGTCGAGACGGATGCGAGGGGGAGTACGCCCCTGTCCACGCGCAACGCCGTCGGCATGAGAGACCTCCAGGTTGAAGCGAGTGCCACTTCGCACGGTATCTGCGGAACCGGTGGGCACGTAGCGCCCCGCCTCGCTCGCGTCGGGCCGGTAGGCGACGGCACGGCCGCCAATGGTGAGGCGTACCTCCGCATCTGAGATGCCGTCGGGCGCATTGCTACGCAGCGACTGCACAGCGCGCACACGAACGGGAGGCGGGGGCTGGTCGGTCTCCACAAAGGCCTCCACGACGACGGGCACCGGCTCGTCGAGAGTAGTCATGTCGCATCCAGAAACGAGCAGTCCAACGATGAGCAGCCCAGCGACGAGCAAAAAGGGCACCGTAGTGCCTCCAGACTGGCCAGAAGAAGAAAGGCCAGCAGCGGCATCTGCGTTTTGCGGCGAGGAAAGAGGCATAGGTTGGTGAATTGATTACAGCGCAAGTTGAAGCTCAAACAGCGGAAGCAGGGGCACCCCTCGTTGATTATTGGCAAGAACGCCGCCGTCCGACGATTCGTACGTGCGGCCCACTACGTTGCGGTAGTTAAACAGATTATATATGTGGATGCGTGCCTGCCAGGCACCGCCCAGCGCATCAAACTGGTATCCGACCGAGGCGTCTAAGCGACCGTATGCGGGCAGGCGGTCGTTATTGGTGTATGGACGGTGCAGAAAGCGAATAGGCTCAGATCCATCGACATCGCCTACACGGTAGCTGGCTACGGGGGTTGACAGGGGATATCCGCTGCGCAGCGTGCCTGCCAACGTAGCTTCGAAGCGACCGGGCTTCCAGGTGAGTGCACTACGCATGGACCACGGAATGTCGAGGTCGGCAGGGCGGTAGCCGGGGGATGAAGAAGAGAGCGGTTGGGTTAGCGTGCGGCTCAGGGAGAGGTTTTGCTGCAGGCGCCAGGGGCCCGATGTCCAGTGCAGTTCGCCCTCGATGCCGGCGGCCCGCTCGCGAGCGGTCGTGTACTGACCCAGTAGCGCGCCCAGTTCAATGCCTGGCCCTTCGAGGCCGTCTTTGGTCCGGCTCGCATCGCGAGGAATCAGGGTGTGGCGGGTCCACCGGGCATATGTATTCATCTCAAGACGCAGGCTGGTCGTTGGACGGCTGCGTGCACCCAGCGTTGCCTGCCAGCCTTCAGCCGGGCGCACGTTCCGGTCGGAGGGGACCCAGCGTGTAGACACAAGGTCGTAGGCGAGCGAGAACCGGTCGCGCAGGCGGTGCAGCGGCTGCACATGCCCGCTGAATCCGGCTTGCACGGTGAGCCAGTCGGGGTGGGCGATGTATTGCGCGTTGATGCGGGGACGCAGGTGCAGGTGCTGGCCGCTTGAAAAGTAGCTGAGGCGTGCCCCCGTCTGGACCTCCCAGCGTGGGGTCGGCATCCAGGCGTGCTGGGCGTAACTGGCCAGCTTCACTGCGCGTCGGTTGGTTTCCTGCAGCTCTACGTCGGAGGAGGTGGTCGTGCGCTGCACTTCACTGTTCAGGCTACTCGAAAAAGCAAGGTGCGACACATGGGCACCTGCTTTCCACTGGTGCGCCATCGACGAATACAGGTCGACAGCGCCCCGCAGGCCCAATTCATCGACCGACACAGCATAGTCAGAGCGCAAAGAGGCTGTCGTTGTGGGCTGCACGAAGGAGGCCTCGTTCGCACGGTAGCCGGAGTAGTAGCCGGTAAGATTTACAACAACAGCGTCATCGGGAATCGCCTGATACTGAGCACTGACCATCCGATTAGACCAGTTTTGGTCGACCTCAAAAAAGAGGTTGGTCGGGCGCAGCCACGACGAAAAGTCAAGCGAAAGGTCAAACGGGAGGCGCAGGTCCAGGTCGTCGCGCCCGTGGTAGTAGCTAACGGAGAGGCGATGCCGGTCGTTGAAGTGTGTGGTGAGTTTGGCGCTGGTGTCGTAGAAGACGTACCCGGTGCGCATGGTATCGCGCCGGCCGCCTTGCTCAACGGGATGCTCACGTCCGACAATCCGGTCGATATAAGACTGCCGCCCGGCGACCATAAACGACGTGCTCGACGAGAGCGGACTTTCAATCTGAAAGCGTCCGCTCAAGGCACTGATTGCAGCGCGTGCTCGAGGTTCGGTCCGGTTGCCATCCTTTAGCTGCGCATCCACAATCGCAGACAGGCGCCCACCGTGTTCGATGGGAAAAGCACCCCGATACAGGGTTGTCCGCTTTAGCGTCTCCGTCTGGAAGGTAGAGATGAGGCTGAAGGCATGCCAGGGATGATAGATTGGCGCACCTTCGAGCAGGTATAGATTCTGGTCGGTTGGCGCCCCGCGAACGCTTAGGCCGCCACTTATAACGCCCGACCGCTGCACGCCGGGGGTCCACTGCAGCGAGGTAAGCAGATCGGATTCCCCAAGAGAGGGCAGGGCATCGATCTGGTCGAGTGCGAGCGCCACATGCCCGGCCATGGGTTCCTGTGCGGCTACACCGGCTGTGCGATCATGCACGGTAATGCCTTCGGATTCGATGGAGCGAGGGGCGAGCGCAATGCGTGCTGTTCCACCGCCAGCGGTGAGTGTTGTGTCGGCGGGCTGATAGCCAAGATAAGAGATCCGCACGCGGTAGGGGCCGGGCGGAAGAGAGGAGAGCACAAAGTAGCCGCTTCGGTCGCTTATGGTGCCGGCTTGCATGTCGCGCATCACAACGTTAGCGCCTGGCAGCGCTTCGCCGGTGTCTGCGTCGCGTACGCGACCGCTCAGAGAGACACGCCGATTATCATAGGGGTCTGTTTCAGGCGGGGAAGACGGTTCGACAACGAGCACGTACTGGTTGCGACGGATGCGCTCGGCTTGCAGTCCGGTGCCGTCAAGAACGCATTGCAGCGCATCAAGCGGCTCTGCTCCCTGGTAGCGACAGGACGTGGTGCGGTCTTGCACGAGCCGGTCGGCATAGACAACGTCGAGCGACGTTTGCGTGCGTAGCGTGCTCAATGCCTCGGAGAGAGGCGTTCCTTCGTCGATCGTAAGGGCAGCCTGTCCGTGAGCAGGACGTGCCATGGTGCTGCACAGCACAACCAGCACAGCCAGAACCCAGAAAACAAGCCAGCGAGTCAAAGCCAAACAGCCAATGGAATGGATACGGTACGCATACGAGTAGTCTCGTACCCATTGGGCGACCTGCTGTTCTTGGTAGAGAAACGACTCGCACTGCAGACCCACACTGCATCGGGGCGGGTCCGCATCCCTCTAAACCGACGGGCTAATAGGAATGTTACGTAGGAACGTTACAGGGCGTTTTTTGCAGGATGCGAAGGGCTATGAGCCCTGGGTGAGACGGTACGTATCGGATGCAGGCTGTTCAACAGCGCCACCGAGGGTGGCGGCCACCGCGTTCAGGATGTCGCCAATAGGCTGATCGCGTTCAAACGTACCGGTAATGCGTTCCGATGCAAGGTCCGCATCGGCAGTGACCGAGACACCGTATGCACGGCTAAGCTGGTCTGCAAGGGCGTCGACCGGGGTCTGGCGAAAGAGGAAGAGGCCGGTCCATGCCAGCGACTCATTCAGTTCGATAGACTGGGGGGGCGAGGGGGACTCGTCGCGTTCAACCCGCGACATCTGACCGGGGGCGAGCTGTATCATCTCGGAGGCAGAGGTTGCGGGGGCACCAATCTGAAGAGCGCCTTCAGCAAGCGTGATATCGGTATGGTGGGGGGCTGTGTCGACGCCAAACTGGGTGCCGATGACTTCGGCACGTGCCGTAGGGGTTTCAACGATGAATGAGCGGTCGACGTGCTCGGGCACCTCGAAGAAGGCCTTGCCGGTCTGGATGGATACAACGTATGCGGGGGCGTCGCCTTCGGGGACCTCATCTGGATAGGTGAATCGGGTGACGCCGCTCAGGCGCACGGAAGAGCCGTCGGCAAGTGTGAGGGTGCGAACCTCGCCTTCTGCGACATCGACGGTAGTCGTTGTGGGGGCACTGGGCAGAAAGAAGATCACAGAGACGGCGATGAAGAGCATCGCAAAGCCGGCGGCAAGGCGCCAGGCCCAGGAGCGGTCTTCTGTGTGGCGCCCGGCGGGTGCGCGTGCACTACGGTCGGCATGCGCCGGTTGCGCGTCTTGTACCTCGGTTACGTGCTCTGCCCACGTTTCCTCAAAGGCAACCTGCTCGTCTTGAATGCGCTGGATGACGTCTTGAAGGGCCGGGTGCGCATCTCGTGCAGACTCTATGCGAGGAGCGGCTTCCTTGAGTGCTTCGCGCTCGCCCGGGTCGAGGGTGTGCCCGAGTCCGGCCTGGTCGAGGGCGTAGAGCACCAGAAGGTGACGATCGGGCAGGTCGGCCTCCAGCTGCTGGCGCACAGCAGTGCGCACTTGCATCCACCGGACGAGGCTCTGCCGCATCTCGGGATGCTCGTTCAGCTGGTCGCGCACAGCGGCACGCTTCTCCTCAGACAGATCGTCGTAAAAAAGGATGGCTTCGAAGAGGGTGTCCATAATTAGGGGACGTTAACAGTGGATGGAGCCCCGTATGGGCTGCGAATCAGGCACCCCTGACGGCGGTGTGCAGAAATAGCCGCTTTGTTTCTATCAGAAGTAACAATGTACAAGAGGCTTCATGCAAATCCTACATAACCGGGGGCGTCTCGATTAGAAGATAATTTTGAGAGCCTTTTGCGGTTTGGGCGTGCCGGCCAAAGCGAGCATCGTGCTGAGGCGGCATGCTACGCATGTGGCAAGATAACAACTTGAAGGTACGGTGCAAACAAAAAAAGCGCCCCGGCTCCCTTATAGGGGAGACGGGGCGCTTGTGTGGTTACGTCTATAGAGATAAGCGCGTACGAAGGGGTACACACGGATGTACTGCGCGCGACACGTGGGGTGTCGACTGTTACGCAGAAACGGGCGCGTTGCTCAGGTAGTCGCGCAGCACGTAGTGCAGGATACCGCCGTGGCGGTAGTACTCTACCTCTACAGGCGTGTCGCAGCGGTTCACCGTCGTAAAGCGGATTTCCGTGCCATCTTCCTTCGTAGCGATGACCTCAACGTCTTGACCCGCTTCGAGATCGTCATCGAGCGGAATGTCGAACGTTTCGGTGCCATCGAGACCGAGCGATTCGGCGGTATCGCCGTCTTTA
The DNA here is from genome assembly GCF_040409695.1 of Longimonas sp. Taxonomy (GTDB): domain Bacteria; phylum Bacteroidota; class Rhodothermia; order Rhodothermales; family Salinibacteraceae; genus Longimonas. The sequence continues at coordinate 8,026 of NZ_JARWGJ010000083.1, forward strand.
TACTGCAACGGCAGCACGCCCATGCCGATCAGGTTCGAGCGGTGGATGCGCTCGTAGCTTTCCACGATTACGGCATCTACGCCGAGCAAGATGGTACCTTTTGCGGCCCAGTCGCGGCTGGAGCCCATACCGTAATCTTTGCCACCGAGCACGACGAGCGGCACATCGTTATCGATGTAATCCATGGCCGCGTCGAACACCGTGGTGATCTCGCCATCGTTCAGAAAGTTGCGAGTAAAGCCGCCTTCGACCACGTTGCCGTCTTCATCGCGTACCAGTTCGTTTTTGATACGGATGTTAGCAAACGTACCGCGCATCATAACCTCGTGGTTACCGCGCCGCGCGCCGTACGAGTTAAACGCATACGGTTTTACGCCCCGCTCCTTCAGGTACTTACCAGCGGGATAATCCTCGGGGATGGCCCCTGCAGGCGAGATGTGGTCGGTAGTCGTCGAGTCGCCGGCTTTCACGAGCACGCGCGCGCCCTCGACCGGCTTAATTGGCGGTACCTCAGGGGTGAGGTCCATGAAGAACGGCGGCTCCTGGATGTACGTGGATTCGTCATCCCACGTGTACACCGAGCCTTCCGGAATCGAGATGTTATTCCACGTTTCGTTCGATTCTTCAATGCCTTCGTACTCGTTCTTGTAGAACTCAGGCTTCACGACCTCATCGATCATGGCCTTGATCTCGTCACTGGAGGGCCAGATGTCTTCAAGGTAGACCGGGTTGCCTGCGTTGTCGGTGCCAATCGGATCGCTGGTCAGGTCAATGTCGACCGTGCCAGCCAGCGCGTACGCAACGACAAGCGGCGGTGAGGCGAGATAGTTCGCCTGCACGAGCGAGTGGATGCGCCCCTCAAAGTTGCGGTTGCCAGAGAGCACACCGCTTACGATCAGGTCGCCGTCTTTGATGGCTTCCTCGACGGCCTCGGGGAGCGGGCCGGAGTTTCCTATGCATGTGGTGCATCCGTATCCCACTGTGTTGAACCCGAGCTGGTCGAGGTATGGCATCAGGTTGCCCTCCACGAGATACTCAGTTACAACCTTTGAGCCGGGGGCCAGGCTGGTCTTTACGTAAGGAGGCACTGTAAGTCCTTTCTCAACGGCCTTCTTGGCGATGAGTCCGGCGCCGAGCATCACCGATGGATTACTGGTGTTCGTGCAGCTGGTGATGGCTGCGATAACGGTATCGCCGTGCTTGAGGTCAAGCTCGTAGGTGCCGTCGTTATACGCGCCGGTGTTGTCGAGCGCGTCGTCGTCAAGACCAAACCCGATGGGGCCGGCGTCGCGGGTGAGCGACTCGTTGAACTCTTCAGGCAGCTCCGGTACCGTGATGCGATCTTGTGGACGCTTGGGACCGGCTACGCTGGGCGTGATGGTGCTCAGGTCGAGCTCCAAGACGTCGAGGCATTCGGGGGCCGGGGTGTCCGGTGTGTGGAAGAGCCCCTGCTCCTTCGTGTAGCGCTCGACCAGCTGCACCTGTTCTTCCGAACGGTTGGTGCGGCGCATGTAGTCGAGTGCGGCATCGTCGATGGGGAAGAAGCCCATGGTTGCTCCGTACTCCGGCGCCATGTTGGCGATGGTGGCACGGTCGGGGATGGTGAGCGTCTGCATGCCTGGCCCAAAGAACTCCACGAAACGGCCAACGACGCCGTACTCGCGCAGCATTTCGGTTGCTCTAAGCACGAGGTCGGTAGCGGTAGCGCCTTCTGCCAGCTCACCGGTCAGGTTCACGCCGATCACTTCAGGCATCAGCATGTAGATGGGTTGCCCCAGCATGGCCGCCTCGGCTTCAATGCCACCTACGCCCCAGCCGAGCACGCCGAGACCGTTGATCATGGTGGTATGGCTGTCGGTACCGACGAGCGAGTCGGGATACGCCAGATCGATGCCTGTATTGGTCGGGCGCGTCCACACGCCGCGGGCGACGTATTCGAGGTTGACCTGGTGGCAGATACCGCTTGCAGGCGGAACCACCGAGAAGTTTTCAAATGCTTCGCTGCCCCAGCGCAGAAACTCGTAGCGCTCGCGGTTACGCTTAAACTCGATCTCGGAGTTTAGCTGAATCGCTTCGGTGGTGCCGAAGTGGTCAACCTGCACGGAGTGGTCGATGATCAGGTGCACCGGCACCTGGGGGTTGATTTCGTTCGGGTCGCCCCCCAGGCGTTCCATAGCAGAGCGAAGCGCTGCCAGGTCGACCACAGCGGGCACGCCGGTAAAGTCCTGCAACAGCACGCGCGAGGGCACGAACGGAATCTCTTCTTCGGCGGGCGCGCTCGGGTCGTACTGGGCAAAGCGACGCACATCATCTTGGGTGATGAGCGTGCCGTCGCATTCGCGGAGCATGGACTCCAGCAAGACACGAATCGAGACGGGAAGATGGTCGAGCTCGTATCCTTCATCTTCAAGAGCACTGAGCCGGTATAGATAAGCCTCTCCCGACCCCGTGTCAAACGTATCACGGGCGTCGAAGGGGTCGTTGGTTAGCGCACGAGGGTCAGGCATGGCGCATAGCTGATAGTGTAACGGATCGGATGAGTAATCAGTAGTTTGATAACGTCCCTGTAACGTTTAGTTTCTGCATGCAGGCAGGGTTTGCGCGCTTTTCGTGGAGAAATGCTTGAACTGGAATATTTGAGCGCTGCAAGGATGGCTATTCCCTCGCGAATGCTGCCTCTCGGGGGAGGTGTAGAAGACACGCAGATAAAGCGAGAGCACGCTAAACAACACGCCAAACAGGTTGCTTGTGAGCCTCCAGTGTCTCCCCGCTATGCTTACTCAAATGAAGGAGGAAGCGCCGCAAAGCGCCAGCCACGAGCATGGCCCCAGCGTAGGATAGCATCAAGTGCACCCAGCGTAACGGGTTCGGTCATCGGGTTGTCGTGTAAGACGACAATGCTTCCGGGACGGGCATGCGCCGCCGTAAAGCGAGCAACTGACGTAGGGGAGGCACCACGCTGAAAATCGGCCGGCATCACGTCCCACATCACAACGTGTGCGTCTTCGCGTTTGGCCCAGCGGCAGAGCGCAGGCGTCAGGTGGCCGTACGGCGGGCGCACGAGCGGCGCGGCGCAGCCCGTGTGCGCTTCGATCGCCTGCGCGGTGCGCTCGATCTCGCCGATGAGCGTTGACGATGCAGTGCGCCACGCATCCACATGGGTAAACGTGTGATTGCCCACGGCGTGGCCGGCCGCTACGATGCGGCGCATGCGACCGGGAAAGGCCTCGACATGGTGCCCAATTACGAAGAACGTGGCACGGGCATCATAGCGGTCAAGCAGGTCGAGAATGGGATTGGTAGCAACAGCGGTGGGGCCGTCGTCGAAGGTAAGGTAGAGCGTAGGGGGATGCGCGGGGGGATTGGCAAGACGCCACCGGGTACGCGGCCAGAAAGGGCGCACCGGACGTGTACCGACGCTTGCCCACCAGGGGAGCCAGCTGTGTGATGCGGGGGGGAATGCCATGTCGTTTTGTCTGGACACAAACGAGGGTGAGTGCATTGCCTACGCACCTGGAGTAGGGCGGTTGACGAGGGGCGGACACTTGCGCGGGTGTGCAACCATAGTTTTACCTCCCGACCGGGGAGGGACGGCAAGGAGGTCTGTTTGGCATGTTCGTCCGGAAGATGAACGGTACATGTGTATAGAGCCAAGTGTCCCTCATTCATATGCGCCAGAAGAGACACCGGGATGTTCCAGACGCCATTCTCCGCATAAAAGATGACAGGCTATCATAGAAGCGGTTAATGCGTCGCTATCGTGATGACGCTGCTACGAACACGCCTGTTACAGTAGGGGCGGTTTCCTTGAATACCTCTTTGCGACTTACAAATGACACACCCCCCGGTCACTTTCTTTTATCCCTATCCCGATGAACTGGCGCGATGCCACACGTGGTCGCTCACCGATCCGGAGCCGTGGAGCGTTGAGGGACAGGAGCGGCGCCGCGCCTGGATCCTGCAGACCTACCTGCATATGCAGGCGCATGGGTACGATGTGCGCATTGACGCAGATCTCCCCGACACGGGTATCGTAGTTTTTATTCCTGAAGAGGAGAGCCTTCAGGCATTGAACCAGCAGTACGACGAAGTGCATCGTGCGCTTACGTTCGTGACGGTTCGAGCCGATGTCATTGAGTTTCGGTCGTCGTGGGCCGACGCTGAGATCGTGCAGAACGGACGCTTTGCCGACGGCAAGCGCAGCTTCTTCGTTCCGCACTGGCCGCAGCCGGGTATCATCCCGCGCGATGCAGCGCGCGGCACCACGATCAAACATATCACCTTCAAGGGAGGGTTCGGAAGTCTCGATAAACGATTCCGGTCGGATGCGTGGCATGCGTTTCTGGAAGATCGCGGGCTCACGTTCGAGATTGCCTCCAAGCACACGCAGGGCGCTGTACCGCGGTGGCACGACTATGCCCAGGCCGACCTCATGCTTGCGGTCCGGCCGCTGCATGGCGATGGTGGACAGCGATGCGAAAAGCCGGCCTCCAAGCTTATCAATGCGTGGCATGCCGGTGTGCCAGCGATTGTCGGGCCGGAGTATGCCTTCCAAGAGCTCTATGAGAGTCCGCTCGACTATATCGAAGTTCGAACGCTCTCCGAGGCAATGGAGGCTGTCGACGCGCTTCGTGCAGATCCAGAGCGCTATCGTGCAATGGTTGAACACGGCCGGCGCCGCGCCGAGGCGTTTACGCCAGCGCGTATTGCCGAACGATGGGGCGACGTGCTCTTCACCCACGTCCCGAAGATCGCCGCTGCCCGCGCATGGGCGCACCGCTTGCCCCTTTCGCTTCGGCGCGGACTGAACGTTGCGACCAGCCGTCCGAGTCTTTTTGAGTTGCGAAAAATGGGAGGGCACCTTGTCCGCTCGGTGTTTGCTTCGTCGTGATAGAAGTCTACCGACTACATCCGACAGACGAGAATGAAGGAGCAATGTGCCTGTGACTGTTTCTCACTACTAAACTGCGGTTTCTCTCCCACGTCACCTTATTGCATAGCTATTTATGAACTACCGAAGCATTGCTCATCTTTCTAATGACGTGCGCTCATGGAGCGCCACCCTACCGCGCGACCTTGATCTAATCGTGGGGGTGCCCCGAAGTGGAATGCTTCCTGCGAATATGGTGGCGCTGTATCGCAATCTGCCACTTACTGATCTGCAGGGGCTCTTGGAAGGACGGTTGCTGTCCTCCGGACCACGTGGAGGACAGGGCCTCACTGAAAAAGAGTTGCGGCAGGGGAGGTGTAAAATCCTTGTTCTCGACGATTGCGTGTCGACAGGACGTGCAATGCGCGAGGTATACAAACAAATTGCACCACTTCAAGACCGGCATAATATACTCGTCGGGGCGATCTACAGTGACCCAAAGGCTGATATTGAGCTCGACGTGCAGTGCACTGAGCTCCACATGCCTTATCTCTTCGAGTGGAATATCATGCACTCCTGGGGCGTAGAGCATGGTTGCCTGGACATGGATGGCGTGCTCTGCCGCGATCCCGACCCGCATCAGGATGATGACGGACCGGCGTACCGCCAGTTTCTCAAGGAGGCCGCTCCGTACCTGCTGCCCACAAAAAGGGTGGCCCGTATTGTAACATGTAGACTGGAGAAATATCGGGCAGAGACCGAGCAGTGGCTCGCAGATCACGGCGTAGAGTACGAGCAGCTTACAATGATGCAATCTGACGCAGCCGCACGCGACGCGGATCGGCGCCACGGAGCATACAAGGCGGAAGTGTATCGGTCAAAAAACCGGTACCAGTTGTTCATAGAAAGCAGTCTGCACCAAGCACGCCAGATTGCGAAATGGAGCGGAAAGCCTGTGTTTTGTGTTGAGACCATGGAGATGCTCGTGCCAGGTACACATCCCTTTCAGTCTGTTGATGCAGCGCCACACGACTACCATACCGGTCTATTCAATGGTCGGGTAAAGCGAGTGGCTCGCAAGGCAACGGGCTACCTGCGCGCAACGGCGCACGAAACCCGCACGTGGATGCGTGCGCTCACGAAGCAGTGGCAGCGTGCTTGATGAAATGCTCAAAGAAAAAGTAAGACGGTGTTAAGGCAAGTCACATAAGCAAATAGTGTTGGACGTCAAATCCAAAGAGACCAGATGCCTACTTCTACTAAATACAGCGTTGCTTCAAGTAACCATATCGAGGAAGATATAAGTCCTGCTTCCGTCGGCATCATAACGCCTTGCTACAATGCAGAAGCATTTGTTGAGGAGGCCATCGCGTCGGTCGATGATCAGACGTTCACAGATTGGCAGCATATACTCGTAAACGACGGGAGTACCGATCAAACCGCGGCTATTCTTGATGCTTGTGCCGATAGCGACCCACGCCGGCATGCGGTGCACCAGACCAACAAGGGGCAGGCCGTCGCGAACAACCGCACCGCTGCACAGGTCGCCGATGCATTTGACTACCTGCTCTTTTTGGATGCTGACGATACGCTTATGCCGCAAGCAGTCGAACGTGCGGTGGCGTACCTTGATGCCCGTCCACAGGTCGGTGTGGTGCACTGGCGCTTCGAAGTCGTTGACAAGAGCGGACAGCCGCTGCCTGGTCATTTCAAGAACGGCTGGCACCGTCGCTACGTGCCTACTCGCTTCGGAGTACGTGTTCTGCCTGACGACGCAGCCGAGACACCGCTCAACGCAATACTTACACACTGCGGTATGATTCCTTCGTGCATGCTGATACGACAGTCGGTATTTGCACGAACAGATGGATTTAACGACACCGCACTTCTATCAGATGGCCTGAAGGATGTCGATCTATACATCCAGATGGCGCTTGAGGCGCCGATCCACCGGTTGCCGGCAACGTTATCGCGGTACCGGGTGCACGAGAGCCAAGTGACCTCAGACATCCAGCAGATGGATCGGCAGTACGAGAAACTGCTCTGGCGATGGCGGAGAATTGCGCGGGGCAAATGCGCGGACAACAGGCGCCTTAAGGAGGCATTGCTTTTTGCAGAGTGCCGGAAGCCTACGTCTATTCGGCTTCATGCAGCGGCATGTGAATGGGAGAAAGGGCGGTACAAAGCAGCAACTCGGATATGGACCGCTGCTGTTGTGCGTTACCTGTGGTCGCTGCTTCCAAACCGTGTGGCTGCTCCACTCTATCTTGAGATGCGGGCACACATAGAGCAACAGCCTGCCTATCAGCGTGCTACAGAGCAAAGCGCCAGGGGCGCGTAGCTGCAAATGTATATGCAGTGCGAAGGGAGAAAACCAACTCAGGTCTGGTACCGATGAGCTCCCGTCGACTCGATCGGGAAAGAACACTCCTTCGTCGAACCAGCGGCATTGAACCCGTTGGGCCGTACCTCGGTGCGGAGAGATAAAGAACCACCTACACCATCTACGCCGTAGTGCGCCGCTCTACAAAATACTTCTCTTCGTGGATGCGCTCGTCAGGAAGAGCGGCCCGCTGGCCGATGGCTTGGGCCTTGTCGATCATCTGCGGGTGCCCGCAGGTGTACAGCGCGGTGTCGTCGAGCGGAAATCCGGCAGCGTCCCAGTGCTTGCGAAGCACATCTTCAACCCGCCCCCGCTCACCCACCCAGTCCGGATTCTCGTGCGGACGGCTCACGGTGGGTACGTAGTCGATGGCACTGTGGGTCGCGGCGTACTCTGTAAGCTCTTCTTGGTAGCGCCCCAGCTCACGGGCATAGCTGCCGCCATGGATCACCAGAAAGCGGTCGTCGCGCCGCTCAGGTTCGGATCTGCTGAGCCAGGTGCGCAAGATGCTAACGTAAGGACCCACACCCGTCACGGTAGCAGCCATCACATGATGGGTCACGTCGGTATCCAACACGAACCGGCCTACTACCTTGCGACGCATCCAGAGCGAAGCGCCTGGCTCAAGATCCCAGAGGAGGGGGGTAAGGCGTCCGTCGTCGACGCGTTCGAGGTAGAACTCAAGGTGCGTGTCGTTGGGCGTGCCGATCACCGAATAGGGACGCAGAAGCGGACGCGGCAGGTCATCGACAGTGAGACCAACCGTCGCGTACTGTCCGGGGGTAAACTCCACAGGTTCGGGAGCCTCCACATGCAGTACCGCAATGTCTTCAGTGAAGGACTCGCGGCGGGTGAGTGTGAGCTGTAGGTAGCGGTCGGGGTCGGGGGAAGTAGGCATTGATAGTACAGAAGACTAAATGAGCAACGTCTTTACGCCTCCAGCAAGCGCTGAATGACATCCTGGGTCGACACGCCATCCGCCTCCGCATTGAAGTTAGTCACAATGCGATGCCGAAGTACGGGCAGTGCGATGCGGCGCACGTCTTCTTCGAGCGGGGTGGCGCGCCCGTCAAAGGCAGCCAGCGTTTTCGCACCGAGGATCAGGTACTGCGAGGCACGCGGCCCGGCGCCATACTGCAGGTAGTCGTTTACGTACGAGGGGGCGCGATCGCTGTCTGGACGGGTGCGAGCCACCAGGTCGACAGCGTACTCAATAAGATGGTCCGTTACGGGGAGCTGACGCACAACCTGCTGGTGACGCAGGACCTCCTCGGCGCTGAGTACGGCGCGTGCTTCGGGAAGAGCGTCTGCTGTAGTGGCACGCACCACGTCGACCTCTTCGTCGAACGAAGGGTAGTCGAGCCACAGGTTGAACATAAAGCGATCGAGTTGAGCTTCGGGGAGGGGATAGGTTCCCTCTTGCTCGATGGGGTTCTGGGTAGCGAGTACGAAGAACGGCGCTTCGAGCAGACGGGTTTTCCCGCCGGCCGTTACGTGGCGTTCTTGCATTGCTTCGAGCAGCGCAGCTTGCGTTTTGGGCGGGGTGCGGTTGATCTCGTCGGCAAGCACAATGTTGGCGAAGATGGGCCCCTCCACAAACTCGAAATGGCGCTGTCCGTCGGCCGTCTCCTGAATGATGTCCGTGCCGGTAATGTCGCTCGGCATCAGGTCGGGGGTGAACTGGATGCGGCTAAACGACAGGTTCAGTGCGCGAGACAGCGTGCGCACAAGTAGGGTCTTTGCGAGCCCCGGTACACCGACGAGCAGAGTGTGGCCGCGTGCAAAGAGGCAGACGCATACCTGCGTGATGATGCGATCCTGGCCAACAATGACACGACTGATTTCGCTGTGCAGCGCGTCATAGGCGTCGCTTACAGCGGCAACGGCAGCGCCGTCTACTTCAGAAGACGAGGACGTCGAGGGGACGGAGGAGGGTTCGGGAGAAGGCATACAGCGGGTTGAAGGTAGGCGAACAAGACGCGGGGCAGATGGGGGAAGACATCGACCGGGCTGCTGGCCTCTTCCTGCTCGTGAGCAAGCGGTGGCAGCCAGGCGTGTGCCTTGAAACCATTACTGCGAGGCCATAAGCGCTTCAGGGTCGTCTACCAGAATGTTGATGTAGAACTCCTCCCGTTTCTCCTGTAGCCATTCCTCAAGCACCCGGGCCTGCTTCTCCTGCAATGCAAACTGACGGATGCGCTCGTAGTCCATCTCCAGGTTCACGCGGTGCTCGGGTACGCGGCGATGTAGCTTTACAATGTGGAACGCCCGGTCGCCGTCGAGCAGACGCACGCGATTGGGTTCGCTGATCTCACCCTCCTCAAGTCCGCGCAGGCTGCGCTGCCAGGAGGGCCCCAACTGCTCGATAGCCAGGTCGCGCGTGCCGGTGCGCGGATCAACCACGCGTCCGCCCATGTCGGCGCTTCGGGTCTCCTGGGAGTGCCGGCTGGCCATGCGCTCAAACGGCTGGCCGTGGTGCAGAATCGAGTCGCGTACCGTGTTCAGAAACTCGATGGTCTGCGACTCATCGGCTGAGCGGCGGTCTACGCGAATCAGGATGTGGTTAAGGTCGACAGTGTTGCCGCGGCGTTCGTTCACGCGCAAGATATGGTAGCCGGTGTGCGTCGGGTTGTAGAACGGCTCCGAGACCTCGCCTTCAGGAATGCGTGCCGCGACCGCCGCAAACTCAGGCACAAATCCGTCCAGGCTGATGTTATCGATCCGCCCGCCCCGCTGGGCAGAGCCAGGGTCTTCCGAGAACTGCTCGGCCATCTCTTCGAAAGAGGCGCCGCCCGCAACGACAGAGTCACGAATCGCTGTGATGATTTCTTCTGCCTCCGCACGGGCTTCCTCGGTTGGCTCCGGGTAGCGCACGATGTGAGAGATGCGGACCGATGCGGGAAGGATAGGAAGCTCCTCTTCAGGAATCTGGTTGAACCACTCCTCGATCTCCGAAGGCGTGATGCGTACCCGGTTTACGCGCTGGCGGCGCACCTGGTCGGCAAGCATCTGGTCGCGAAACTCGTCACGAAAGCTCTCACGCATTTCGGCAGGCGTCTGCCCGTACATCTCGGCAAGTGCATCCTCGCCGCCGGCCTGAGCGGCCATCTGCTGGATCTGGCGCTCAAGCTGTGCATCTACCTGCTCGTCGGGAATCGTGATGTTCGTATCCCGCCGTGCAATCTCCGCCATCACGCGCTGGTTGATGAGCTGGTTCAGCCCCTCGCTCCACATTTCGGAAGAGGCTTCGCCGCGCTGCTGACGCTGCTGCTGCATGCTCGCGACCATCTGGTCGACGTCTGACTTCAGGATAACGTCTGACTCGACAACGGCGACCACGCGGTCAACGATCTCGCGGTTGTCAGACGGGGTTTGGGCGTGCGATCCATGCACAAGGCCTGCGGCGGTAACGCACGCAAGAAGGAAAAAAGCAGAAAGCGAACGGATCATCATGAGCAGGCGTCAAAACCAGAAAGAAAGAATACAGAAGGTGTACCGGGCCGGTGCTACGAGGATTGAGGCACCGACAGGCCGAGAGCGCTGAACGAAGCGCTGAGCCAAAGGGGTAAGCTAAAATACCGTGTTCGAAGCATACGGGCAAAATAGTACGAGCATCTGTGGCAGGCGTTCGGCGCGTGCCCGGCAGGTGCACTCCGGATAGGGCTACTCGTTAGGGGAAGACTCGTCAGATCCTTCGATAGGGCGAGAGCGTTCGTTGAGGACAGACGCATCAGACGGACGTGAGCGTACGTCGAGCGCGTTGCGCGCCTCGGCTTCGTTACGCAGGCGTTGAACCTCACGTTCATACATCTGTTTCCGCGACTGCGTGCGCAGGCGGCGCTCAATCTCGGGAGCCACCCACTCCAGCTCCGGCTCCTGACCGGCTTCTATGCGTTCGACCAAGTGCAACACGTGGTACGTGTCTTCACTGCGCGTTACATCCACGTCGCCAGCATCCATGGCAGCCACACGCTCGCGCAAGAAAGGCGCTTCGGTCATGCGCTGCCGTATCGGAAAGAACAGGTTGCCCACTCGGCAGGCCTGCTCGGCGTTGCGAACATCGCGCTCACAGACAGCTCCCCAGGCGTCCGGAGTTTCGCGAAGCGTCGCCGCAGCCTCAGAGGCCGTTTCGTCGTCATCCAGTCGCAGGTGGCGCAACTGCACGTAGGGCTCGCGCAGGCGCATCTGCTCACGATGGCGTTCAAAGTAGCGTGCAACGTCGTCGCGGTCGGGGTCCATCTCCGCGTTCTCGTAGATGCGGTTTGTAAGCGCGTTGATAAGCACCGACCGCCGCTGCTCCTCAAGCTGGGCCTGCACGTCCGGCTCGCTCTCCAGGTTGAGCCGCTCGGCCTCGTCCAGCAGTAGCGTACGCGTGACCCACTGCTCGATAATCTGGCGGCGCGCCTCCACGGTGTCGCCATCTACAGCCACCGACTGCAGCGCATCCGAGAGCTCTTGTTCGGTCAGGTACGCGTCGCCCACGCGAGCCGCATAAGAATCCTCAGGGGGCTCACTTCCGCATGCGGTAAGCAGCAAACTGGCACATAGCAGGGTTAGAGGGATGCGCAGCAGGTACAACATAGGGTACGCGTTCAGCTAACAGAAACGAAAGTTACGGAGTGGAAGCGCGTTGCTCGCGTAGGCGCTGCGGATACAATTCAGCCGCATGCCGGTCGCGTAAACGTTGGACATACGCCTGTTCGTACCGGTCGGGGGCAAGCGCTGCTGGCGTAGCCTCCGGTGCAACGTCGTCCGGTGCAGTCCAGACCGAGTCTTGCATAAGCTCAAACACGAGCAGTCCGTCGGTAAACAGTTCGATTTCCTGGCGCAAGTCGGGCTGCGACGCGGCCCAGGCGATGGCGGCCTGGTTGAGCACGGTATCATCGATCCAGTGATCTACCGCCTCGCCCACCGAAGCCGTGCGCAGGTCCGTATGACTGCGCAGGTAGCGGTGTAGCCCCTCGTGCCGAAGGGTATCGGGGCTCTGCATGCCGGCAGCTGATGAGGCGGGGGGCTGCACGGCAGCCAGCACCGTTGAGTCGGGCGTAGTCTGAAGCATCGACGACGCGCGGTCGGTCCATTCGGCGCCAAGCGCAGTACGCACCGCCGCAGTGTCTACCGTAACCGACCGGGCGGCGCGCAGCGTATCCACCAGGGTCTGGCGGCGCTCCTCGGTGCGGGGCATATTTTCGAGCTGAGTACGGAGCTCAGGCTCAGCCTCTTCAAACGACGGAAGCGGCTCGGCGGCGCGGCGCTGAATCAGGTAGAAGCCGGTGTCCAGCACAACGACCTCTGAGATGGCCCCATCGGTGTCGAGAGCGCGAACGGCATTGCGGAACGGAGCCGGCACGTACTGCTGAATGGATAGCCAGCCCAGCTCGCCGCCATTCTCGGCCGTGCGAGCGTCATCAGAGTAGAGGCGGGCGGCCTCAGCAAAGGCGGTGCTGTCGGGGGGAAGAGCGGCCGCAAGCGAATCGATGCGGGCCCGGGCGGCCTCGCGAGCTGCCGGCGTGTCGTCGTCGGGGCGGATGTGCAGGTAAGCGATACGCGTGCGTGGCATGCGGGACTGCCGGTCGAGCACGTCGATAAGGTGGTATCCGAAGGGGGAGCGTACCACTGCGGGAGGCGCATCAACCGGATGGCGATACATGGCGTCTTCGTACGAATCTACCAGCTGGCCGGCGCTCAGGTAGCCCAGATCGCCCTCAAAGCCGCGCTGGCCGCGCTGCTGGACAGACGGGTCATCGGAGGCGGTACGGGCAAGCGCTGCAAAGTCGGAGCCCGCCTGTACGGAGTCGCGGAGCGCATGGATCTGGTTGTACGCCGCCAGGGTGTCTTCGGGCGGAGCGTTCTCGTCGACCCGGATGAGAATGTGGCGCGTGCGAACTTCCTGTTGCTGGCGCTGATAGAGCGTGTCGAGTAGCGGAGCGGTAACGTGCGCCTCCAGAAACGCCGGGCGGGCCCGCTCCTGCACGTAGTCGCGAATCTCCTGCTGCACAGCGGGCTGCGCATCGTATCCCACCTGACGCGCTTCATGAACCTTCAGCCGGTAGTTAAGATACTGGTCCAGAAACGTAAGCAGCTCTTGCGTCGTGTCGGCGACGGCGGTGCCGGTATGCTGGCGATTCCAGGCGGCGTGTAGCGCTTCGTAGGTGATCGTGCCCCCGTCGTAGGTGGCAACCGGGCGATCGGTGGACGATGGCGCAGGCGCAAGTGTTTGGCATGCGCCAAACAGGGCCGTACCCATTAGGAGCACGGCGAGTAGAAGCGGGGGGGTACGCATCAGAGGCGATAGAACAAGTACGGAATGAAAGAAACAGTGTGCCACCTGTGGTCATGCAGCTCGCGTGTTCGTGCAGCTCACGCTGAAGACCTTCGGGTCATACTTCTACAGCGTACGGGGTGGGAGGAGCAGGAGTGCTGCCTCGGCATTCTGCAGGCTCCGTTTGTGAGGCTCCGTTGCATTGCCCGGCAATTGCACAGGAGATACGGAACTGCCCGGTTGGCCGAGGGCTACCACCACCGATGCTCTCGAACGAAGCGTTTGCTTTATCGACTGTTCCTCGTTTTCTGTTCCATTCAAGATAGCTCCTCCTTCTTTATGGCTGATTCTGCTTCTGCCCCGGTTCGTGTGCGGTTTGCTCCGAGTCCTACCGGACGTCTGCACATCGGCGGGCTGCGCACAGCGTTGTACAACTACCTGTTCGCTCGTAAACACGACGGCGATTTTATTCTGCGTATTGAGGATACCGACCAGTCGCGCTACGTGGAGGAGGCCGAGCAAGACCTGATGCGTGCGCTGGCATGGTCGGGGTTGGAGTACGATGAGGGGCCGGGTACGGGCGGTCCGCATCAGCCCTACTACCAGTCGCAGCGCTCGGGCCTCTACCAGCGCTTCGCGCAGAAGTTGATTGACAGCGGCGACGCGTATTATGCTTTCGACACAGAAGAAGAAATCGAAGCGATGCGCGAGCGCCACGCCTCCGACGAGAACCCTTCGCCGGCCTACAACGCCAGCACACGCATGGAGATGCGCAACTCGCTTTCGCTGAGTGAAGACGAGGTGCAGCAGCTGCTGGATGAGGGCGCCCCTCATGTTGTGCGGCTGAAGATTCCGGGCAATGAAACCGTGCGCTTTGAGGACGAGGTGCGGGGCACGGTTACCTTTGAGACGGGCGGACTTGACGACCAGGTACTGCTGAAGTCCGACGGACTCCCGACGTACCATCTTGCCAACGTGGTGGATGACCACCACATGCGCATCTCGCACGTGATTCGGGGCGAAGAGTGGCTCCCATCTACGCCCAAGCATGTGCTGCTTTACAATGCATTTGACTGGACGCCCCCCACGTTTGCGCATCTACCGCTCATCATGAGTCCTGAAGGCGGTAAGCTCTCGAAGCGCGACAGCAACGAGCTGGGCATCCCCGTTTTCGTGACCGACTACCGCGAAGCCGGCTACGAGCCAGAAGCGCTGCTTAACTTCCTGGCGCTCCTGGGATGGAATCCGGGTACGGAGCAGGAGATCTTTTCGATGGAGGAGCTTATTGAGGCGTTCTCGCTCGACCGCGTGGGGGTGAGCGGGGTGCAGTTCGACCTGGACAAGCTCAACTGGTACAACGAGCAGTACCTGCGCGACATGGACATTGAGGTGTTCGCTGATCGCTTGCGTGAACACATTGCCGAGGAGCGCCTCCCCATCACACGCGAGCGCATCGTTGCCATTGCCGGGCTGGTGCAAGACCGCGTTTCAAAGATCAGTGAGGTGATGACCGAGCATCGCTACTTCTTTGAGGATCCGGATTCGTACAACGAGGCATGCGTAGAGAAACGGTGGTCAGAGACCTCTGCGGCCCTTCTGCGCGATCTGGCGGAAGCGTACGAGCAGGCCCCGGCGTTTGACCGCGATGCCGTAGAGCAGGGCATGCGCACCGTGGCCGATGCTCATGACGTAGGGCTGGGTAAGGTCATCCACCCGGTGCGTTTGGCCATTACAGGCCGTACGTACGGGCCCGGCATCTTTGACCTGGTGGTACTTATGGGGCGCGAAACAGCGCTGCGCCGTATTGATGCGGTGATCGAGGAACTTGGGTAGCCGCAGCGTTGCTACCCCAGGTTTCTTTTCGGG
The DNA here is from genome assembly GCF_040409695.1 of Longimonas sp. GTDB lineage: Bacteria > Bacteroidota > Rhodothermia > Rhodothermales > Salinibacteraceae > Longimonas. The sequence continues at coordinate 23,407 of NZ_JARWGJ010000083.1, forward strand.
CATTCCCTAACTTATCCGCTTGCTGAACCATGGCCACCTACAAAGACGCCGGTGTCGATATCGATGCGGCAGACGAAAGCGTCGATCGCATCAAGTCTGCCGTGCGCGAGACCTTCACATCCGGCGTACTCGCCGACATTGGCGCTTTCGGAGCGTTCTTCGAGCCCGACCTTTCCGGGTACGACCGGCCTGTGTTCGTTTCCTCGATCGACGGCGTGGGCACGAAAGTGCTTGTCGCCAGGCGCGCAGGGCGTTTTGACACGGTCGGGCAGGACCTCGTGAACCACTGTGTCAACGATATCGCCTCCTGTGGGGCCGAGCCGCTCTTCTTCCTGGACTACTATGCCACCGGCGAGCTGCATCCGGACCGGGCCGAGGCGCTGATCGGAGGATTCGCCACAGCGTGCAAGGAGAATGGCTGCGCGCTCATCGGCGGCGAGATCGCAGAAATGCCCGATGTGTACGCGGCGGACGACTTCGACCTGGCCGGAACGATTGTGGGCATGGTCGACAAATCAGCGATCATCGACGGGTCGGAGGTGCGGGCTGGAGATGTGCTGCTCGGGCTGCCCTCGACCGGCCTCCATACCAACGGGTTCTCCCTGGCACGACATGTGCTCTTCGAGGCGTTCGCTATCGACGAGCCGGTCGATGCGCTCGGCGGTGATACAGTAGGCGAGACGCTGCTATCCGTGCACCGGTCGTACCTTGGCGCCATCCGTGCAGCGCGCGAGGCCGGTTCGGTACACGGCATCGCACACGTGACAGGCGGAGGCCTGCCGGGCAACCTTGCACGGATTATTCCGGACGGATTCGAGGCGCAGGTGGACTACGGTGCATGGACGCGTCCTGCAATCTTTGATCTCATTCAGGAGACCGGGAATGTGCCGGAGTCAGATATGCGCCGCACGTTCAACCTGGGAATCGGACTCGTATTTGCTGTCCCTGAGAAGCAGGTAAAGGCAATAACCGATGCCCTCGTGGCGGAAGGCACGTCACCTGTGCACATCGGAACGGTTTCGGCAGTATAGCCGGCGGCATAACGCGGCCAACAGGTAGCGCAGCACTGATGCGACCAAGGAGCAGAGAGGAACAAAAAGCGCTACCAAGCGCGTTACGACATCCCCACATTACCCCGCCTGGTTCTTTTGGTCATTCGCGCTTTCGAGCGCTGCAGTTATGCTAACCCTTGCCGTTATCCTCGTTCTTGGCTACCTCATTGGCTCCGTGCCATCCAGCGTGTGGTTGGGAAAGATGGTGCATGGGATTGACGTACGGGACTACGGAAGCGGCAACGCTGGGGCAACAAATGCATTTCGGGTGCTTGGGTGGAAAGTTGGTTCCAGTGCGCTACTATTCGATATGGGCAAAGGAGCGTTTGCTGCTGGCGTCATTTCACAGCTGCGATTGGGGGCACTCCCGTCTATGGGAAGCTGGGAAGCAGATACGGTAGCAACAGTCGTTGCGCTCCTGGCAGGCCTTGCAGCGATCGTAGGTCACATGTTTCCGCTCTACCTTGGTTTCGATGGCGGAAAAGGAGTTGCAACGACCGCAGGGGCTTTGCTGGCTATTACACCGCTCACGATGCTGGTCGTTATGGCGATCTTCGTTGCGGTGCTGCTTCCGTCTGGATATGTATCGTTGGCCTCAATGATTAGCGCGGTCGCGTTCCCCGTCTCCGTTGCTGTGCAGATCTTTGTTTTTGGTACGGGACTGAACATAAGCATACTGGTGGTCGGTATTGTGCTGGCGCTGGGTATCATTATTGCACACCGTTCCAACATACGGAGACTCATAGCCGGAGAAGAAAATCAATTCTCCTCATTCCGTCCGGCAAAAGGCATGATTGGGCGCGACGAGATATAACGTGGGTTGATGAGATATAGGCTGCTGCAGATGCGCATTCCTACGCCTCGCTGCTTGCACATTGTGCTTTCGCCGGTTGTGCTTTCGCTGGCATCTACTCTTCGATCTTTTCTACTTGCAACGCACACGTAGGCATGAAAAACGCAGACCTGACGATATGGGGAAGTGGCAGCTGGGGCACGGCACTGGCTGTGCATCTGGCGAGGCACGGTCGAACCGTGTGCCTGTGGAGCCGCTCAGAAGAGCAGGTCAACGAGATGCGTAGCACGCACCGCAACGAAACGTACCTGCCAGACACGGTGCTCCCCAAAGACGTGCACATCACGTCGGATGTGCGTGTTGCGGCGCAAGCGGCGCCGATGTGGGCCCTCGCCGTACCCTCACACGCAGTGCGCAGCGTAGCTACGATGCTGCAAGGGCATCTCGGGGAGGTCACCTGTGCGGTTTCGCTTGCCAAGGGAATCGATAGCGAAACGGGCGAGACCATGACGCAAGTGATGGAGGCAGTGTGGGCCGATCATCACAACCTGCCTCCCTGTGTGGCGCTTTCGGGGCCAAGCCATGCCGAAGAGGTCGCGCTGGATGCCCCTACAACGGTCGTAGCAGCGCATCCCACAGAAGAGTGGGCCGAGGCAGTCCGCGACCTGTTCATGACAGACCGGTTTCGTGTGTATACCAATACCGACCGACTCGGCGTGGAGATGGCCGGTGCAGCGAAGAACGTGCTGGCGCTGGCAGCGGGCATCTGCGATGGCGTAGGCTACGGCGATAATGCAAAAGCTGCACTCATTACCCGAGGCCTGGCCGAGCTGCGCCGACTGGGAACAGCGCTCGGAGCCGCCCCCGAAACGTTTGCCGGACTTGCAGGCATTGGTGACCTGGTCGTTACGTGCGTGAGCGGACACAGCCGCAACCGTCACCTGGGCGAGCAACTGGGGCACGGGCAGACACTCGGCGAAGCGCTCGACGCTATGCACATGGTTGCGGAGGGCGTTTACACCACGAAAGCCATTTACCGGCTGGCCCATCAAAATGAGGTCGACATGCCCATTACGTCTGCCGTGTATGCTATTCTGCATGAAGACGCCGATCCGCACGCGCTGATGGAGCGGCTAATGGCGCGTGATCCAAAGCCTGAGGTACGACCGTTCGTTGAAGGAGCACGGGGGTAAGCCGCCTCTGGAAACCCCTATCTGCGTAAGATGTCTTCCGTCCAGATAGACGTTCGCCGTTGCTGCGTACCAGTACCGTAGCCTACCATAGCGGTGGAATGATCGCTTCAGATGCTACCGAAAGCATACCTCAGCGTGCATCCTGAAGTGCAACGAAACGCAAAAGACTAACTGCGCGGGTACAACTTCCTCGTTTCTGGTCGTTACTGCTCTTCTGGAATCCTGTCACATCTCGGGGTTTGTTTGTACGATTGCATTGCACCGCCTATGACGCTTCAAGAACTCAAACAACTGGTTTCGCTCGGAGAAGGCCGAACGTTGGAGTTCAAACACCGAGTGCCACGCCCGGAGCGTATCGCAAAAGAGGTGGTTGCACTGGCCAACACGCAAGGCGGACGTATCTTGCTGGGCGTCGACGACGATGGCACACTGGTTGGCGTCGACGATGCGGCAGAAGAGGCTTTCATCCTACGCCAAGCAATCAATGACTGGTGTGAGCCCCCCGTGCCGTATCATACGAACCGCGTAGTTATTGCACCACGCCGCGACGTGCTCGTGGTGCAGGTACCAGAGAGTCCGGCAAAGCCGCATGTGGTACGCAAGGCGAACAACAACGAGATAGCATACATCCGCGTCGACGATATGAGCGTAGAGGCAAGTCCAGAGTCGGTTCGGCTCATGGAAGACGATATGCGTTCGAACGGCCTCTCCGTGTCGTTTGGCGATGCAGAGTCGCTGCTGCTGCGCTATCTCAAAGACTACGGCCGCGTAACGGTTGCTGAGTTTGCGCGCATGGCCGACCTATCTGCTGATGAAGCATCGGCGATCCTTGTGCAGCTTACGCAGGCCGACCTGCTGGAACTTCATGCTGAGCGTGAGGAAGACTTTTTCACGCTCTCATATTGAGCAGATATTGAGCATTGGGCAGCGCCACTGCTTATTGATTTTGCCCATTCAGAGCAGCCCTTGAAAGCCCTTGAAAGCTCACTGCAAGCTGCAGTCAGCGGCGCAGGTCTTCTGACGGCTTCTCAGAGCTACATAACTTCCTGAATTTCTGTGTGCTGGCAAAGGTCCGCCATATCTCCATCTCGATTAGCGTCTAAAGACCATCCGATCTGAGATTTGCTTCGTATTGTAGACTGTATGGCAAGTTTTATTGACATCGTGGCATATAACTGCTATCATTTGGCAAGTATATGTTGCTAATACGCTTTATGTAAACGTTTATGTAATTGAATCGAGGATATGGATAAGCCGTCGGCAGCACAGATGCATGAGGAGGCGCGCCGTCTGTACGGCGTTGTGCCCAACTTTTTTAAGGAAACGGGAGCATATACAGCGGCGCCCGCTGCGGTATATCTGATTGCCGACGAGGCGCTGATGAACGGGGTCCTCTCGCGTCGTGAGCAGCAGGCGGTTTTGCTTGAGCTTGCACGCATCCACGACAGCCGGTACGACGCGGCGGTGCATGCACGTATGGCGCTGGATGCGGGCCTCTCCCCAACGCTTGTCGGACAGCTCCTGGACGGGAAAGCCGTCGATGATACGCGTCTCCAGGCGCTCGTTGAAGCTACGCATCGTTCGTGTGAGAAGCGCGCATGGCTTACGCCAGACGATATAAAACAGCTCCGAAACCAGGGAGTGACGCGCGGTGACCTCTACGAAATTTTTGCGCTTACGGGGATGAAGAAGATGACGGCATTCACCCACCATATCAGCAACTTCGCCGTCGAGGCTCCGCTTAAACCAATCGACGATCAGCTGGGAAATCGTTTCCAGAAACCAAAGACGACCCGGCGCCAGCGTCTGTTTGTGGGGTAGCGCTCTGTCGAGCAACCATCTGCACGACCCTCGCCCCGCCACTCCTGCGTCGCTTCCTGCTCCCAACGTCCTAACGCTCCGATGGCTACGCCCAGCAAGACCCAGTTCGACCGCTCCGTGAAGATGGCTCAGGCATACTACGGACTCGTGCCTGAGATCATTAAGGTCGTAAACAAACACAACCCTGCCGTCGCGCAGATCTATATTGCGGCGATGGAGCTGATGGAAGAGGGAGAGCTTCCGGATGACGAACGGGAGGCTGTTATCTTAACCGTCTCGCGCTATAACGACTGTCACTACTGTGCTCGCACGCACGCCGCGCTGGGCTATGCTGCGGGCTTGTCTAAGGAGAGCATCGAAGCCATCAACCAGGGGCGCTTGCCGGCTGATGAGCGGCTCAAGGCCGTCGTGCAGGCCACACGCCTCATGCTCGATAAGGAAGGCTGGCTAAACGACGATGACCTGGCTCAGCTGGAAAAGCGGGGCATTACGCGCATGCATCTTTACGAGATCAACGCGCTGATCAGCCTTAAAACACTGAGTAACTACATTAACCACGTTGCAAAGACCAAGATCGACGAAGGGCTCGACCAGCTCTTTCCGATCATGGCCGAGATCAACCAGGACGGTTGGGCTGAAGTCCCGGATGAGACGAACGTGTGAGTGTGGGTATGGAGGAGAGAGGACCTCGCGCGGGCCTTTCATACGTCTACCCCTCCAAGCGTCTCAAACTCGAATCCTTCCATCACGGCAATTCCAGTTCGGGGTCCTCAGGGAAGGGGCGATACAGAATCATAATGCTACCAATGATCTGTACCACGTGAACGGGCGACGCGCCGGTGCCGATGCGGTCGAGTAGGTCGTTGCTTAGAGCACGCACGTCATCGGGTGAGCCACCCAGGGTCTTCACTTTGAGCAGCTCCCGGGTGTTGAAGGCTTCCTCAACCGCGGCAACGACGCCAGGGGTGAGTCCGCTGTCGCCAATACGGACAACCGGATCAAGGTCGTGCGAGGCGCCGCGCAAGAAGGCGCGCTGTTTAGACGTGAGCGAGGGCGTATCAGACATAGAATAAGATTGAGTACAATAGATAGACGGACAACGGTGAAAAGGAATACGCGGCAGAAGATCCGCGTGCGCATCCCCCTTGACCCTGTAAAGCTGTAAAGAGTACGTGCACAAAAACGATGGCGCTACCCTGCATGTAGCAAGGCAGCGCCATTGTAACGTGCAACAGGGACCGTGTTAGAAGTACAGCCCGATGTTGATGTTGAAGGCCGTGCGCCACTCATTGTCGGCTTGCTGGGCCATGACGCCGCCGAAGGTTTCATCGAAGGGCTGGTTGAAGGGATGCCCTTTGCTGATGATAAGATCGGTGTACGCGAAGAGCGGTCCGGCTGCGGTTGTGAATCCGAGGATGTGTGACACGTTGTCGTTCCAGCCGTCGACGTCTTTCACGACCTGGCTGTAGTCGTAGTGCGGCGCGATCGCCGAGATCGGCCCGATGTCTACGGGGATGGTGTACGACAGGCTCGTCGAGTAGACGTCGATGTCGCTGGCTACGCGGTAGGTGCCGCCGTAGGCCCCCATCGTTACGAAGTCGGTGCTCTCGCCATCGGCAACGGGCGGGTTCATATTCTGCTGCGCAAACTGAAGCTTCGCTTCAAATCCGCCCAGCTGCTGCTGTACATGCACCGCATAGGCACCGTGCCAGTCGGTGTTGCCGGCAGCAGGGTCTTCTGGCGTTTCAAAGTCTTGATTGCCTTGGTTGGTCAACTGGCCAATCTGTCCAGAAACTCCAACTTTTGTTGAGGCATCATCGCCGTGCACAAAAGTGCGGGCAATTTTCAGATTGCCCTGATGTTCTTGCACCGTGTTGCGGAGGTTGTCAGCACCGGGCACTACGTCATACGAGTACCGATCGGCGGTGGTGGTGCCGAAGAAGTCGGTGCCTGCCGGGTTCATGTAATAAGCTGTCTGGATATCCCAGTTGCCCGGCGAGAAGAGGGCTTTCACGCCTGAGTTGTACTGGTCTTCAAGCCCCACATAGTAGGTGTTGTTAAAGAACCAGCTGCTGGAGGCAAACGGCTGGATGCCAAACGGCGACTGGCTCACGCCGACCTGCACCTCAGCGGCATCGCTGAAGGCGTATCCGACCCATCCATGATGGATAAAGAGCCCGCCGAAGGCATCGGGATAGATGGCGTATTCGGTCGAGAAGGTGAGGTCGCCGTAGCTTCCGTTGGCGTTGATGCGGAAGGTATCGAACGTGAACGCGCCGTCGCTAAGCACACGGTCGGCCCCCTCTTCGAAGGGCGTATCGGCACCGTAGTTGCGAAACAGCGTGTTGAAGCTGATGGAGCCGCCTACGTTCACGTCGAGCGTAGGCTCGTCATCCTGTTGCGTGGTTGTTGCGCTCTCGGACGCGTCGTCTGATGCGGCGGCATCCGTGCTCTCAACGCTATCGGACTGCGCAAACGCGGAAGGCATTCCGACAAGTGCAAGGATGAGACAGAGTGTTGTAGTCAGTTTAGCCATGGGGGAGTAGGTTCTTCACAGAAGAACGAAAGTAAAAGCGGTTAGAATCCGCACAGAGATAATACAGAGATAATACTGTGCGACGGTGGATCGGGTGGACGTCCAATCATACGCCGGAGCCCAGTAGGCTCCGGCGTAGTGGACCATGCGATGCGAGATTAGCGAGATGCGGTGAAGTCGTCGGCAGCCTCTACGTCATCAGGGATCCAGCTGGAAACCGTTTCGCGGTGGTCTTGAATCCACTGCTGGGCGGCCTCATACGGGTCGTCGGTGTCGGCGTCGGGACGATAGGGCTGCATGAGCGCATTCAGCTCTTCGTCGTTAACCTTCACATTGTCGAAGAACTGAACTACGCGCTCAGGGAATTGCTCGTCAAAGTCGGTCCGAGCGACAGCGAAGATGTCCTCGGGCTCGCCAAACACATCGGTCTGGCCGGTCTGGGCTCCTTCAATGTAACGCAGGTCGTAGCGTCCCCACTTCCAGTGCGGCTGCCAGCCAGTTACGATGATGGGGTCTTCATTCTCAATAGAGCGCTGCAGCTGCGACCAGGTAGCGGGTCCGCTCGATGCAAGCACCTCGAACCCTTCGATGTTGTTATTGGCAAGGATATCGCGTGCTTGCTGGTTGACAGCAGCGCCGGACTCAATGCCGTGAATGCGTCCATTGAGAGCGTCGCGGTGGTCGGCGATATCATCCACCGAGTGGATGTCGGTGTACGCAGGAACGGCCAGTCCCACGGTTGTACGATCGTACCACTGGCCGACTTTCTTCAGTTCGCCCTCGTGTTCTTCCATGGCGCTGCTGTGCGTAATGGGGAGCCAAGCCTCGACGAACACGTCGGCAGCGCCTGAAGCAACGGACGAGAAGGCGGTACCGCCGCCTGTGACCTCGCTCATGCGGTCGACGTTCATGTCGAGGCTATCTTCGAGTAGCTCATGCATCACGTGGGCCATGGCTACACCTTCAACCCAGTTCACATAGACCAAGCTAATATCGTCGCGTTCATCAGCGGGGTCGGCGTCGCCACCGCAGCCTGTCAGGGCAAACACGCCGATCAGGAGAGCAGCAAGTGCCCCCGAAAGCCATCGGGTTGGGTTGGAAAGGGGATCGGATGTCAGTTGAGATTGCGCCATAGAAGGTAAGTAAAACTATGCAATAAACAACGATTCATCTCTGCAAGGTAATGCAGCGTGGGGGAGTGCAGCAGAATCCACAAGCCGACAGGCAGCACGAGGCAACCAGACGACTGCGGATGTGCATACACAATGCTACAGTAGCCACGCAATCGCCATCACGCTCAATAGTTTATAAGTACGCGTAAAGTCTGCGTAATTAGATGTTACGTTATCGGTACTATGCGTGTCGCGATGCTATGCGTGTCGCGATGCGATGCAGCGGTATGCCATAGCATGCTGTGCACCAATGCTACGCCACGGTCGCCTGCGGCTCTTGCGTAGCTGCGCGTTCGCCGATGGCTTGCGTGATGCGGTCGAGATAGATTGCCAGGATAACGATCGCGAGTCCCCCGTTGAATCCGTCAGCGATCTGAAGCTGGGTCACCCCACGCACAACCGGCTGTCCGAGGCCCTCGGCACCAATCAGCGCTGCAATCACAACCATAGAGAGCGCGAGCATGATGGTCTGGTTTACACCGGCCATAATGGTAGGAAGCGCTACGGGAAGCTCCACCTTGAGCAGCGTCTGGCGGGTGGTCGCTCCAAACGAGCGCGCCGCTTCGACGACCTCTTCAGGTACTTCGCGGATGCCCAGGTTGGTGAGGCGCACGACAGGAGGCGTTGCAAAGATAAAGGTTGCAATGACGCCCGGCACCTCGCCCAGTCCGAACAGAAGCACGGCCGGAATGAGGTAGACGAAGGCGGGCATCGTCTGCATAAAGTCGAGCACGGGACGCACGCCGCGGTGCACGGCCTCATTTTTGGAGGCCCAGATGCCCACAGGAATGCCAACGACCAGGCAGAGAAGCGTTGCAATCAGGGTCAACGCTACGGTCTCCATTAGAAGCGTCCAGAATCCCATCCCAAACACAAAGCTCGCCTCGGTGAAGGGAAGCGGGATCGTAACCTGGTCGATGAGCAGCAGTCCAATAGCGCTGAAGAGGGCCATGCCGCGTGAGCATATCCACCACGCCAGGGCGGTCAGAAGGGCGATCATGACGAAGCTCGGGGGATACAGAAGAACCGACTCCAGTCCGCCGATGAGCAGGGCTATGAAGTTAGTGATAGCGTCGAAGGCCGCCGAGAAGTTCGTCGTTAGCCAGTTAATAAGTCGTTCGAACTCGGCGCCAATATCAAACTCGATCACAGGAGATAGAAGGTCTCTTTCGTGAGAACAGGAGAAGGTAGATGCGGGTGCTGCTTACAGGCTGCTTACAGGCTGCCTACAAAAAAGGCTTCAGAGCGCTTAGGCCGCGCTTTCGGCATCTGCAGAAGGGGCGCCGTTAAGCGGGCGCTCGGTCGACCCGACGTGCTTGAGCTGGGCTTTCTCGGGCGTGGCATCCTTGCCAAGCGCACCCGACTCCATCAGGTTCTCAATGTTGGTGGTCATCTCCGATAAGATAGATGCCCGATCAACGACACCAACAAGCACATCGTCGTCATCAAGGATAGCAATAGGCAGCTCGGCTTCGAAGACAACAGGAAGCAGTGCAGCCACAGGAGTGTTCTGGTGGGCCGTAGGCACTTCGTGCACAAGTACTTCGCCGAGATCGTCGGCATCTTGTGTGCGTAGCGACACGGCATCGTCGAGGCGCACAATGCCCAACAGCTTTCCATCAGCGTCTACGGCGTAAACGATTGAGGTGCCGTCCTTACGCATCTTTCGGATAGCGACAGCCGGACCATGGGGCTTGTCTTCAGTTAGATGCACGGTAGGATACGACCGCATCAGCGTCGACGCCTGGATGACACGCGTTCGGTCTACGTCTTGCACGAACGAGCGCACGTAGTCGTCGGCAGGCTTCGTCAGAATCTCTTCGGGCGTGCCAACCTGCACCACCCGCCCCGACTTCATGATGGCGACGCGGTCGCCGATCTTAAGCGCTTCGTCAAGGTCATGCGTCACGAATAGAATGGTACCCTGCACATCCTGCTGCAAGCTGATCAGCTCGTTCTGCATCTCGCTACGTATGAGCGGGTCGAGCGCGCTGAAAGGCTCGTCCATGAGTAGAATATCGGGGTCGTTCGCCAGCGCACGCGCCAGCCCAACGCGCTGCTGCATCCCTCCGGAGAGGGCTGCAGGCTTGTGATCCTCGTACCCCTTGAGTCCCACCAGTTCGATAGCTTCCTGAGCGCGCTTGCGACGCGTTTCTTTGTCGACGCCACGAACTTCCAGGCCGAACTCAACATTCGACTGGGTCGTCCGATGCGGCAGCAGCCCAAAGTGCTGAAACACCATCGACACTTTCTGGCAGAGGGCCGTCACCTCGGCATCGCTCATCTCCGTAATGTCATCCCCGTCGACATATATCGAGCCACTGGTGGGCTCAACCAGCCGGTTCAGGCAGCGCAGCAGCGTCGACTTGCCGCTGCCCGACAGCCCCATGATCACAAAGATCTCTCCCTGACGGACCGTGAACGAAGCGTCGTTGACCGCCACGGTGCATCCGGTCTGCTCTAAAATCTCTTCGTTGGAGTAGCCCTCGTCAAGGAGCGAAAGCGCCTCCTCGGTCGATGAGCCAAATACCTTGTACAGATTGCGAACCTCTACAGCTGACGTATCGGTTGAAGACATATAAAAAGATGGTTATGCGTAATCGCGAGCATAAGGTATAACCATCATCGTAACGAGTGGCAGGGTCAGGTGTTTTGCGCACGGCCAACCAGCACCGAACATATAGCACCTAACATGTAGCACCGAACAGGAGTGCTTTAGCCGAGAACCGGCAACGATGCAGTCTATGCACGCTTTCAGCAGACTCATAACGGAAGCCAGACCGGGCACGCACCTTGATGTGCATTTCACCGCCACGGTACCTACCATATGTGCACGTATTATGCCCTCAATCGGCCAAGCCCGTACGCCATGCACCATCTTGTACGTAGCCTCTGCAGTGTTCTCCTCCTAATGTTTTTTATGGGATGCGATGCGCCAGATGATCACCCCGAAAATGTCGCTAACACAGACGATGCGTCCTTCAACGAAGTGTCGGATACCCCATGGGAGGCCATCGAGGTATCCGACTATCCGGACACGCGCCAGGGCGATGTCGTCGATACCTATTTCGGTACGGAGGTCGCCGATCCGTACCGCTGGCTCGAAGACGACACCTCCGATGAAACCGCAGCCTGGGTGGAGGCGCAAAACGAAGTCACGTTTGGCGTGCTCGAAGCAATTCCGTTTCGCGATCAGATCCGCGAGGAGCTCACCGAGGCCTGGAACTACGAGCGCGTAACAGCACCGCGTGCTGAGGGCGACTACCACTACTTTTCGATGAACGACGGACTGCAAGATCAGTCTGTGCTCTACCGAACAGCCAACATTGAGGGGCTACGTGGCGACGATCTACGCGAGGAGGCCGAGGTCTTTCTGGATCCGAATACGTTCTCTGAAGACGGTACCACATCACTTGCCACCACCAGCTTTACCGACGACGGGAGCCTGGTGGCCTATGCCATCTCGGAAGGCGGCTCCGACTGGCGCAAGGTGATCGTACGCGACACCGAGTCGCTGGAGCAGGTGGGCGATACGCTGGTTGATGTCAAGTTCTCGGGCCTCTCCTGGCGCGGCAACGACGGATTCTACTACAGCAGCTACGAGGCGCCCGAAGGCAGTGAGCTCTCGGCCATGACCGACCAGCACAAACTGTACTTCCACGAGATCGGCACGCCGCAGTCTGAGGACACGCTCGTGTTTGGCGGCGAAGAGACCCCTCGGCGCTACGTATCGGGGCGTGTCTCCGAAGACGGACGCTTTCTGATCGTGAGCGCTGCGGAGAGCACAACCGGCAACGAGATTTACGTGCAGGATCTGGAGGACCCCAACGGCGTGCTCGAACCGGTCGTGGATAACTTCGACAACGATCACACCGTCATCGACACCGACGGCGATCGGCTGCTCATCCGCACGAACCTGAATGCACCCAACTATCGCCTCGTAGCAGCCAACATCAACGATCCGACGCCCGAGCAGTGGACCGACGTCATTCCCGAAACGGAGCATGTGCTCAGTGTAAGCAGCGCGGGCGGATCCCTCTTTGCCAGCTACCTGGTCGATGTGCAGACCGAGGTGCAGCAGTATGACTACGCCGGCACGTTCATTCGCGACGTGGAGCTGCCCGGCATTGGCACTGCAGGCGGGTTCTCCGGCGACCGGGACGCCGGCACGCTCTACTACACATTCACCTCGTTTACGTATCCCTCGACCATCTTTGCGTACGACATCGAAGAGGGCACGTCAGAGCAGTTCTGGATGCCCAGTATCGAGATGGATCCCGACGCCTATATCACCGAGCAGGTCTTCTACGAAAGCAAAGACGGCACCGAGATCCCGATGTTCATCACGTACAAGGAGGGCACCGAGCTTGACGGCACGAACCCCACGTATCTGTATGGATACGGAGGCTTTAACGTAAGCCTGCGTCCGTCCTTCGGCATCCAGCGCATGCTGTGGCTCGATAACGGCGGCATCTACGCGCAGCCGAATATTCGGGGCGGCGGCGAGTACGGCGAGTCGTGGCACGAGGCGGGCATCCGCACCAACAAGCAGAACGTGTTCGACGACTTCATTGCGGCCGGGGAGTACCTGATCGATAACGACTACACGTCGAGCGAGCGCCTGGCCATTGCCGGCGGGTCGAACGGCGGGCTGCTTGTCGGGGCCGTCATGACGCAGCGCCCAGATCTGGCTGAGGTGGCGTTTCCTGCCGTGGGCGTGCTCGACATGCTGCGCTACCACACGTTTACTGCTGGCGCCGGATGGGCCTACGATTACGGCACTGCTGAAGAGAGCGAGGAGATGTTCGAGTATCTGCTCGGCTACTCGCCACTGCATAACGTCGAGGACGGCACGCGCTACCCGTCGACGCTCATCACTACTGCCGACCACGACGACCGGGTCGTGCCCGCCCACTCGTTCAAGTTTGCGGCGGAGCTGCAGGATAAGCACGCGGGAGCGAATCCAGTCCTGATTCGCGTGGAGACCCGCGCGGGCCACGGCGCTGGACGCTCCACCGAGTCGCGCATCGCTGAGTGGGCCGATCGCTATGCCTTTGCCTGGCATGCCATGGGCGTGAACCCGTTCTGACAGATACAAGCCCCATCGCTGCAGTAGGAAGCTAAGCCTGACAGGTCACCATGGCCTGTCAGGTTTTTTCTGTAGCATCTTCCCCTTTATGAAGAAAAGCGCTTTCAACCTGCTGGTAGCGCTTCCATCCAACTACGGGCTTGTGTGATCCCAAACCTCCCCTTCTCTGCACAGTAGCTTCATTTCCCTGCGTCTTCATCTATACCTCGCTTCCAGCGGACTCCCGCTCGTCCCCGTATGCCTATGCACGCCGACGCTCTCTCTGCCGATCGTGAACGCGATGCGTGTGGCATCGGGTTTGTCGCCCATATGAATGCCGATCCATCGCACGCGGCCATCGACGAAGGGCTGTCGGTGCTGGAGCAGTTGGAGCACCGGGGGGCCTGTGGATGCGATGGTACGACCGGCGATGGGGCGGGGGTGCTCATCCAGATCCCGGATACGTTCTTCCGACAATGGGCGCAATCGCAAGACATCGACCTGCCGGAGCCCGGGGCCTATGGCGTCGGCACGCTCTTCCTCCCGAACGACCCTCCGCTCCGCACCGCCTGTATCCGACTCGCCGAATCTACCTTGCAATCCGACGGCCTGTCGGTGCTCGGGTGGCGCACCGTGCCCACCGAGTCGCACGTCTTGGGCAACGTGGCCACCGAAAACGAGCCTACGATCATGCAGTGTGTGGTCGCGTCCTCCCGCGAGCACTCGTCGAAGCAGACCTTCGAGCGTCAACTGTACGTAGCGCGTCGCAGCATCGAACGGCAAATTCAGACGCGCCTGCCTGAAGCGGCCGGCACCATCCACGTGGCCAGTCTGTCGGTGCAGACGGTCGTGTACAAGGGGATGCTGACAGCTGGCCAGCTGCGTGGGTATTTCCCGGATCTGTCGGTGCCCGCGCTGATGAGTCAGTTTGCGCTGGTGCACGCGCGCTTCAGCACCAACACGCTGCCGCGCTGGTCGCTCGCGCAGCCGTTTCGTCGCATCTGCCACAACGGCGAAATCAACACCCTGCGTGGTAACGTCAACCGGATGCGCGCTCGCGAGGCGCAGTTTGGCGCGCACCCTTTTGGCGACGACCTCGACCGCATCCGTCCGGTGCTCGACCTCAACGCCAGCGACTCGTGCATCGTCGATAGCGCCGTGGAGGTGCTGCTGCATAGTGGACGCTCGCTCCCCCACGCGCTGCGCATGCTCATTCCGCCTGCGTGGGAGCACAACGACGAGCTGTCGCCGCAAGAACGCGCCTTCTTCCAGTATCACGCCTGCCTCACCGAACCCTGGGATGGCCCCGCTGCCATCTCGTTTGC
>NZ_JARWGJ010000084.1:0-10495 GCF_040409695.1 Longimonas sp.
CCGGCACGCAGCAGCGCGCCTGATTCCCCCTCTGACGTGTTGGTTGAGCAGACGCTTTCGTTTCTGCGCGACCGCTACAACCCACCCTCTGGGTCGTCCTAAGCACCTGCTCCGCCAGCGTGTTTGCTATGCACAACTTCCCGCTGGCTGCACGGCAAAACGGCGCACCCAACACGTGGTGTGAACGCGAGTACGGGACCTGCGCCGCTCCCCCACCAGCGATCCGATTCTTAGGGGCTGAGACCGGGTCGGCCGCGCGTCCTGCGGGAAGTCTTTTTCTTTTTACAGTCCTATTTTCTCCTTTAACACATCTTTTTTATGGCTTGGATTGAAACGATCGACGAAGACGGCGCCTCCGGATCCCTTAAAAGCGTGTACGACCACGTGTCGACAACGCGGGGTAAGGTGGCTAACATCATGAAGGTGCACAGCCTGCGTCCTGAAACCATGCGTGTCCACCACGACCTGTACCGCGAACTGCTGTTTGCCCGCACCGATCTGTCGCGCGCCGAGCGCGAACTTATCGCCGTGGTCGTATCCGATGCCAACGACTGCGCCTACTGCGTAGAGCATCACCGCGCAGCCCTCAACGCCTACTGGAACGACGATGAACGCATCGACGCTGTGCTTCAGGGGGAGGCCGAGGAGGTGCTTTCAGAGCGTGAGCAGGCGCTCGTTGCGTATGCGCGTGCCCTGACTACCGCGCCCGGTGCCGTAACGGAAGACGACATCGCAGCGCTCCGCGACAGGGACCTCTCCGACACGGCCATTCTCGACACGGCAATGGTAACCTCCTACTTCAACTTTGTAAACCGCATGGCCCTCGGGCTCGGGGTTAACTTCACACCCGAGGAGGTGGAAGGGTATGAGTACTAAAACCTGTTTTGATTTCTTAATTTGGAGTGCGAGCAATTCCGAGCAACACGCAGCCAGCTAACACACCCACACCGGCGGACGGAGCCGATCGGGGTGGGTGTCGGCCAGGTACTTCTTGAAGCCGTTTAGCTCGCTCCGATTAAGACCGAGCACCTTCGCGATGCGCCGAATGCTCAGGTAGTCGACTCCGTCACGCTTCGCGTCGTCGCTGTATTGCATCAGCTCACTGTCGAGCGTTTGGAGTACATCCTCGCTCAGCACCGTGGGCGCTACGCTGTCGCCGCGCGCTTCGAGCTTTTCGGCAGAGCGGCGCTCGTAATCCATCTCAGAGGTGAGTCCAAACGAGCGCACAATGGCCTCTACCTCGTCGAGTGAGGTCGTGTCGCGGCAGTCCTGCGCAACCCGGTTGCGGTTCCAGACCGGCTCGTACGGGTATACACGCACCGTATGGCTATCTTCGTTTAGACGGATGCGCAGCCCGCTGCTCCGAATCTCGGCAGTGCCGCTATACCCGAGCGCCGAGGCACACGTCATCCCCGACACCTCTGAGGGGAGCCACTGAAAGGCGTCCATGAACGCCGACGCGGTCTCAGATGTGATGGGACACGGCTCTCCGTATGCCGGGTCAAGGGGTAGTTCGTCGTGGATCTCGCGCATGTGCTCATCGGTGAGCTCTCCGTCAAGCCCAAACCCAGTTACCGCTACACGCACATCCACCGGGGCGTCGTGCATTCCCGCAAGCGTGAGCCCGTCAGCGGTAGGACTGCGAAGCGTTTCTTCATCGCCCCGAGCAAGAATGTCACCTCCGACATCAACGACCAGGATGTCTTCGAATCCGTGAAGGGCATGTAGCTCTTTGACCTGCTGCTGTACATGTACGGCCCCACGGCGGATGTTCATGAGGTAGTACGTAACATCAAATGCATCGGCCAGCCGAGGGATAAACGTGACCGCAGGCTCTGCCAGCGCGCTCTGCGGTCCGATCGCATGGTTGTAGCGCCCTACTTCGTTGATCGTCTCAAAGTCTTCTGGCCCGCGTGGACCGGGCTGGGGGTCGTAGATCGTGCGCTCCCAGACGATGGTGGCATACACCACATCTTCGGGCTTCAGGTTCAGCGTGCGGGCTACCATGAGAGCAGCCAGCGCATCACCGCCCCCGCCACCGGCTACAACGAGGGTTTTCTTGGGGGCGTACGCAGAGGGATCTTTGAGCGCGTGTGCAGATGTGGACATATGCTTGACGTGCGTTCGAAAAATGAAGTGTCGCCTAAACCCCATGTCCGGTAGGTCGTTGCAGTACGGCCGTAGGAAGATCTCACATTCCTGCAACATTGCCGTCTTTGCTCTGGTGCACCAGCCCTTTGTATCAGCTCCGTCACGTTGTACGATACGGGGGGCTACACGATGCGAAAATGCGCGCGCTACAGACGCGTGTGCTGAAGATGCACACACCGAAGATGCACACACCGAAGATGCACACACTGAAGATGCGCATACATTCTTGTTCAACATAACCTTGTTCAAGATAACGCCATGCTTCGCATTTGGGACCCTCTTGCGAAGCTTGCATATAGCACGCTGCCTTCTC
This sequence comes from Longimonas sp., assembly GCF_040409695.1. Taxonomy (GTDB): domain Bacteria; phylum Bacteroidota; class Rhodothermia; order Rhodothermales; family Salinibacteraceae; genus Longimonas. The sequence goes on from NZ_JARWGJ010000084.1 coordinate 2,465, forward strand.
CAACCACTTGTTTATTCCACACATGGATCCAGATGCTCCGATGTACACCGACGTCTCTGACGTTGGCGAGTTTGGTCTTATTGCTCACCTGCGCGATGCTCTTGGCCCCGACCTGCCCGACGATGTCGTAACTGGTATTGGCGACGATGCAGCCGTTATTCGGCAGTCCGACGGGTCTGTACACGTGCACACGACCGATGCGCTCATAGAAGGCATCCACTTCGACCGCACGTTCATGCCGATGGAGCATCTCGGCTTCAAGCTGATCTCCGTGAACGTGAGCGACCTGGCGGCCATGAACGTGTCGCCTCAGTACGCAACGGTCACACTGGGCATCCCCAAGAATATTACGGTAGAGCATCTACGCACGCTCTACGAAGGCATCCAGAAGGGATGCGATGCCTACGGCGTTACCGTGGTCGGAGGCGATACCACGAGTGCTCAGGCGCTCACGCTTTCCATGAACGTGTGGGGCACCGCGGAGGAGGATGCGGTGGTACATCGAAGCGGGGCCGAGCCGGGCGATGTGCTATGCGTAACGGGCGATCTGGGAGCATCGTATGCCGGACTGAAAATCCTGGCAGATGAGCGCAACCGGCTTGAAGAGGAGGGCGAGGACTTTCAGCCCGCGCTCGACGCGTTTCCGTACGTAATCCGTCGCCACCTGGCGCCGCCTGCCCAAGAAGCGTCGATACGACGCTGGCGAAACGCCGGATTTCGTCCCAGCGCCCTCATCGACATATCAGACGGCCTCTCATCTGAAGTCCACCACATCTGCGAAGCCAGCGACGTCGGCGCCCGGATTTTTGCGCCAACGCTTCCGCTGCACCCTGAAACGCGCAACGTAGCCGACCACTTCGGGGACGATGTGGACGTGTATGCGTTTTTCGGTGGCGAAGACTACGAACTGCTCTTTACCGCCGATGAATCGGACCTCGACGCGCTCGACGGCACCACGTACACGATCATCGGCGAAGTAACTGATGCAGAAAAAGGCGTGCTGGTGGAGCAGGGTGGTGGCACCGCCATCCCCATGCGTCCGGGTGGATTCGACCACTTTGGGGAGGACGAAAACAGCGACGCCGCAGAGTAGGCCGCATTGCCCGTCTGCTGTCAACTGTACTGCGCGTGTTTAGGCCACGAGTACGCCGGCAATCGTTGCTGTCATCCACGACGCGAGGGCACCGCCCAGTACGGCACGCAGCCCCAGCGCTGCAATCTCGCTGCGGCGCTCGGGCGCGATGCCCCCGATGCCGCCAATCTGAATGGCGATCGACGAGAAGTTTGCAAACCCACACAGGGCATACGTGCCGATAATGATAGAGCGCTCGCTCATCACGCCACGCAGTTCGCTGAGTGAAGCGAATGCAATGAACTCGTTGACGGCGACTTTCTCGCCCAGGAGCGTGCCAAAGCTGAGTATATCAGCAGCCTCTACCCCCATTGCCCAGGCCAGCGGCGCGAACACAAACCCAAAAACGGCCTGCAGCGAGAGGCCGTCGAACCGCTCGTTCGACCACTCGGCCACAAGCGTGTTGATGTCGTATGGCTGCATGCCGAAGACGGTAGGGTTGCCCATCCAGTTGAGGCCTGCGTTGATCACGCCAATGAGCGCGATGAAAGCCAGCAGCATAGCGCCTACGTTCAGTGCAAGCTTCAACCCCTCTGATGCTCCATCAGCCGCCGCATCCAGAATGTTATCGCTGGGCTGCTCGTAACTGATGCCATCCAGCCCTTGCGTCTCTGACTCCTCAGTCTCGGGAATTAGTATTTTCGCAATCACGATAGCCGCGGGCGCACTCATCACCGACGCAGAGAGCAGATGCTTAGCGAAGAGGATACGGTCGGCATCCGACTCGCCCCCCAAGAATCCGATATAGGCCGCCAGCACACCGCCTGCGATGGTTGCCATTCCCCCTGACATGAGGATAAAAAGCTCGCTGCGCGTCATGCCCTTTACATACGGCTTTACGGCCAGCGGCGCCTCCGTCTGTCCGATGAACACGTTAGAGGCCGTAGCCAGCGCTTCGGATCCCGAAATACCGAGCGTCTTCTGCATGAGCCAGCCTGCTCCTTGCACAAGGGGCTGTACGATGCGCAGATAGTAGAGCACGGCCATCAGCGAAGCGAAGAAGACAATCGTTGGCAGCACGTGAAATGCAAACGGCCCTTCAGCCGGACTGCCGAGCGTTTCGCCGAAGATAAAGGTTGATCCTTCGTAAGTAAACGACAGCACCGTGTTAAAGAGACTGGCGAGGGTGTCGAAAAGCACCTCGCCGGGGCCTGTTTTCAGGACAAGCAGCGCGAATACCAATTGAAGCCCGACCCCGGCCCCGACCAGCTTCCAGTCAATGGCTTTTCGGTTGGTTGAAAACAGATACGCAATGAAAATAAAAACGGCGAGCCCAAACGCGCCGCGCAAGAGGGCAACAGAAAAAGACATACAGAAACAGAACTATCAGCGGGTGGGGCTATCAGTTACATACAGGCTCCACAAGATACGTACTGACAGGAAGATGCCAAATGATACGATGCGCTGTACTATGCCATAGTGGCTGTTATCGTGCTATCGACCGGTTATTCACAAACGTATCATGGCCTCGCAGAGCCCTAACGATTGCCTTGCTGCTACGGCGCCCTCCACTCGTGGTGACTGCGGTCGGTATCGGGGAGGATGCGGTCGGGGTCGATTTTTACGGCGATGGGGAGCCGTGATGCACCCAGACGCACGGTATGTGTACGGGTAGACTTGAACGCATCCGCTGGCACTTGCACGGTGCCGGTGTCTCCGTCTTCGAAGGTAAGACGGAGCGTCATTGGCAAGATCATATCTCCGTTCTGGCGCACAACAATCGAAGGACGTCCACCGCGCGTATCCACCGAAACCAGCTCCTGGTCGAGCGTGTCGTGCGCAAAGAACCAGGAGCGCCAGAAGTAGGCGAGATCGCTGCCCGTAACGTCTTCGATGGTTCGAAAGAAGTCGTACGGGGTGGGGTGCTTGTACGCCCAGCGATCGATGTATGCGCGGAATGCTGCATCGAAGCGGTCTGCCCCTAATACATGCTCACGCAGCACATGGAGCGCCGCGGCAGGCTTCTGGTAGGCCAGAAACCCGAAGTCGCTGCGGGGTATGTTGTCTGCGCGTGTCATAACCGTGGGGGCGGCGGGCGAGGCGGCCTCGGCATGTCGGGCTACCGCTTCGGCCTGTGCCTGCAGCTGACGCGCAACCGGTTGGTCGTAAAAGGCGGCGCGGGCATACGTACCCATGAACGAGACCAGGCCCTCATCAAGCCAGGCATACCGCCGCTCATCGGATCCAACAAGCATCGGGAAGTACGTATGTGCGAGCTCGTGATCGGTCAATGCAAATAGGCCGCGTCCACGCGCATCGGCACTGGCAAAGGCGATCTGGGGATACTCCATGCCACGCACCGGCCCGGCTACCTGCTGTGCCCGGTCGTACGGGTACGGATACCAGCTTGCAGAGTGGTGCTCAACCGCATACTGCAGGTAGCGCACGGCGGCCTCCCACCCATCGCGCTGCGTACTTCCTCGGGCTGATGGCGGATAGAACGCCGCTACCTCTACGTCATGGGTCTGCGCCGAAGCGCGCGCGGCGTCCCACACGAACACGTCGGATGCCCCAACGGCTACGTCGCGCACGTCGTCTGCCTGGAAGTGCCAGGTAAGCGCATCAGGTCCTGCCGGGCGCGTGGCGGCCGTACCCGCTTCGTCGGGAGCGATGATGGCAACGGGGCGGTCAGAGGCTCGCGCCCGCCGCAGACGGCTGCGCTGCGTATCCGTAAGAACCTGTTCGGGATTTTGCAGCGATCCTGTGGCGGAAACCACGTATTCGCGCGGTAGCGTGAGCCGCACATCAAACGAGCCATAGTGCAGATAAAACTCGCCCTGGCCGAGATACGGGAGCGGGTCCCATCCACGCATGTCGTCGTACACATACGGCCGTGGATACCACTGCGCGACCTGGAAGATGTGCCCGCCGTCCACCTGCGTCCATCCCGTGCGGTCGGCGCCTCGTTCGGGCAGCGTGTAGGCGTACGCAACGGTAAGCGCGAGCGTGTCGCCCGGGGCAAGGGCCTCAGGCAGCATCACCTGCATGCGGGTCCCGTCTACACGGTAGGTCGGATTCGACGTGTCGTTGCCTTGCTGCAGGGTTACCTCATGGAGCGTGTAGCCGCCGTCAGCAAAAGCGCCGCCGAAGCGTGACTGCGCTCCCGTGCGTGCGGCAGTGCGGCTCTCGGGCCGGAAGGCGTTCTGCTCCAGCTGGATCCAGAGATGCTCCAGCTCATCTGGAGCATTATTCGCGTACGTGATGGTCACCGTGCCTGAAAGACGCTTCGCCTCGGGGTCGAGCGTTGCCTCGATCTCGTAGCGTACGTCCTGCTGCCAGTACTCCGGTCCGGGTGCGCCGCTTGCCAGGCGCTGCGCCGACGGCAGCGGCTCGCCTGGCAGGAGCGTGGGAAGCGCCGGCCCAGGCCACGAAGGCAGCGGCTGTGCCTGCACGGCTCCCGCGCCAGTCAATGTAAGCAGTAGCGCCGCCACGCACCACCAGTTCGTCCGTAGAGCGGTTATCATGCTACGCTGAAGAACAGAATGATATTAGTACGGACACCGCTCGCCTGCTTGCTTTTCAGGCTCACCTTAACGAAATCGGCGCTCCACTGCATTGGTAAAGCTAACAGCTGCATCGCTATAGATGTTGATCTTATTTTTTCGGAAGACCTCCCGCGCAATGATCTGAGAAGCTTCGTTCCACGAGTCGGCCCCACGCAGTTGAGCGAGCGCCTCCATGTAATGCTCGGTCGACCCGTTGAAGAGCTGGCGGACAAACAGATCACGCTTCGACGCATTGGTGGCGCCCATCACGTCGTTTTCGAGAGCCTGCATGCGCCGTTCGGCATCGTCGGGGCGGTCTTGCACGGCTGAAGACTCTTCCGACGACGGGTTCTTACGCGGACTAAACTGCTTCCACCGCGCTGTAGACGCGGACGCGCCGCCCTCTGATGACGGCTGCGCCCTCCCCTGATGAAACTGTTTCCATCGGGGCGTAGGCCCACTCTTCTCGCCCTGCTCAGCATCTTGCGCCCCGTTTTCTGACGCGTTGCTCGATGCTTTCTCCGGTGCGTTGCCCGACGCGCTGCTGCCTGCAGAGGAGTCGGATGCAGGCCGGGGCTGGGTCGGCACCCCCCAGCTTGACTCCCACGGCGACGCGTCCTCCGCGTCGTCGCGTAGCGCGCTGCCGAGCGGCGACGCGTCTGGTTCGTCTGGTGCCGCTTCAGCTGGCTCGTCGTCGGTTGCCGCATCAGAGGAACGTGGACGCTCTCTATCGTTCAGCAGCGACTGTGCCGACGAAAGAACCGCGTCTTTGTCTGGCTCACCGGGCGGCTCTTCCGCAGGCGCGGACGCGCCGGCACGGTCGGAACGACTCGCCGGGCTGGAGCTCTGCTGCCTGTCGGGGTCGTCGTCGAAGCTATCGAGCAACGCGCCAAAGTCTTCGACCGAGAACGCTCCGGTACCTACGCTGCGCCCCTCCAGCACGGCGCGCAGTTCATCGCGGGTCAGAAACCGGTCGTCGGGGAGCTCGCGCAGACGGTCGGCATACAGGGTCTGCTTCTTGTGCGCAAAAAACGGGTGCAGCACGCGGACCGGGCATCCCTCTTCCTCGTAGGCGGCTTCTGCCGCTTCAAAGAGGGGCTGCAGCGTATCGAGCCAGCGGTCAACCGAGTACTCCTCTGTTAGAATCCGATCGATGCGCGTCAGCGTCTGGCGAAACGTTTTTGCATCCAGCCGCTGCACGTCGCGGTGCCGCGCGAAGGCGTCGAGCCCCTGCCGCAGGTATTCGTAGGGCGCCAGCGCTTGCATCCGGTAAGCAATATACGCCACCGCCAGCGTCTTATCGCTTCCCCCAAACAGATACGCCGCCGCCGTGGGCACCGGGCGCACCAGGTACGACACTCCGATATGACTGGCCTTGCGTACCATAGAGCGCCAGGCGGATGCAGGGATCTGTCCGTTTTCGCGGAGCGCGTCCTCGAAGTTAGCACGAGCGGCCTCCAGCCGGGAGTCGTTGTCATTTACCCACGCCATCTCTTCTTGCCGCATGGCATGCACCACCTCGTCGAGCTTTTCAAGCAGACGATGCTGCAAAAAGGACTGCACCACTCCAGGCACCAGGGCCACCTGCCAATCATCTGGCACGTAGGGCTGGTTCGGAGGAAATGCACTTAGCAGGCGTTTTTCGAGCGCTCTTGCGGTGGCGTTTGGCATGGATACATTCGCAATATGGTGATGCGCAGGACGCGGATGGGTATAACGTACAACACGCAAGCGTGGATGTCAGGCACAAGGGAATGTGCAGTAGGGAACGTGCAGTTACGCCCTTGCGTGCATGAGCCGAATCTGTTGTCGCTTTATCTTCTTAACGCAGCTACACCGTGTCTTTGTACGCTCAACTTCGTGCTCGTTCTCCGCTGGCGCTTGGAGCGTATGTCGTGCTACTGGCTGTAGTAAGCACGATTGTGGTGCAGGGCGTCTTTTCGTCGACACCCGAAGGGCATGCTGCCCTCATGCGATACTGGGCCCTGCTCAGTGCCGCCGTAGTGTCGGTAGCTGCGTCTAACATGCTCTTTCCTGACCGGTATGCTACGGGGCTACAGCTTTTAAACCCTACGCCGCACGACCTGCTCGGCTACCAGCTCATGCGCTGGGCCGGCACAACCGGATTGCTTCTGCTGCCTGCACTCCTGCTTGCGTTCCTGGCAGGGGGGCCGGTGGCTCCGCTTGCCAATGGGGTGCTGGTAGTTGCCGGCGTAGCCCTCTACGGGTTTGTGGACACGGTGGCTCTGGGGCCTGTATCGCATGCGTGGAGCACCGGCGCTTCCGGACAGTGGTATGCCCGCATTCGTGAAACGAGCGGCGCTGGCTTTAGCGTACCCCGTGGCCTGGTGCCCTATCTGTTCAGCACAACCCGCTGCTTCTTGCTTGGCGCCGCTGGCGTAATCGGAGAAGGTATTCTCACTGCCCTTGGCGCTGGCGTGGCAAGCGTAGCTGCCGGAACGGCTGTGCTCGGCTGGGCTGCCTGGCGCATGCAGGGACTTGCACCTCTGTTCGACCGCCTCTATTACCAGACTCACGCCTTCTTCCAGGAGGTGCTGGGCGGCAGCGTAGGCATCTCAGATCGCGATCCCGTTCCGTATGCCAGCCTATACTGGGTCGCATCACGCTGGCGCCCGGCCACATGGGCCGCGCTGCGCCAGCTCGACCGCCGCCTGCCGCTGGGCCGCTTCGTAGCTCTGGGGCACGTGCTTCTCTGGGGACTGGTCTACCAGGGCGTAGCACCAGTTGTAGTGGCTGGCTACCTGGCGCTTTTCTTACTGGCCCAGAACGGTGTTGTGCTACTGCTTGCCCGTCCCGAGATGGCTCCACCGGCCCTGCACCTTTCGCTGCAACGCCCCCTCGACTGGATCATTACCCGCTGGTTCGTCGCTGCCCGCTGGCTTGCGCCCTTTGCGATGAGCATGGGCGCGATCGCACTGTTCAGTAACGCATACCTCTTCACCGACGCGCTGCTCTGGACAGGCATCTATACCGTCGTGTCGGTAGCAACCGCGCTCTTCGCAACCGCCCGTGTTGAGCTGTCGTACCGCCAACGTTTGGCGTAAAAACGGATTCGCCTCCTCCCACACCGCTACCCGCTCTCATCGTTCTCTGTATGTCTATGGCTGCTGCTCTCGTTGCCCACGCCGTTACCAAACAGTATGGAAGCCAGGCGCCTGTCATCGAAGACTTCTCGCACTCGTTTGACCCAGGTACGCTCACCGTGCTAACCGGTCCCAACGGATCCGGCAAAACGACACTCATGCGGCTCTTGTCTGTGCTCGCCACCCCGTCTGAGGGCACGGTCACATACGGCGATCTCGTTATTCACGACACCCCCCACCGGTACCTGCAGCACGTGGGTATTGTGCATGCCGAGGCTGTGCTGCCTGAGCAGCTTACCGCCGTAGAGCT
>NZ_JARWGJ010000085.1:0-10470 GCF_040409695.1 Longimonas sp.
TCCACAGCTTGTCAACGTACGCGTTCAGAATCGCCACAATCATGATGGCCTCGCCACGCGGGTTGTTGGCCTGCTGCAAAAGACGGTCGGCAATCCGCATCGCATCGGCATGGCGGCCCTCGCCGATGGCGCTCTGCAGCTCAAACACATTGAACTCGCGCGTCTGCCCGCTGGCGCGCAGCACGTCATCGGTCGTAATCTCATCGCGCTCCCCAATGAACGTCTCCAGCTTATCGATCTCGCTGACCGCCGTCTGCAGATCCGTGCCCACATACTCAGCCAGCATCTGTACCGCACGTCCGTCAATACGCAGCCCGCGCCCCTCCACATGGCTCTTGATCCACCCTGGAATCTGGTTGTCGTAGAGCGGCTTGAAGTGCGACCACGTGGCGTTTCGCTTCAGCGCCCGGTACGGATGCGCGCTCAGGTTCGGCTTCGTGGTGCACAAGAGCAGCACCACCGCCTGCGGATTGGGTTGCTTGGCGTAGCTTTTGAACATGCGGTTGTTCTCCAGCTGCTCAAACTCGCGCACGATTACCACGCGCCGCTCCGCCATCACCGGGTAGCCCTGACAGATGTTGACGACCTGCGAGGCCTCAGCCTCTGAGCCATAGATCAGGTCGAGGTTAAAATCGTGCTGCTCCGGCGGCAGGGCATGCTCAATGAGGAGCTCCTGCAGCTCGTCCATCAAAAACCCCTCCTCGCCAAAGAAGAAGTAGAGCGGATCGAAGTTCTGATGCCGAAACTTCGTCGCCAGCTCGTTAAACGACGGACCCGTGTTCTTCGCCATTAGGTAGGTGGCAGCAGATGAAAAGCAGTACGCTTACTTCGGCAGGTCTTCCTCACGATCGGAGAGATGAGCATGGTGCAGGCGCTGTGCTACCGTGCGCAGGCGTTCTGTATCGTTCTGGAGGATGCGGTGCGTCCAGTCAAAGACGGTCAGTTCATCGCTATCCACCTCCACGTTGCGCCCCCACGTGTCGAGGTCGCCCGCGCGCAGGCTCTCGACCAGCTGCTCGCGGGCCTGTTTCACGCGGTCGAGCGTGTCCTCAAACGCCCCCTCGGCCCAGCTGTGCTCGTTAGCCACGTCGAGCGCCTCCCGCGAACGAATGCGCGGGAACGCACCGGACTGTACCATCTCGGCGGCCGGGCGCCGTACGCGCTCGTCGAGATGGGCGATGAACGCATACACTTCGATGATGGCGAGCGTGTCGGGCGTCGGGCGCTCAACGAGCAGCTGCACCGGAATGCGATCAGCATACATGCGCATCCCCTCGACCTCCTCTATGAGCATCGCCAACTGGTCGAGCAGCGACGTACGCAACGACGCGGCCTGCTCGGGCGGTTCAGAATGAGTCGCAGCCATAAAAGACAGTGGGAACGGGCGTTACAGAAGCAGCGAATGCGGTAGACTGCAGTAAATTGTAAAAGACAAAAGACCGCAGCAGCCGTACCAGAATGCAATTACTGAGGCGCGTGCTCTGTAACAGGCGGCCCCTGACGGTCGCGTGGCGACCAGTCTTTCTCAGGATCGGTGGCGCGGGCATCGTCGCGAAGGTGCGTCGTCTGCAGCTCGTCCATGCCCTCGTCAGCCAGCCAGTCCAGGAAATGTTGGTCTTTTACGCTGTGCAGGTTATTATCCGCCTGAAACGACCACTGCTGCCCAAACTGCGGATCCTTGTACTGGTCGAGGTACTCCAGTCGGTCTTCCATCTGCTCCTTGGGCTTGAGCAGGCGCGTGAGGTCGAAGATCGCCTCGTCGCGGCTCTGGAACGTCATGTCGTACTCCTTCGACATGATGATAGCCTCTTCGGGGCACACCTCCTCGCAGAAACCGCAGTAGATGCAGCGGAGCATGTTGATCTCGAACCACTCGGGCTCGCGCTCTTTCACGTTATCGACCTCTTTCGACTGCATCGAGATCGCCATGGGCGGGCAGGCCCGTGCGCACAGGTTGCACGACACGCAGCGCGGACGTCCATTTTCCTCTACGAGCACGGGGCGCCCGCGGTAGCTGTCCGGCGGGTACCACTGCTCTTCAGGATACTCGATCGTATACGTATCCTCATGCGTAATTTTGCGCAGCGAGAAGCCGAGCCCCTTAAAGAGCTCAGGGATGTACAGATTCTCCCAGAAGTTGAGGGTGCGCTCATCGCGCGGTTCGTTCGAAGACGGGCCAGCCATGGCAGCGTAACAGGTTGATCGGTGAAACAGCGGGGGCTATAGCGCGGCACTACCGCACATAGATTCGACGAGAAGCGCGGCACGCGGGTTTCCAGTACGTGTCGCGCAGCACCGGACTTGCTCAGAGATTTAGCATGACTCTTCCCGGCGCACAGACAGGATGGTGCACAGCAGGATCAGTTCATGCGCGGGTCATCGGGAAACGTGGAGAGCAGCGCATACTCGCCGCCCATCGCCCGCATCACCTGCGACCAGAGCACTTCCGGGTTGGTCTGAAAAACCCACTCGGCGCGTCCTTCTGTGAGGATCCAGCCGTCGTCTTCCTCTACCTCGCGGGCGAGCTGTCCGGGCGACCATCCGGTGTAGCCCAGAAAGAAACGAAGGGCGTCGGTATCGGGCTTCTCGTTTTGCACGAGCGCTTCAACCGAGTCGTAGCTGCCGCCCCATTGCACCCCCGGAAGTACCGAGATGCTTTCGGGGATGGCGTCGGCATAGCGATGCACAAAATGCAGCGTCTCACGCTGCACAGGCCCCCCAAGAAACAGCTGCGGGTCGTGCACAAAGTAGTTATCCATCACATCACCCAGATGCAAGTCAGTGGGCTGGTTCAAGACCAGTCCAAAGCTGCCCTCCGGCGTATGGTCGCAGAGCAGTACCACGGTACGGCGGAAGTTGGGGTCTTGCATCACGGGCGCTGAAACCAGAAACGTTCCGGGAGTCAGCGTAGACGAAGCGTCGGACATATGGATGCGTAGCGCGGTCGGAAAAGAGCGAATAGATGGTGCCATACGCACAACTGTGCGTACGTTTCCACCAAACGGCTCATATTCGAGCGGGCTCAACACCGCGAGCACCAGCGAACCACGTGCCACCACGCTGTATCTTTCCGTCTGCTCTGTGCTTTGGGGGCTCTGTGTCCTCTGCACATTGCCCCTGTCATGCTATTGCACCTGTCATGCTGCAACCGGCTTGGGCGTCGTCTCAGTAGTGTCAGGGAGATCCACTTCTGTGCCTACGTCGAGCGGCGGCGTAAATCCGCGCAGGCGCAGCGCATTGCCCAGCACGAAGAGGCTCGACAATCCCATCGCAGCGGCGGCGAACATCGGGTTTAGCAGCACGCCAAGCACGGGGTAGAGCGCCCCTGCTGCTACGGGGATGAGGAGCGTGTTGTAGATAAATGCCCAGAACAGATTCTGCTTGATGTTGCGCAGCGTAGCGGTGCTCAGTGCATGGGCATTGGCCACACCCCGCACATCGCCGCTCACGAGAATGATGTCGGCGCTCTCCATCGCAATGTCAGTGCCGGTGCCAATCGCCAGCCCGACATCGGCCTGGGCCAGCGCAGGTGCGTCGTTGATGCCGTCGCCGACAAACGCGACCATCCCTTCGTTTTGCAGACGCGTTATCGCATCCACCTTTTCATCGGGCATAACCTCAGCATGCACCGTATCGATGCCAAGCTCGTCGGCAATGGCCTGTGCCGTGTGACGGTTGTCGCCGGTGATCATCGCTACGCGTAGCCCACGCTCATGCAGCGCGTTGATGGCCTCGGGCGTGGACGGCTTAATTGTGTCGGCAACGGCCAGCGCGGCGACAAGCTGTCCGTCGAGGGCGGCGAAAAGCGGGGTTTTGCCTGCGTCGGCCCATGCAGAGGCGGCATCTGCCAGCGCATCCACCGAAAGGCCGAGCGATGCCATGTAGCGGTCGGCGCCCACCTGCACCGCATGCCCATCCACTGTGCCCGATACGCCCATTCCCGGCTCAGCCTCGAAGTCAGACGGGTCGGTAAGCGACAGGCCCTCTTCTTTCGCGGCACGCACAATCGCTTCCGCTATCGGATGCTCAGATGCCTGTTCGAGGGAGGCGATGAGGCGCAGCGCCTCGCGCTCGTCGATACCTCCCGGCGCGCCCGCCTGCACCGTAATATCGGTTAGCTCGGGCATCCCCTTGGTGAGCGTACCGGTCTTGTCGAGCGCAACCGTGGTCACCTCCTGCATCTGCTGCAGCGCCTTCCCTTCACGAAAGAGCACGCCCATCTGAGCCCCCTTGCCGGAGCCGACCATGATGGAGGTCGGCGTGGCCAGTCCCATCGCACAGGGGCATGCAATGATGAGCACGGAGACCGCTGCGACCAGCGCCATCGAAAGCGCCGGGGCGGGGCCGACGATAAGCCACGTCACGAAGGTAAGTGCTGCAACCGCCATCACCGCTGGCACGAAGTAGCGCACCACGCGATCCGCCAGGTCCTGGATCGGGACCTTCGACGCCTGCGCCGCCTCGACCATCTCGATGATCTGCGACAGCACGGTATCGGCCCCCACACGGGTTGCCTCAAAGCGAAAGCTCCCCGTCTTGTTGATCGTGCCCCCCACGACCTCGTCGCCCTCCGACTTCTCTGCAGGCACGGGCTCGCCGCTGATCATGGATTCGTCTACGTACGAGGCCCCCTGAATAATCGTGCCATCCACCGGAATCTTCTCGCCGGGACGCACGATCACGGTGTCGCCGGGCATTACATCCTCAACCGGGATCTCGTCTTCGATGCCGTTGCGCACCACTCGCGCGGTGCGTGCCTGCAGCTCCATCAGCTGCTGCATGGCAGCGCTTGTGCGGCCTTTAGCAACAGCCTCCAGGTACTTCCCAACCAGGATCAGCGTAATGATGACGGCCGCCGCCTCAAAGTACACGTGGGCCGTACCCTCCGGGAGGAGGTTCGGTACGAACGTGGCAACTACCGAGTAGCCATATGCCGCCGAAGTCCCGATCATCACCAGGGTGTTCATGTCGGGGGCGGCTGCGCGGAGGGCCGGCCAGCCTTTCTTGTAGAAGCGCAGGCCGGGCCCGAACTGCACAACCGACGCCAGCGCAAAGAAGATCACGTAGAGCGTCTGCTCCGACATCAAGCCCATGACCCACTCCTCAAACGGCGGGATCCACATCGTGCCCATGTCCAGAATAAACAGCGGAATTGTGGCCGCGGCGGCGATGGCAAGCGCTCGCTTTAGCGCGGTGCGCTCCTGAGCACGGGCATCACGCTCCGCATCCGCCCGGCTTTGCCCTTCGGAGGCCTCGATGATGTCGTAGCCAGCCTCTTCAACGGCGCTGCGCAACGCATTGCGGTCTACGCTTCCTGGGGGATGCGTAACGGTGGCGCGGTTGGTCGCCAGGTTCACCTCAACCTCGACAACGCCCGGCACGGCGCGCAGTGCGTCCTCAACGCGCCCCACGCAGGTGGCGCAAGTCATGCCTTCGACCGTGAGCGTAGACGTCGTGGTAGGCACCTCGTACCCGGCCCCTTCAATTGCATCGACGAGCGATGGGGCATGGGTATCGCTGCGTGCATGTATCGTAGCACGATTGGTCGCCAGGTTCACCTTGGCCTCGTGCACGCCGTCGAGGTCACGCACGGCATCCTCTACGCGCTGCACACAGGCAGCGCAGGTCATGCCATGCACGGGGAGCTCAATGGTACGGACATCGGTTTTGGTGGACATAGCAGCTACGGAGCGAAGTCGAGGAAAAAGCCGACCGGGCGGGTGCTTCAGGTCAGGTCATCTCAATGGATACCAGTTCGAAGCCGGCATCGTCGATAGCGGCGAAGAGCTCGTCGTGGGCGACTTCGGTGTCATCGTACTGCACACGGGCCTCGCCGATGCGCACGTCGTCTACGGCCACACCGTCAAGCGCCGTTAGCGCATCGGTAGCCGCTTGAACGCAGTGGTTGCAGCTCATGCCGTCGATTATAAGTGTACTGGTGTGCTTTGCCATGGGTGGGTGCGAGTGGTTATTGAATTTGTTTATAGAGAAGGTCCATCACCTCATCGTAGGTGCGCTCCGCCGCATCGGTATCGCCCGAGCGCAGTGCATCGGTAACGCATGTCTCCAGATGGTTGCGTGTGATCACCTTGCCCGTGGCGCGTAGCGATTTCTGCACCGAGCTGATCTGGTTGAGGATGTCGCCGCAGTAGCGGTCGTCCTCAACCATGCGCTGCAGGCCGCGCACCTGCCCCTCAATGCGGCGTAGACGTTGCAATATAGCCTCACGCTTTTCGTCATCCATCTGCATAACATTGGGCACTTTGTGTGTATGATCACGCGCTTTTTACCCTACCCCTGTAGGGTATGTTTCTTAAACCTGTTCCGAACACTTTCGGGATCACTCATATCCCCAGCGTACCATTATCCCCAGCGTACCATGCGATGAGAAAGCACGGCAGCCCAGCCGGTCCACCCCTCAGTCGCTGGCGCGACAGCTTCCCTCTCCAGGGGATCCCCTCTCCAGGGGAGCGATTGGAGGCGATGCCCTTCCGTTCATCCCCCTTTGTCGAAGGGAGACTAAGGGGGGGGCCGGCTCCGACGATCTCGGCCCTATGACAATCATTTACCATTGAACCGCTACCCGCAAAGGTACTGCGGGAGGTCTCGTGGATTGATCTTTACGTCTTACACTCGGTTACCGCCACGTGTGGGGTTGCATTAGCGCGATACGACAGATAGATTGATGCTGATTTACTAATCTCGTATTCACTCGTAGTTGATGGTAACCGGTATGGCACGTTCTGTAGTATCACAGGCGCTTGCGGCAGGGCTGGGAGGGGCCCTCATTGCCATTATAGGATCTGCTGCTATCGTTGCAGCGCTGGCAGGGCTGCCCACATCGTTTGTAACCTATGCAGCAGGAGCCGGCTTTGTCTTGCTCTGGGGCATCAGCGTATCGCTCGCGCTGCAAGCACGCTCCGGAAAAGGCGCCTGGCGCAAGCTTGTGCTGCTATCCGCTCCCTTTCTGCTCTCTCTGCCGCTCTCCATCACGCTCTATATGCTGGGTTTTCTGTCGATTGATGCAGACGCCACGGGCCTTGTAATGACAATAAAACGCATGCTCGTAGGCGGCGGCTTCGGGTCGCTCGTTGCCGGATTTGCAGGATTCTTTCTTGGCTTTTTGGCCTTAGGCATCGGACTGCTCTTCAAGGACGATTAGGCAGCGCAGATAATATAAGGCGCGGCGCGTCCACCCGGCACGCTCGGCCGCGACCATGCTGCGTATCGCACTCATATCAATGCGGGTAGGAACGCTCAATTCGCTGTGCGGGTTACTACAACGTATACTCACGTTCCCATCCTTCTCGCATATGCCTCCCCTGCCTGCCTCCTTGCGCGCTCTTGCGGCCCTCATGCGCACCCGTCGTACGGTAGTGCTCAGCGGTGCAGGCATCAGCACCGAGTCGGGCATTCCTGACTACCGGGGGCCCGACTCACCACGCCGCGAGCGTGCCCCCATCTCGTATCAGGAGTTTGTGGGGGATGGACACGCCCGCCAGCGCTACTGGGCCCGTAGCAGCGTAGGGTGGCCCCGCTTTACCCGGGCACAGCCCAATGCCGGACACAGAGCACTGGCCCGGTTGGAGTCAGCCGGGTACGTCAGCGGCGTGATCACGCAGAACGTAGACCGGCTCCACTACCAGGCCGGCAGCCAAGCTGTTGTAGAACTGCACGGTGCCCTCGCCGATGTGCGCTGCCTGCGCTGCAGCCTGCGCCTCAAGCGGACGGCCCATCAGCGGCGTCTGCTGCAGGAAAACCCAAACTGGCCTCCGCCCGCTGCCACCCTTGCCCCCGATGGCGACGCGGTGCTTCCCGACGCCCAAACCCGCTCGTTTGCTGTGCCCGGCTGCCCGCGCTGCGGTGGCGTGTTGAAGCCCGATGTTGTGTTCTTTGGCGAATCGGTGCCGCGTAGCCGGGTCGATGCGGCCTGGCGTCTCTTTGACGATGCCGATATGCTGCTGGTCGTTGGCTCTTCGCTGGCGGTCTATTCTGGCTTTCGCTTTGTGCGCCGCGCGGCCAGCGAATCACGCCCCGTTGGCATCGTAAACCTCGGTCCTACACGCGGCGATGCCTACGCTCGTCTCCGACTGGAAGGCCGTACCGGTACGCTGCTCCCGCACCTCTCTGACCTGCTGGTGACGTAGCATGGAATGGCACAGCCCGCTCTATTTCTGGCTGCTCCTGGTTTTGCCTCTCGTGGCAGCGCTCTTCTACCGGGCGCGCCAACAGCGCAGCCAGCTACAAGCTTACTTTCAGATACCCAATGCGGTGCAGCAGGCCATGACACGGCGCCGCCTCATCAAGGCTGTTGCTGTGGTGCTTGCTACGGGACTGATCGTGCTTGCGCTGGCTCGCCCTCGGGTAGGAGGAGCCGAGCGCGAGGTGGAGCAGCGCGGCCTTGACCTGGTTGTAGCCCTCGACCTGTCGCACTCGATGCTTGCCGAAGACGTTGCGCCCTCGCGCCTGGCACGGGCACGCAACGAAGTTCGGCGCGTGCTCGACCAGCTTGCTGGCGACCGCGTGGCGCTGGTCGTGTTTGCCGGAACGGGTATCGTGCAGGTGCCCCTCACGACCGACTATGCCGCCGTGCGGTCTGTTCTTGGCGCTGTGCATCCCGATGATATGCCCGCGCCGGGCACGAACCTCGACGGGGCCCTGCAGGCCGCCCGGCACGCTCTGGAAAACGCTCCCGCAGAGCAACGCCCCGACGTGCCCCCTCGTGCCCGCGCCCTTCTCCTTCTTTCTGACGGCGACTTTCGCGACACGCATGTGGCGCAGGCGGCTGAGCAGACGCGCGACATCGCCGTGTTCACTGCAGGAGTTGGTACCCCGGCTGGCGGACGCATCCCACAGTACGATGATGAGGGCAACCGTACCGGCTGGATGCGGAGCGACACCGGCGCGCCCATCACCACGCAGTTGCACCGCGACGCGCTTCAACGCCTCATCACGAGCCCTGGCACCTACTACGAACTAGGCCCCGCGTCCGGATCGCTCGATTCATTTGTCGACGACCTGCGTCCGCTGGAGCGCTCGCTCATTGGCATGGAGCGGTTTGATGCCTACTACGAGTGGTTTGTGCTTCCACTGGCGCTGGCACTCGGCCTCCTGCTGATCGACACGATGCTCCCTGTGCGCCTGTCCGCACCTTCTTCCTCGGCCCCCTCGGACCTACCTGTACGCGACACATGACTATCGCGCGCTGGCTTCTTATTCCACTCCTGTTCGGTGGCCTCCTCTCGCACGGCGGCGACGCCGATGGGCGGCGGGGCAATACGCTGTACGAACGCGGCGCTTTTGCCGAAGCCGAACAGGCCTATCGCGAGGGGCTCACCCGGGTGGATGCGAGCGATAGCACCCGAAACGCGGCACTCTATCATAACCTGGCAGCGGCCCTGTATCAGCAGGAAAGGTATGCGGAGGCGGATGAGACTTTTCAGAATGCACGCGATTATGCTACCGATGTAGATGCACGCGTTCGCATCCATTACAACCAAGCCACTAATGCAGCACGTGCTGGCAATCGAGAGGCTGCGCTCCGTCACTACCGCACCACGCTACGCCTCGACCCGTTACACGACGACGCGCGCCACAACTACGAGGTGCTGATGCGCCAGCAGCCGCCCGCCCCTGGACGGGCCGATACGCCCGACGTGGATCCCTCTGACTATGCGCAGCGCCTGAAGCGACGGGCCGAGGCGCTGGCCGCGCAGCGCGACTACAGCGCCGCGCTTATGCTCATGCAGGAAGGGCTGGCGCAAGACTCCACCGTAGCCGCCTACCAGGACTTTATGGGCCGCCTGAACACCATTACCGCGATCGACCGGAATGCCGAGAACGACGTTCAGCTCGATCGTCCGTAGCGCCGTTGGCATTGTGTGCCGCGCATGGCTATGTTACGACATTCACACACTGCTTTTTAATACCCCACCCTTATGCTACGATACGTTTGGATTCTTTTTATTAGCGCAGCAGTACTTGCTGGATGCGGAGCAGAAGAGCCCGCTGACATGGAGGGTGCCGAAGCCGAGGCTCCTGCCACGACCGAAGCCACAGACGAGGCACCGCAGGATCTTTTCTGGAGCCGACTTGAGTCGCTCTGCGGGCAGGCGTTTGCTGGTGAGGCGCTCGACGCACCGGAAGGCGACGACACGTTCCACGACGAGGAGCTGGTCATGCACGTACGTCAGTGCTTTGACGACGAGATCCGCATTCCTTTTCACGTGAGCGACAATCATTCGCGCACCTGGATATTCACGCAGACCGATGATGGGCTTCGCCTGAAGCACGACCACCGCAACGAAGATGGCTCGGAAGAGGAGATCACGCAGTACGGAGGCGACACCGAAGCAGAAGGCACCGCCATGAGCCAGTCCTTCCCTGCCGATCAGTTCACAGCCGACCTGCTTCCTGCAGCCGCATCAAACGTGTGGACGGTGGAGGTGACCGATGAAGCCTACACGTACA
>NZ_JARWGJ010000086.1:0-10199 GCF_040409695.1 Longimonas sp.
GTGGTGCAACCCCTATAATCAGTGGTGCAACCCCTATAAAGAGCGTACCAACGGTCATCCAATGATCATCCAGCCACCATCAGAAATGCGAGAATGCTGGCCAGGGCATCACGCATCTTCTCAAACGCACGCTTTACCTGCATCTTGATAGCTGCTTCAGTCGTATCGACCATCTGTGCGATTTCACGGTACCGGTAGCCATATTCCCGAAGCTCGATAATGCGGCGAGCTTTGGGGGAGAGTGCCTCCAGCGCCCGCTCTACGTCTACCCCTGGCAGACTATCGTTAGCCTGCGTGGTGCGCTGAAGCGGCTTCTCGGGGTCGAACAGGTTCTCCTTCATGTCGTAGCGCCCCCGGTAGAAGTCCTGCAGCTCATACAGCGCCCCCTTCATGGCAAACGACTTAAAGCTGCCAGGCTTGCGCAGGTCGTCAATTCCGTTGTGCACGCGAAGCAGCGTGTTCTGCACCAGATCGTCGACGTCGGGCCCCCGGCCAATGCGTTTGATGAAGTAGCCGCGCAAGATAGGCTCCAGCGCCGTAAGCAGCGCGTCACGGGCCTGTTCGTCACCCGCTTGGGCAGCGCGCACCCGCTCAGGCGCAAAATCGGCGGGGTCAGACATAGGCACAAGTAGCAGTAGGAAACGATGAGTGGGTGAACATGGTACACTACAACATGGCATCCTTAGTGTGAACCCCGACATATTCATTCCGCATGAATTGACTGGGGTACCGGGGCGTGTGGTTACGCCCCCGATGCTGTTGATCGCATTTGTATTTCGTCATTCAACCGACCACACACCCATGAGCCTGTACGACTTGCACGACGCCCAACTGGACGATATGGACGGGGAGGGGTTTGCATACTCCGAAAAGACCGTGTATGGCAAAGCTTACAAAGGGGTGTTCTTCGCGGAGAACGCGGAAGACATCGAGACCCTGGCCGAAGGCGACAGCGACGCCACCTTTACCGGTATCCTCTACGACCGTAGCCGCGAACGCGAAAAATCGTTCACCGTTGACGTCACAAATGTGATTAGCACGCCTACGGGTGAGCGGGCTGACTTTGTAGCCACCGAGAAGCCGTAGCGCTTCCCTCCTGTTGCAGGCACGGGCTCTTCTCCTGTGCTGCTGCATAATGAGCACGCTGGTTTGCCTGTTGCAAGCCAGCGTGCTTTTTTTGGTAGTGGACTCATTCGAAGCAGCCGACTTCCTGACCAAGGTGTTTCTTGGGGCAAGCTCCTTCCTTCACTCCGCCAGTTCTCTCAGCACATCTATTCCTTGAGATTGGGCGCCCTCTTTTTGCACTCAAGTCGGCACTGCTCAGTCACCTGCTCGGAAGTTATACACGACGCCTATCTGCGGCGCACTGTTCAAAACGTCAAACCCGGCCATTAAAGCTATCTGATGCTGATTCCATACCAGTCCGGGTGACACGATCGGCCGCGAAGCAATCTCGCCACGCTCCTGCTCAAATAGCAATCCAAGCCCCAGTGCTGGCTGCAGCGCTCCGGCTCCTACGTCGGTGAACCCACGCAGCTGCACGCCGAAGCGCTCCGTTCCTTCGCCGGTGAGCACGGCCCCGCTGATTTCTGCCTGCAGCCATACACCTGCGCTCGTGCCCGTCCACCCGCTCGTAATTCCGATTGGCGTGTTCGACGAGCCCGATACGCCGACGCTTCCGCCCACGAAGGCACCGAGTCCGACAACGGCTGCAGCCCCCATCGCCGCCGGCCCCAGACTGGGCGCGTCGTCATCATCGTCGTCGGAGCGGCTGCGGCGGCGATCGCGACGCGGCTCCTCGTCCGACTCGGCCTGCACGTCGCCGCGCCCGCCCCGAGCGGTGCGATCGCCTTCTGGTGCTGGCGTCGCTGAGGGTGGACGTGCCACGGTGCGGGTGCGTGTGCCTCCGAAGACGTAGCCGGTGCGGATTACGAAGACCGACGAGGTACGGCGGGTGCGCGGCGGCGCAGGGTCTGCACGGGGCTGCCGCTCTTGCCGCGTCTCTTGCTCCCTCCGGTCGCTTCGTTCGGCAGTGGGCGGCGCCTCGGGCGGCCACACCTGTACGCGCTCTACGTCCACAATCTCGAAGGCGGGCTGTTCAGCCAGCAGCGCACGAGCCTCTTCCGCATCCAGCCCGTCAAAGAGCTCCTGCAGCGGCACGTTGCTCCAGCTCAGCGAGACGGTTTCGGGACGCGGCCCCGCATCCATCTCTTCAAATGCAAAGAGCGTAGTGGCGCGAGGCGCACCGTCGACCACCGCCTCTGCAATCAGGTAGATCTGCTCCAGTCGGCCGGGGCCTGCGACATCACCGAGCGGACGAATGCCTTCTTCTCCCGCGTGTACCCAGTCGCCGGGCGACCATGCAAGCTCAAACTGCCAGTCGACAACGGTATCGCGCAATGCGTATTCATAGTCGATACGGATCCGGTCAAACTGCGGCAGCCAGCGGGCATCGAGTTCCTCTTGCCATTCTGCTACCTGCTCGCGGTCGGGCCAGGCGAAGAGATCCATCGTTCCTGCTCCGGCTTCTTCGGCAATAGATGCTTCAGGCGCCCCCTGACCAGCAGCCGGCAGGGGCATGCTGAGCAGACCAGCAAGAAGGAAGGCCGCGCCAAGTAGGCGTAAGGAGGTAGGCATAGAGATTGACACAAAATAGTATTAAATACAGGCGGACACGTGTGTCTGTCGCATTCACGGTAAAGACGCACTCAGCGCTGCTTTCGTTACATCCACACTCCTGCCACGGGCGCTCCTGCCCCAGGAAGCGCGGTGCGCCATGTTACGCGCGCCATGCACGATCAGACTCCGAAGCAGGCATCTGTGCCTGATGATCACCGTGCCTAATGATCACCGTTCGGCCGCTTCGGAAGACGCTTTAGAAGTTCCTACAGGCAGCGCCAGATCGTTCGTCCAGTAAGCGTTTGCACCCGGACGCCTGGCAATCAAGCCGCGTTCGAACATCCAGGTCTCAAGTGCTGCGTAGTAGTCGGTCGTCATTCCGAAGTCGTATGTGAAGCAGGGAAGCGTAGCCGCGAAGGTTCTGGGCGTAAGTGTATCGCCAGGCTCCACATCGGCGCGGCGGCGGTAGACGTCAGCCGCAGATTCAGGCTGTTGGTGCAAGAAATCGATGCCTCGGCGCAACACGCGTACAAAGCGCGCAAACACATCACGGCGTGCCTGCAGATGCTGGGGGGTGGTAACCATGATAAGCTGGCAAAAATCGGGGATGCCCCAGTCCTTGAGTGCGAAAAAGCCAGCGTCAAGACCGCGGTGCTCTGCCTCGACCAGTTCGAAGTTATAGAACACAAGCGTGGCTACATCCGCCTTGTCGTCGGCCAGCGCGTCGGTATGGTAGAAGCTGTTGTTGACGGGAACGAACTCATCCGGGTTGGCGGTGCCGCCGTCGTGCTCAATCATTGTCTGTACGATTGCAGGACCGCCCGGGCCTGGGGCACCCGGATACTGAATACGAGCCCCCACCATGTCTCGCGGACGCTCAATGCTCTGCCCCTTTAGATACATGACACCACCATTGGTGTGCAGAAAGCGCGCGAATCCCACAACGGGCGCCCCCTCCGCACGATCTTCGACAAGATGAAGCGGCTCAGTGATAGCTACGTCGAGCTTGCCGTCTTCAATAGCTTCAACGGCGTCCATGTGTGCGTCGGGCTCAACGATCTCAAGGTCAAGGTTCGCCTCCGCAAACCACCCATGCTCTTGGGCAATGAGAAGCGGCGCGTGATCGGGATTTAAGAACCATTCGAGTCCTAAACGGAGCGTATCCATAACGTGTGCTGGTCTGAATGAAATCACAATAATGCATCAGCCAGCGGTGCCCACGCTGCGATGCAGCGCTTCTGCATCGCAAACAACAGTGCTTCCCTACGCCGGTACCATCCGGTTCAGGTTCGAAGGGTATGCTCTCAGCCTTTCTTGTAGGCACCCCCAGCTTACTTCGGTATACAGACAGCACTGCCACAAGTTGACGTCGCGAGACGGGCAAGCGCACGAGCAGTTCGATATCACCCTCGTGTCTACCGTATCTGTCCGCCAACGCAATGCCCCCCTGGCCTCACTGCCCGAACCAGATCGACTCCGTATAAGCCACGCAGGGCCAATCATCCCCGCAAAGCCGTGCTCAAATCGGTTCATCCTGCCACGTTCGATATCATTCTTTTTCTGGGAAGCGACCGCCCTGGGCGCTTTTCCCCGCCACCGAGTTTATCGTGATTGCGATGTACTCACGACCCTGACATGCCCTGCTCATCAGGTCCGTTTCTGCCAGTGTGTCTACATACCAACCATCTTTTGGTAGCGGTTCAATGGTAAGTGATTATCATATGGCCGACATCTTTGGGGTCAGACAACCCTCTCTGTCTATCGACATCTCCCCCTTGGAAAAGGGGGAGAAACCCGACACGAGTCCAGAGGGCAACTGATGGAGCGAAGCGGAATAAGGGAGAGGGGGTTCGAACAAGACAAACCTAACATTCTACGATATCCTTATCACTTAGCGTCTACCCACTACCCATCTTTTGTCGTTTCTCAAGGTGGTACGTTCAGAGAAAACGCAAGGTGCAGCCCCTAACAGCTTTAACAGTATGCCAACCCATCCAGCCATGTTATGAATGCCGAAGACCAAAACGGCAATCCGGCTGCATTCCTTCGATCTGCTTGTTACATTATCAACGCTACATCAACGCTACACCGGCTCCGCTTGTATCCTCCTGAACAACACATGCTTCTTATGCGCCTTCTGCTACCCGCTGTCGCAGCACTCCTCGTGGCACTGTTCGCTGCTGCCTCCCAGCCGCTCCACGCGCAGACGCCTGATGAAGATCATGGCCTCTCTGTGCAGCAGATCATGCAAGACCCCGATACATGGATCGGAAGCTGGCCCAGCAATGCGCGCTGGCACGAAAACGGATCGACGCTCTACTTCGACTGGAACCCGGAGGGCGAATTCCCCAGCGACTCCCTCTACGCTGTGCCTGTCGACGGCGATGAACCGGTCAAGGTGGATGCAGAGGAACGCCGCGCCCCGACCCCGTTCTTCTCGGGATGGCACCACGGCACCCATACCTACACGTCCGACTTCACCCGTAAGGTGTTTCTCCATAATGGCGACGTCTATCTCTATAACCGAGACGACGACACCACAACGCGCCTTACCCGCACCTCCAACTCGCTCTCGCAGCCGCGCTTTTCACCCGACGGATCGCGCGTCGTTTTTCGGGATGGACTCAACCTGTTCGCCATCCATCTTGAGCACGGCACTATGCAGCAGCTTACCGATGTGCGCGCAGCAGCCGAACCAACGGAAGAGGAGCCCTCTCCACAGGAGCAGTACCTGAAAGAGCAGCAGATCGAGCTGTTCGAGACGCTTCGAGAGAGACAGGAAGAGGAAGAGTTGGCCGAGGAAGCCCAAGAGGAAGACGCGGCCGCTGACCCTGATCCGCCTACGCTCTACGTGGGCGAGGAGAGCGTGGTGCACGTCTCGATGGATCCATCGGAGCGCTTTACCGCCGTGGGCACCTCCGAATCCCAGAACGCCGAAAACACACAGGTCATCGACTATGTGACCGAAACGGGATTTGCTGAGGTCATTAACGCCCGCGCCAAGGTGGGCCGCGCCCCCAGCGGGTACACCTTGCACCTGGCAGATGCAGAGCGCGACACCACGTACACCGTGGATCTGAGCACCCTGCCCGGCGCCGATGAGTGGCCTATGCCTGCTATCGCCGACCCCGACACGATCGACGGCGTCGACGCCGAGCGGACGCTCCGCGCCTTCGGTCCGTACTGGAACGAAGACGGCTCGCTGGCAGTGCTCGACGTCCGCGCCGATGACAACAAAGACCGCTGGCTCGCGCGCCTGCACCCGGAAGATGGATCGGTTGAGGTGCTCGATCGGCAGCGCGACGACGCCTGGATCGCAGGGCCGGGCATCTCGTGGTTCGGAGGAGCCAGCACACTCGGATGGATGCCCGACGGCGAAACGCTCTATTTCCAGAGCGAAGCCACCGGCTACAGCCACCTCTACACGGTAAATGTTGCAACCGGCGAAACGTCCACGCTTACCGAAGGCCGCTTCGAGGTCTTCGATCCACAGCTCACGCAAGACGGATCCGCCTGGATCTTTGCCAGCAGCGAAGATTCCCCGTATAACCGCCACTGGTATCGCATGCCCGCCGAGGGCGGCGAGCGCACGCGCATCACCAGCGGGCAAGACGGACGCTACACCGCGGCCCCGCACCCCGACGACACCACGCTCGGGCTGCTCTACGAGTACATCACGCAGCCTCCCGAGATATACATCCGCGACGACAATGGCGAACGCCGCATCACGACCTCGCCCACCGACGCATGGCAGTCGATCGCGTGGGACACCGGCACAATCACCGAGTTTGACGCTTCCGATGGCGCTGCCGTGCCCATGCAGATCTTCGAGCCCGACGAGCCCAATGGCGCAGCGGTGCACTTTGTGCATGGCGCAGGCTACCTCCAGAACGTGCACAACGGCTGGAGCAATTACTTCCGCGAGTTCATGTTTCACAACCTGCTGATGCAGCAGGGCTACACCGTCGTCAACCTCGACTTTCGGGCCTCTGCCGGGTACGGGCGCGACTGGCGTACCGCTGTGTATCGCCATATGGGCGGGCGCGACCTGCAGGACTACGTGGATGCCTCAGCCTATCTCGAAGACACGCGCGGCATCGACTCCGAACGGCAGTTCATCTACGGGGGCTCCTACGGCGGCTTTATCACACTGATGGCGCTCTTCAACGAGGCCACCTCGTTTGGCGGCGGCGCCGCCCTGCGGGCTGTAACCGACTGGGCACACTACAACCACCCGTACACCTCCAACATCCTGAACACCCCCATCGTTGATCCCGAAGCGTTTGAGCGCTCTTCGCCGATCTACTTCGCTGAAGGCCTGGACGACCCGCTGCTCATGACGCACGGCCTGATCGATGCCAACGTGCAGCCACAGGACATCTTCCGTCTCAGCCAGCGCCTCATCGAGCTGGGTAAGACCGACTGGGAGCTGGCCACCTATCCCGTAGAGCCGCATGGCTTTACCGAGCCCAGCAGCTGGACGGATCAGTACCGGCGCATCCTCTACTTCATCGAGCGCAGCGTAGGCCCAGAGCGCATCGAGCAGGCGTGGTAACACACGCTCATCGGCTCAACGCAAAACGGCGACGTCCCACTAAAAGCGGACGTCGCCGTTTTATTTGCAGCTTTGCTCTAAAAGTTTGCTCTAAAAGAAAGCAGCTCTCTCTACTCCTCTTCCACATACGTCGTGATCGCATCGGTGAGGGCGCTACCGCGCATGCCCGAGAGGTCGACGTCGAAGGGCTGGTCGGTGCCGTCGACCGAGACGCCGGGCACGCCGCGCCGGGCGTTCATCGCATCGGTGCCGGTTTCGTTTTTGAGAAGCAGCGCCGCCATCGGAATGTCAGGCGCATTCGAGGCCTCTACCGCATCGGCGAACTGCTCCTGCCCGGTGCCCCACTTCTGAATAGCAGTGGCAATGGCCTGGAGCGCTTCGTCGTAATCGGCATCGCCGCTGGCCTTGTTGGCGCGGGTAAGGGCCGCCTCCAGGTCGCGGCGTGCAGCGTCGCACGTGGAAACTGCTGCTTCGAGGGCCTGAATTGTATCGTCGGAGAACATATCGAAGGAGATTAGTCAAAACGTACGGGCGTTGTTGCGCGGCTCCTACGAGAGTCCGCAGGGTGGGTTCAAGATGGTAGCACCAGTGGGATGCGCACGTTCGTGCCTGCTTCAACAGTGCCACCCCAGAAAAAAGCAGGGCCCTCCCGTTACAGAAGGCCCTGCGGTCGTGCAAACGGCGCGTATGCTGCCGCACCTGCAGATGATCGCGTGCAGCACATGGCGCACCGATCTTGTTTCATGACTCCATCCCCTTACAGCGCAGATCCAAAGAACAGCGCATTCAGGAACAGCCCGTTGGTGCCGTACCAGAAGGCACGGAAGTTCGGGTTGTCCATGAGCAGCGTAACCTGTCCGCTTCCGTGGCGGTCGGACACGATGGCCGCGCTCTCACGCGCAATCTCTTCGACCGGGTCCGAGATGTAGCCGCTGAGGAGCGGGCTGTCGGTGTACGTCGCTACCGTGCGTCCGGGACGCTCATGGGGCTCGTAGAACTGCGTTCCGCGACGAAAGACAGGAATCGTTTCGTCGTACCCGAACGCGAGCGGGTGCGTGGTGTCGAGCGTCGCCTCAAAGATCGACCCGCCGATGCGATGAGCGCCGCGTGCGTCGCCAAGGTCGGCGTAGTCTTGCCCGGCAACGAGCGAATCCAGGTCGAGCGTTTTGGCTTCGAGCTCGACCAGCTCATGGGCCGTGGCCCAGTGCGCCCCAGTATGCGATGCGATGAGGTGTCCGCCCTCGCGCACCCAGTCTTTGACCTGGTCGGCATCCATCCCGTTGTAGGAGCCGCCAGCCAGCACCAGCGTGTTGTATTCAGAGAGGTCGAGGCTCTCCATGTAGCTGATGTCGATCATCGACACGGGCATATCGAAGCGCTCACTGAGCAGGTGCCATACCTCTCCGGCATTGGCCGCGCTGGCACCGCCCCACCGCGAGCGACCGGTCGTTCCTGAAACAACCGCAACTTCGGGCTTCTCAAGCACCGATGCGCTGCTCGACCCGAGGTCTGGACCGGTGGGTGTAAGGCCCCGGTTAATCGCGACGATCTCCACATGATGGGCCTCAGCCGCTGCCTGTACTGCTTCATGCACATCGGCCTCTGAAACGTTGTGCTGCTGCAGCGGAATGATGATCGCGCCCCGATCGAACGTGCGCGTGCTTCCGTTAACCAGCGCCTCAAACGGAGACGGCATCATACGCGTCGTGATGTCCGCATCTTGCAGCTGGTAGAGCGCACGCGGGGCAAAGTAGCGTCCCCACGGCATCACGTAAGCCACCTCGGCCTGTCCCCCGGTCACTGCGCCTCCGGTGTACGGCATTGCATCGATACGCTCGCCCCGCACGCCCGAAGGCGTCGACGTGAGCTCGCTGTGGTCCGTACCAAAAGCGAGCGGCAGCGTCCAGGTAGATACGTCGTAGAAGAGCGAATCCTGGAACGTGGTCTGGCGCTCCATCACGCCCTTCACGAACTGCCCCTGCTCCTGATCGAGCGGCACCCAGTAGGCAGACCCCGGGCGATAGGTACGCCCGTCCGATTCGACGGCCTGCCCGAGATCGAAGAGCTCCACGCGATGCTGCAACAGGAGCTGCCCGAGCGCCTGTGCCCGCTGCGGATAGCGCTCCATGTCGATGAGATAGCCCGTCATAGGGGCATCGCTGAGGTTCTCGGAGCGGTTGGCAAAGAAGTCGCGCTGGTAGCGCAGCAGGTCTTCGCGGATTTCGGAGGAGCCCTGGAGCGTGGAGAGCGACGCCAGAAACTGGTTGCGCACGGTGTAGGCGTAGCTCATCACGCCGGTGCGGGTATCGTTGAGCAGTGCGCGCGAGGACGCCTGTTCAAAGAGGATGCCGACGGTGCCTTGCACGTCCGGGTAGGTCGAGCCCTTGCCGTAGTAGAAATCGTCGAAGCGCTCGCGGGTGTAGTAGAGCGACCCGATGTCGTCGAGGAAATCAGCGTGATACTCAGCCAGCTCCGCCGTCAGCTCCTGGTTGATGTCGGGCGTGTTGGGGTTGGTGCGGCTGGGAATGCCGGGCTGAAAGAAGTAGGTGTCTTCCGACCCCATCTCGTGAAAGTCGGTGAGCACCTGCGGGCGCCAGTCCTGGTAGAGGGCGATGCGTGCCTGCGACGACGGATGCTGCACGGGCATCCAGTCGCGGTTCAGGTCGAACCAGTAGTGGTTGGTGCGCCCGCCAGGCCAGGGCTGGTTGTGCTCGCGATCCTGGCCGTCGATGGTCGGCGTACCGCCCCGATTGCCGTTGACCCAGTTCACGAAGCGGTCGCGCCCGTCCGGATTGAACACCGGATCGATAATAGTGACCACGTTGTCAAGCACCGCGTCGATGGCGGGCCCGTCGCCGGCAGCCAGGTGGTAGAGCAGCAGTATGGCGGCCTCGGTGCCGCTGGCCTCATCGCCGTGTATGGAGTAGCCCATGTAGACAACCGTAGGCAGATTGGCCAAGTCGGCGTCGGACACGGACTCAGGATTGGACGAGAGCGCCTGGTTCTGCGCTTTGATTTCGTCGAT
>NZ_JARWGJ010000087.1:0-10166 GCF_040409695.1 Longimonas sp.
GCTGAAGCACATGCTCGATCTGTCGCGTGAGCACGCCCTGAAGCTATTCTGGCCGAGTTCAATCGCGGTGTTTGGGCCGTCGACGCCGCGCCACGAAACACCACAGGAGGCCGTGCTGAACCCGACGACCATGTATGGCGTCACGAAACGCAGCGGCGAGCTGCTGTGCCGCTACTACCATCAGCGGTTTGGGGTGGATGTGCGAAGCCTGCGCTATCCGGGGCTGATCAGCTACAAGACCGAGCCCGGCGGCGGTACAACTGATTATGCTGTTGACATGTACCGCGCTGCTGCTACCGGCGCGCCCTACACCTGCTACCTGCGTCCGGATACGCGCCTGCCGATGATGTACATGCCCGACGCAATCCGCGCCACGCTCGACCTGATGGCGGCGGACGCGGAGGCGCTGACGGTGCGCGAGAGCTACAACCTGACGGCATTCAGCTTCAGCGCGCAGGAGCTGGCCCGCCATCTACAGGCGCATGCTGCGAGCGGGTTTACGGTTGCGTACGCCCCCGATGCCCGCCAGGCGATCGCCGACAACTGGCCGGCTACGATCGACGATTCGGCGGCCCGTGCCGACTGGGGCTGGGCGCCGGCCTACGACATGGCAGCGATGACGGAGGACATGCTCGCCCACCTCACCCCCTCCGACGCCCAGCCGGAGCACGCGTAGAACGAAGGGATGCCCGCAGGGCGGGGTTGGTCCTGAGTTGGATAAAGATTCCGGGTCTCCGCTCTGCTGCGCCCGGGATGACTTGCTCTTGTGGGGCTATTCTGGAGAGCACGCTTATCCCTTCACAATACTGCCCCTCGACCACCAAGTCACCCCGGCCCCCGAGCCGGGGTCTTCCGTATCCGTAGAGCCGCCATTTTCGAATACGAAGACTGCCCGCGTCCCCAGCGGTCGGGAAGGGCAGCACGCCCTGCAAGGTCGCCACGGTGTCAGAGTCTCCCAAGTTTGTCATCGCGAGGAAAGAGCGCCAGCGACTGACGTGGCGATCTCTACGTCTCATCATGGCAGCCCGCCCCGAACAGAACTGTATGAGATTGCTTCGTCCTGCGTCCTCGCAATGACAAGGTGAGGATATCTTTTAAGGGTAGTGGGTAGACGCTAAGTGATAAGGATATCGTGGAATGTAGGTTTGTCTTGTTCGAACCCCCTCTCCCTTATTCCGCTTTGCTCCATCAGTCGCCCTACAGGCTCGTGTCGGGTTTCTCCCCCTCGTCCAAGGGATATTCTGTTTAGCGGGACTCGAACACCGCCCGGGATATCTGCTCCGCTCCTGCCCCCGGGCTAAGGCAGCCATAGCCGGGTAACTCCACACCTGTTCCGAACACTTTCGGGATCACTCATATCCCCAGCATACCATGCGACGCGAAAGCACGGCGGCCCACCCGGTCCACCCCTCAGTCGCTGGCGCGACCCCTCCCCTCTCCAGGGGAGCGATTGGAGGCGATACCCTTCCGTTCATCTCCCCCTTCGCCGAAGGGGGACTTGATGGGCTCTTTCTACGACCCCTTTTGCAGAACTCTACTCCCCAAACTCCTCTTCTACCGGCGGAGCCGGAAGGGGGGGTGAAGATCCCGAGATCTCCGCTGCGCTCCTCGCGATGACAAGGTGAGGGGGTCTTCCGGGGTGCAATCGTGAAGCGGAAGCGCAAGCGACGAGCGTAGCACAGGCCGTTACCGGTTGCACCTGAGATTGCATCTAAATTGCAGGATCGGTGGGGGTGTTGGGGTTATTCTGGCGCTCCTGGTCGGGATATGGGTAGAAGTTGCGGCTACGGGCGAACGAGTCGGTGGGGTCTGGATCGGCGGGCCCCAGGCGGCGCATATCCTCAAGCGCCACCCCCTGCAAGAAAAGCTCCGCTCGACGCTCTTGGTGAATCGCTTCCAGCAGTGCGTCTGCTGTGAGCGGACCGTCGTACGGGTCGAGATCGGCCCCTACGCCGAGGGGATCGTCGTCGGGGGCTTGCGTGCGCACCGCATTCAGCGCTGCGGTGGCATCCGCGAGATTACCCGTCTGCACGAGCGCCTCGGCCCGGATCAGGTCCATCTCGCCCGGCATGTAAAGCGGAATCGAGGCGGATGCACTCCCGAAGAACCCTGCCAGCGTGCGCACGGGAAGGTCATTCACCGCGCTGCCCCCTGTATCGCCGGTCAGGAAAAAGTCGCGCCGGGCATCCCCCTGGTCCGTCGCAGCAGACCCGAAATCCTCGCGGGGCGCATAGTTCGGTGTCAGGAAGACGTTATCCCATACGGGATTCGGGCTCTGGTCGTCGAACGGAAATGTGGAAGTGGCGTCGGGGTCGACGGCTTCAGCAGCAGCGATCGCATCCCCAAAACGGCCCGCGAACAGCAGATAGCGGGCCCGATAGGCCTGCAGCGTGTTGCGCAGGTCGATGCCGGGTGCTACGATGGTAGCGAGAAAGGCATCGGATGGCGGGGTTGCGTTGAGGCGCGCGAGGGCGTCTTCAAGGCGTGTGATTGCTTCGTCAAACAGCGCCTCACGCGGCTCAAACGTCGTGTTGTTCTCGCGGTCGGTTGTTAGCGGCCCCTGCTCAAAGCCCTGCGCGATGTTACCCAGCGCCATCGCCTTAAAAAGGTCCGCCAGGCTGAGCAGTCCGCTTTCCGTGCCTGCATCGAAGGGCAAGTCGGGCGTAGCCGCCGTAATGTCTTCGGCCATCTGCACCACGCGGTAGTTACGCGACCAGAGCTGCAGGATGTTGGCGTTGTTTGTTGGCAGGTCGGCCCCGCCCGCCTCCAGATTGACGAGGTTGGCGAAGGTGTTGTTGACCGCCACCTCGCGACTCGTAGTGCCGGTGGTAAGCAGCACCGGCGCCAGCGTCTGGGTTGCATAGTACTCCTGCATCCCCACCGCGAGAGCCTCGATGCCCTCGGTGGTGGTTAGGACCTGCTCCTCAGAGGGCTCGTTGGGGTTAACGATATTCAGGTCGCATCCCGCAACCAGAAGAAGTAGGCAGAGCGCAGCAAGAGGGGCGCGCAGAACGGAGGAGGCAAACATAGGCAACATAAGCAGAGTGCGTGGTAACGGCCAGGGGGATTCGGGGCGGTGGGGTTAAAACGTAGCGGTTACGCCAAGCGAGAACGTGCGCGGGATGGGCACCTCCACAAAGTCGAAGTTGCGCACGTTGGTACGCTGCCCAGCTACATTGATCTCCGGATCGTAGCCGCTGTACCCGTCGATCGAGAGCAGATTGCGTCCGGTAAGGCTGATGCGCACGCGTTCGACCGGCGCGCTCGCCAGGCGCAGCGTGTAGGCCGCGCTTACCTCACGCAGCTTCAGGAAGGAGCCGTCTTCGACCCAGTGTTCGAAGATGCCGAAAGCGCTGCCCGTATATCCGGCCGGCAGATCCCCCTCCAGCTCCCGCTGGTAGTCGTCGAGCGTTCCGAAGGCACTCAGGGCAGCCAGGCGGCGTGTGAAGTTAAACACATCCTGCCCGACGACAGCATCCCACTGCATGCGCAGATCCAGATTGCGGAAGCGGACTTCGTTAGTCCAGGAAGCGACAAAGTCCGGGTTGGGGTCGCCGATGATCTGGCTTTCGTCGGCGCGTGCGGGTACGCCATCGCCCGTCTCTGCAGGCGCGCCGTCGCGCATCCGCCAGCGGCCGTTGCCGTCTTCTTCGAGGATGTTGCCATTTTGGTCAAGCACGTTGCCGGCGGCGTCGCGTGCGAAGGCCGACCCGTAATAGATCCCGAGCGGTTCTCCGTTGATCGCCCCCACGAGCCCAAACGACTCGGGGAAGATCAGCACGTCTTCTTCGAGGCCGTTCACTTCGTTACGGTTACGGCTAAAGGTGAGGGTGGTGGTCCACTGCAGATTCTCCTGGCTGATGGGCAGGCCGCGAATAAGCAGCTCGATGCCCTGGTTGGTGAGCGTACCTACGTTCTGCAGACGACTCAGGAAGCCCGACGTGGGGGCGAGCGACCGGTTCAGCAGCAGGTCTTCGGTGCGCTGCGTGTAGTACGTAGCTTCGACGGCAATGCGGTCTTGCAGCAGGCTAAAGTCGGCGCCGATCTCGATCTCACGCTGCCGCTCCGGACGCACGCCCAGCGCGCCCAGTTGCGACGAGGGCTGTACGCCGGGCTGCCCGATGTACGCCTGCGGCGGGAAGTTGGTGAAACGATCAAACGCCCCGATCGAGGTGAGCCCGCCCGAGAAGCCGATTGAGCCGCGCAACTTAAAGCTGGGGATGGCCTCGGCAAGGCCCGCGTCGGTCCAGAACGTGTGCTCCGAGAGGATATACGAGAGGCTTGCTTTCGGGTAGAACTGCCAGCGCTCGCCCTCGCCAAACGAAGAGGACGCGTCGAAGCGGCCCGCGCCGGTCACGAAGAGGCGGTCGTTCCAGCCCAGCGTTTCTTGCGCGAACACGCCGTAGATGGCACGCTCGCTCCGAATCTCACCAATCTCGCGCGAGGCGGTGCCGCTCTGCACAACCTCCGATACCGGACTCAGGTCTTGCGACTGGGCGCTGAACGTGGTTGCCTCCTCGTACTGCAGCGTACCCCCAATCAGGGTGGTGGATTCGAGCGTGGGCGTCAGGGCGGCGGTGTAGCGGACGTTGAGGTCGTTGTTCACCTGCAGCTGATTGCGCGTGCTACGACGCGCAAATCCGCCAGCGAAGCCGGGGGCTGAGGTGCCCCGTGGAATGAACGCGGTGGCGCGCTGATCGTGCGTGTCGATCCCGAGCACATAGTCGATGCTAAGGTTATCGGTCGGCGTAAGGTTGAGCGTAGCGCTTCCGATAAACCGGTCGGTCGCCTGCTCAAAGTCAAAACGCTCGGCCACCTCTACAGGATTGGCCAAGATGCCTTCGTTCGGGTATTGCCCCAGCTCGTTGGGACGCGGGTCAAACGTGTTCGGGCCAAAGATAAATCCGGTAAGCGCCCCATAGTTTGCGTTGAGTCCGCCGTTGGGCACGTCTTGTGTGGTGCTGCGCGTGTAGTTGGCACTCCCCGAGATCGACGCCCAGGGGGTAAGCGTCTGGTCGATGCGAAGACGTGCGTTCAGCCGGCGAAAGCTGTTGCCCTCCACGATGCCCTGGTTGGCAAAGTGCGACCCTGATACGCTATACCGGGTGTCGGCGGCGCCTCCCGAGATAGAAAGCGACTGCTCGGTGCCGTAGGCCCGATCGAAAATGAAGTCCTGCCAGTCCCAGCGCTGCTCGCCATCGGGAAGCGGATTGCCGCTGTTATCGAGAAACTGGCCCTGCTCGTTCTGGGCGGTGTTTACGTTAAGCGTATTCCGGACGGCCTCGGTCTGAACGCGTGTGGTGAACGATACCCGCGGCGCTCCTTCCTGTCCGCGCTTGGTGAAGATCTGCACCACCCCGCTGTTGGCGCGCGACCCATAGAGCGCGGCAGCCGCCGCCCCCTTCACGATCTCGATACGCTCAATGTCGTTCGGGTTGATGTCGACCAGCCGGTTCTGCGCACCGCCTCCGAGGTCGATGAGTTCAGGCGCGTCGTTGCTGATGATCACACCGTCGACAATATAGAGCGGGTCTGCGCTCCCGAGCACGGTGCTCGTACCCCGT
Source organism: Longimonas sp. (assembly GCF_040409695.1). GTDB lineage: Bacteria > Bacteroidota > Rhodothermia > Rhodothermales > Salinibacteraceae > Longimonas. The sequence continues at coordinate 5,565 of NZ_JARWGJ010000087.1, forward strand.
AGCCGGACCGAGATGCCCCCTGCAGGGTTACCCGAGTTCTGCTGAATCTGCGCACCGGCGACCTTCCCCTGCAGCGCCCGGTCGATCGAGGAAGCGCCGCTCTCTTCAAGCTCCCCCGCGTCGACTGTAGAGATTGCGTTGCCCAGCTGGCGCCGTTCGGTCGGCACGCCCGTACCGGTTACAACGATTTCTTCGCCACGGATTAGATCTGTCTGCAGACGTACGGGGTCGACACTCACGGTTTCAACGTCGGAGAGCGTAACCTCGCGCTCGGCGGCCCGGTATCCCACGAAGGTGTAGCGCAGCGTATACGTGCCTGGCTCCAGGCGCCCACTAATCCGGTAGACCCCGTCGGCGTCTGTCGCTGCACCGAGCGAGGTTCCTACGACCTGCACGCTTGCTCCAGGCAGGGGCCCGCCTAATGCATCGTCGATAACCGTGCCGGTAATCGTATATGGCGCTTCTTGCGCGGCTACAGGCAGGGCGCCAACGACCATGATGATCACGGACAACGCCACGTAGAAAGGCAGATAGCGAAAGGGCATAAGCAAAAACCGGTTCACGGTAAGAAACAGGGGGGATGCGCACACACTGCTTTATCTGGTGTTTAGCGGTGCGACAACACCGATATACTATAGACGAATGCCAGGAGAGAAGCAACTCTGCAGGTAACGCTCATCGTTCGACTCGTGAACAGAATCCGCGCATGTATTGTGTACCGTGGACAGCTGCGAATCTCAAAGACCGGTTGACATCAGATGCATGCATGCAACAAAGTCGCATGCTGCCCAACGTTGCTTTATTCGCTTCGTTAGCGGTTACGACATGTAGCGAATTACAATCCACCCAAACATCCAACCTGCTATGGCTACCAATCGCATTGCATTTGTCTTGACAAGTCACAGCGAACTGGGAGATACCGGTAACAAGACCGGATACTTTCTCTCTGAAGTCGCTCACCCCTACCACGTGCTTGTGGATGCTGGATTCGAGATCGACTTCATCAGTCCGCAGGGTGGCGACGTGCCCATGGACCCGTCGAGCCATGATCTTGACGACCCGGCCAACGCAGCTTTCCTCGATGATGAGGCGGTAACAGAAGCGCTTCAGCAGACCAAAGCGGCTGAGAACGCCCGGGCTGACGACTACGACGCCATCTACTTTGCAGGAGGGCATGGCACGGTCTGGGACTTCCCGAATGACACCCATCTTGCGGAGCTAACCGCTGAGATCTACGAAGATGGCGGCGCCGTAGGAGCAGTCTGCCATGGACCGTCTGGTCTTGTGAATGTAACCCTCTCCGACGGCTCGCACCTCGTTGACGGGAAGCGCATCGCGTGCTTCACCGACAGCGAGGAGCGCGCGATGGAGCTTGACGATGTCGTTCCGTTCCTGCTTCAGACCACACTTGAAGAGCGCGGAGCCACGGTCGAAACGGCCGACGACTTCGAACCGAATGTGGTCATCGACGGCCGCCTCGTTACCGGCCAGAACCCGGCCTCGGCGACGGGCGTCGGCGAAGGGCTGATACGTGTGCTAAAGGGTGCTCCCGCCAGCGCATAACACGCGCACAACACGTCGACATGCCACTCGGCACACGCTAAGTAGGTCGCCGAAAATACATTTACACCTTGTCATCGCGAGGAGGGAGCTTACGACCGACGCGGCGATCTCATGCGTTCCTTGCAAAGGGCTTACCCTGCTTATAAAGCACAAGATTGCCGCGTCGCTAACGCTCCTCGCAATGACATACTCGAAAGGTTCTTTCTTGGGTCTACTTAGTCGTGCCCATGGGCATGTCCATACAGAAAGCCCGCCCAGGTCTTCTCGGCCTGAGCGGGCTTTCTTAATGTTGGTAGTGCTTTCTATGTTAGGTGTCTCTTCTCCCTCACTCACGACATATCTTCGTAGTACGGCGTAAAGCTTGGCAGCAGTCCCTTCTGAGCAGCCAGAGTAAGCAGTTCAATTGCAGCCTCTTCGGGAAGGTCATAGGTGCCATGGTCTACGCTATCTACAGCCAGCGCGTACGCCACCTCTTCCTCCTCGTTACTTTCTATGTTGTCTTCCCAGTCCGTCGCCTCCTCAATCAGGAAAGCGTCGTCTTCTGGTGAATACGAGGCCAGATACTGTTCACGCCGCTCTTCGGGGTCTACCAGGCTCAGCACACCCACGATGCCATACTCCGTATCGTAAAACAGCGTCTCGGTGAGCAGGCGTAGCGTAAAGTTTTCGTTGTCGAAGTCAGCCATGTCAAGGTACCGTTGCGAGTGCAAAATCGGAATCAGGTTATTGTCTCGCTAACATAGAAACCGGCATGTCGGATTCCAAACGGGCTTGCTGTGAAACACCGTGCGCTGGCGTCATGAACAGGTCATGCCGAGATCTGTCCGGGGGCAGTGTTTGTTGCTTGCTCCAGCGCATCCAGCGGCGCCTCTGCGTCGGCTGGCAGCCAGTCGCGCAGGTAAGTGTATGATTCGGCAGGGGGCAACGGAAGCAGATCGGCTTCGAAACAGGTCGCCATGTGTTTGAGCAGCATGGGCGCTACAGCGTCGACCCCGACGTCGCGGGGCTGCTCTTGAGCCAGCGAGGTGACGCCCCGGTCGCGTATCCCACATGGAACGATGTGTCCGAAGTAGTCGAGTTCGGGGTCTACGTTGAACGCGAAGCCATGCATCGTAACCCAGCGGCTGCACCGCAGTCCCATTGCACAGATCTTGCGCTCGGGGCCCTGTGCATCTGGCCCGACCCAGGTACCGGTGCGGCCCTCCACCCGTGTCCCCGTCACCTCGTAGTCGGCACACGTACGGATGATCACCTCTTCGAGTGTGCGCAGGTACCACCCCAGATCTGTCGCAAAGCGGTCGAGATCAAAGAGCGGGTAGCCCACGAGCTGGCCGGGACCGTGGTAGGTAATATCGCCGCCCCGATCTATATGATGAAACGTGGCTCCGTGCGCGGCGAGCGCTTCGTCCGACAGAAGCAGGTGGTCCGCATCCCCACTTTTGCCCAATGTGTACGTGTGCGGATGCTCAAGGAGAAGCAATACGTTTGGGGGGATGCGCGGCGGTGTGGCTCGCTTGGCGGCGATAAGCGCATCCTGAATGTGCTGTTGCAGCGTCCACGTAGCCTCATACGGCACGCGGCCCAACGTACAAACGATTACAGATCTGTCAGACAAGACGCTACCGGATCGTGAGAAAACAGGTTCACCCTAATGGCTACGTGTAAACGATACCCGCCGCCTACAGTTCAGCGGCGCCGCACTTCACATGGCACACGTGTCCGGCTCACCCGTGGGGATTGCACAGCTGTTTGAGCGTATCGGGGGATATGGCTCGCCGCTTCACTTCGTGGACGTCGTTTTCGTCGGTGTGAAACTGTGCGGTAAACACCAGGTCACCGTCTTTATTGGTTGCAAAGCTGCATTTGGGCGTTCCGTCGTTGTAGAGGCCCCATACGTCGTAGACCATGCCTTGCAACGGACGGTCGGTGGACGTGCTTTCTTCGATGATCTCCTGGGCGATTGCTTTTGCACCAATTAGGAGCTCGGTGCGGTCCAGGCCAAGATCCTCAATGGTTGTACGGGCTTGCTCATCTATCGTCATAACGAGGCACACTATTAGTCAAAATAAAAGTAGAGGTCAAAAGCAGTACCGGCAGAAAGAGGCACCGAGTGGCTTTTCATCTAACATCCAAGCGCTTCCACAATGATACTCTGGAGTGCGCTGTTCACGTCCTCTGTTATTTGTGTCGGGACGGTAACGGTTTATCGGTCTCTTTTTCCTGCCCATGCGCCATTGGCTTATCTGTTTTTGCGCTGTCGGACCATTTTCTTTATCAATGCTTAACAACTAAAGAGTTTGACAAAAAGCGCTTTCATTAGTCTGAAAAGCGGCTACACGCCTTACCATCACATACAAAAAACCCTTTTGCGATATGACTTGTCGGATACTCCCTCTCGTCATAGCCTTCGCTCTCCTCTGGGCGCCGACTTCTTCAGCACAGATCACGGAAGAAGTCAGCGATATTACCGGTGAGTACCGTGTTGCCTTTGAGGAGATGAACGACCTGTGGATCGACACCTATGCAGGTGATTATGGCGCCTACATGGCTCGTTACACCTCCAACCCAACAACTGACCGTGAGCGGTGGAGTCTCGTGTTCTACGGCTTTACGAGCAGTACGACCAGCATGGCATCGGCCAGCGAGGTCCGCGTCAACATCGATAACCAGGGCATCCGGCCCCTTACTGTGGAGACCCGCACACGCGATCTTGACGGCGAGATCATGGAGATTGTAGAGACGCATTACTCAGAATCCGTCTTCGCCCGAATCGCCAATGCCGACGACGTACAGGTTTTGATCGGTGAAGAGACGTTCCGCCTGCCCGACCGAGAAGATATGCGTCTAATTGTACAGGCGGTGGGAAACGCGCCGAGTCCGACAGCGAGTAATGACGGTGGACGGTAGCGGTTAGTCGGTGTTTAGAACCTGTTTTGATTTCGGTAGCGGGAAGATGTTAAGTGATTGACATGTGGTTTGCATCATCGCAACCCGCTCAAACCCCCTCTGTCTTCGACATCTCCCCCTTGACTAAGGGGG
>NZ_JARWGJ010000088.1:0-10126 GCF_040409695.1 Longimonas sp.
TCATTGCGAGGAGCGCCAGCGACGTGGCGCTGTGAGCGCAGCGAGGAAGTGCTTTTAGCGTGCAATCTTGTGCCTTCTAAGCAGGATAAACCGCTCTAACGGGGCCATGAGATCGCACCCCAGGAGTACTCGGGCTCCACCCAGCGCCGCGTCGGTCGCACGCTCCCTCCTCGTGATGACAAGGTGTACATGTATTTTTGCTGGCCTACTTAAAACCGCAGCAACGAAGCACACAGCGCCCGCATCCCCTGCCCGAATCGCTGCGCGAGACCTATGAGGGTGCATGGACCTTGAGGGTGCATGGACCTCCTCAGAAACGTACCGCTTGCAGCAAGATGCCGAGGCGCTGCTCCTTGAGGGCGACGCCCATGTCGGACTCGTGCTACACCACACCGACGCATCCCACCGACAACTTTCCCACAGCCTTATGAAAACGACCATGGCCGACCTGTCTCGTATCTCGCGAGTGGTGCTCCCGCTACTGCTTGGTGCCGTACTTGTGTGGAGCGGGTGCGACGATCCTGCGCCCGAGCCCGACACGTCAGAGGCGCCCGACTGGCACCATGGCGTTACCTACCAAGTGTTTGTGCATCCGTTTGCGGATGGATCAGGCGACGGCATTGGCGACTTTGACGGGCTGATCCAGAAGCTCGACTACATCGATGACATGGGGTTCGAATCCATCTGGCTGCTTCCTATTCACCCGTCGCCCTCCTACCACAAGTACGACGTGACCAACTACTGGGAGGTGCACCCCGACTACGGCACGATGGACGACTTTGAGCGCCTGTTGGATGAGGCGCACGACCGCGATATTCGTGTGGTACTTGACCTCGTGATCAACCACACCGCCCGCGATCACCCCTGGTTTCAGCAAGCTGTAGCCGATACAACCAGCGACTTCTTCGACTTCTACATCTGGGAGGATGAGGAAACCGTCGCCTCGTTTGCCGACGAAGAAGCCGGGCCCGACACCGACAATATCGACTTCTGGCATGAGGTGCAAGACGTTGATGAGGTGCAGGAAGGACTCGATAAGCGCTACTTCGGCTACTTCTGGGGCGGCATGCCCGATCTCAACTTCGATAACCCGGCCGTGCGCGACTCGGTCATTGCCATTGGCGAGTACTGGCTTGAGAAAGGCGTAGACGGCTTCCGCCTCGATGCCGCCAAGCACATCTATCCTGATGAGCGTGCCGAAGATGCCCACGCCTGGTGGGAGGAGTTTCGTGCCGAAATGGAGGCCGTAGATGAAGATGTCCTGCTCGTTGGCGAAGTGTGGGACGGCCCCGAAGTTATTGCTCCGTTCTTTAGCGGACTCCACAGCCTGTTCAATTTCCACCTCTCCGAAGAAATCTTCGACGCTTTCCGGACACGCGAAGGAGCGAACATCGCAGAGCGGCTTGTGGACATGCGTGCTATGTACGCCGACGTGAATCCCAACTTTGTGGATGCCACGTTCCTCACCAACCACGACCAGCCGCGCATTATGAGTGAGCTGGACGATATGGACGATATGCGTCTTGCTGCCCACCTGCTCTTCACCCTGCCCGGCGCGCCCTACGTGTACTACGGCGAAGAAATCGGGATGTACGGCGAGAAGCCCGATCCGAACATCCGTGAACCCATGCTCTGGGCGCCCGAAGAGGAGGACGATCTACGCACCACGTGGATCGATCCCGAGTACTCAACCGATGAAACCGTAACGCCTGTCTCCGAACAGCTCGACGATGAGGGCTCGCTGCTCAATCTGTATCGCGATCTCATTGCACTACGCAGTGAGCATGAGGCCCTTGCACGCGGTGAAATCGAAGCCGTGTCGGTGGAATCACCGGCTCTCTCCGTCTACGAGCGCACCAGCGACACCCAGACGCTGCTGGTGGCTCATAACATGGACACCGAGGCGCACGAGTTGACGCTTCCCAATGAGCTGGCCGACACCTACACGGCCATCGCCTATGCCTCCGACGATGAGATCGAGCTGGATACCGACGGCACCACGCTGCCACCTGCCAGCACGGTCATTCTTGCAACCGAGTAACCCCACTCGCAAAACCTGACAGGTCCCGAGCGTCAGGAGACCTGTCAGGTTTGCAACGCGCACCCACTCATTCCACCTCCGATTGCCTTGCTACGTACACTCTCTCGTTACATTGGTCTTTTCGTTGGAGCCGTACTGCTGGTCGCTCCAGTGTCGGCGCTGGCCCAAACCACTCCAGGTGCGTATGTCGGACACGATCTGCGCGGACCGACTGTCGAAATAGAAGCCGAGAATGCAACTGCGCACATCACATTTTACGGCGACAGCATCGTCCGCGTAGATTGGACACCGCCCAACACGCTGCGCCCCGACTCCTCGTTTGCGGTCGTGCAAGATCCAGATACGCATCCCCCGAATGTGCAAACGCGAGACGATGCTGTGTGGGTGCGGGGCTCCGGGATAGACGTGAAAGTGCACAAAGACCCGATGCACCTGCAGTTTGTGGATGCGAATGGCGAGGTGCTCACACGTGAGCAAGACACCGGCTTCGGATATGAAGACGATGATCGGATGCTACAAATGCATCTCGACGAGGCCACAAACGTCTACGGCACCGGCGAACGCGCGCCCACCTTCAACCTGCGCGGACAGGCGTTTGAGCTCTACAATACGCAGCACTATGGCTACGACGAGGCGCCCTCCACCATGAAGATCAACGTACCGCTGGCGGTTACCAACAGCGCGTATGCCCTCTTTGTGGATACCATCAGCCCCGCTATGTTCGACATTGGCGCATCCGAAGAGGATGTGTTCGACATCGAAGCAGAGGGCGGCGAGATCACGTACTACGTGATTCAGGGCGAGGACATCCCCACGCAGCTTGAGCACTACACCGGCCTCACTGGACGCCAGCCCATGCCGCCGAAGTGGGCGCTGGGCTACATCCAGTCGCGGTTTGGCTACCGCACCGAAGCCGAAGCCCGCGAGGTGGTAGAAACCCTGCTCGACCGCGACTTTCCGCTCGACGCTATTATTCTCGACCTCGACTGGTTTGAGCACATGGGCGATATGGACTGGGACCGCGAGGCCTTCCCCGATCCGTTTCAGATGATGCGTGACTTCCGCGATGAGGGCGTGAAGACGCTTGCCATCACCGAGCCGTATATGGTCACCAACGCGCGGCTCTTCGACAACGCCGACCAGGGTGGCTACCTGGCCACCGATGATGAGGGCGACACGTATCTCATCGACGACTGGTGGTCATGCCCCGACGAAATCAAGGAGGGCGAAGAGGGATGCCGAGCTGCGCTCATCGACTTTACGAATCCCGCTGCGCGCGACTGGTGGTGGGGGCAGCACCCGGTCTTTATGGGAGATGAGATGGCTGCACTGTGGACCGACCTGGGCGAGCCGGAGAACCACCCTGAGGAGATGCGCCATCGATGGGGCACTGCCCGCGAGGTGCACAACGTATACAGTCTGCTCTGGGCACAGACCCTTGCAGAAGGCTACCGCGAGTGGCGTCCGAACGACCGCTTTGTAAACCTGACGCGCGCCGGATCCGCCGGAATACAGCGGTACAGCCCAATTCTCTGGTCGGGCGACGTATCCCGCTCCTTTACGGGTTATCAGGCCCAGCCGCCCATGCTGCTCAACATGAGTCTGTCTGGGCTGGCCTACTACAGCTCTGATCTGGGCGGCTTCACAGGCGAGCTGCCCGATGAGCTCTACACCCGCTGGTTTCAGCATGGCACCTTCACCCCCACCATGCGCCCGCACGGCAACGATAGCGATCTGACCGAGCCGACCGACTTCGGCACGTCCAAAGAGCAGACGCTGCGCGAGTATGTGCAGCTGCGCTACCGGATTATGCCGTACATCTACACGCTGGCGTACGAAAACTACAGCACCGGCATGCCGCTCGTGCGTCCACTGATGTTTGAAGATGAGTCGCTCTACGACGAAGACGAGACGTACCTCTTTGGGGATGCGTTCCTCGTGGCGCCCGTGTGGGAGCAGGGACAGCGCGAGCGCACTGTGCCCTTGCCTGAAGGCAGCACCTGGATCGACTACTGGAGCGGCGACGCTTACGCCGGCGGACAGTCGGTCACAGTCGATGCCCCCCTCAGTGAGATGCCGCTCTTCGTGCGTGCGGGTAGTATCATCCCCATGCGTCCGGTTGCGTCCAACGTAGAGGAACAGCCGCAAGATGTGCTGCACCTTGATGTGTATCCGGCTCCTGATCAGGCACGCCACAGCGCGACCCTCTACGAAGACGATGGGCAGACCCGAAACTACGAAACCGGGGCCTACGCTGTCACGTCGCTCCATCAGAAACAGCACATGATTGGGGAAGAGCACGTGTTTGATCTGACTGTGGGAGCGGCAGCCGGCACCTATGCCGAACAGCCCGAGGCCCGCACGATTGAGGCGACTGTGCATCACATCGCCGAAGCTCCCGCATCCGTAACGCACAACGGCGCCGAACTGGCTATGCAGACATCGATGTCTGATTGGGAGGCGGATGGCGGCGTCTACCATGACGCCGAAGCCGAGCGCCTGCACATCCAGATCAACGATGCGTCTGTGGACACCGCCCACACCCTGCGCCTTCATACCCCCACCGTAGCGCCGATGTCCGAGTAACCCAGTAGTCGCCGAAATTCGTGCTTGTGAAGCGCTGGGTGCAGCTTAGAGGAAGAGAGAAAAGTAGTGGAGTGAATATCATTCAATGCTATTGAGTTCACCCAAGGGGCGCTCTCGGAAGAGGGGCCTTTTATTTGTGACCCGTCTTTGTTTAACTTTTATGAGTGGCTGGTGAGTGGGGTGTTTTGCCTTGATAATTTATTCTCTCAATGACTCTCATTAAGAGCGTAGGAACTGCAATACTTCTTTTCACTCTTCTTGGATTTACTGTACCGGAAACTGAGGTCCAGAATGATAGAGCTGCCGAACGGATTTGCAATTACACTGTGCAAGTGAACAGCGATTTTGCTGAAGTTGTAAGTGGCGATTGCGAGACAGGTGGTCTCCCCAATAAATGTTGCTCCTACTGGTCTGTGTCCGTCGAAATAGGCTTTATGCCTTCTGTTACTTGCACAACTGGAGGAGATTTCCAATGTGAAGCGTGTTAGTCGTTGTAAAATTGGGCAATGCCTCCTTTTCTCAATAACGCTTGAGGAAAGGAGGCTTTTGTGATTCTCTTTCTGGCAGATAGAAAAAACAAATGACAAAGTATAAAATCGCTTCCTGCTTTGTATTGATGGTTGCGCTAAGCTTTTTTGCCGCAATCCCCAATATTGCAGAAGCCCAGTGCACAGATGCGTTCCTTTCCTTTCGGACGATAACACTTGACGAGCCTGATGCGCCTCTCGGAAATCCAGAAAGCGCGGCGGTTCTTGCAAATGGCGACATGGCAGTTGCTACGTCGAGTCCGGCTGCTGTGCATTTGTTTGACGATAGGGGGCGGTACATCCAGCAAATTGGCGACCAGGGATCGGGCCCATTCGAGTACCAGAATCCATCGATCGTTCGCACAGACGGAAGCACAGTATATGTGTGGGATAGCGAGCAACTGCGGCTCCTCGCGTTTGACGACGAAGGGCGTGAAATAGATGAATGGATACACTTCTCACAAGCCCTTGCTGACTTTGACGTAGAGGAGGAGACGCTACTTGGGTACCGGAGTGGGATACGTTCGGGTGCATTCGTTTCCGGACAACAAATAGAAGATGGAGAAGGTATATTTGCGACGGGAGAGGTAACCGATGAGCATGTGGTGCTGTCATTTCTGGATGGCTCAGGAACCCTTCGGGCTTCGCAAGAGCATGTCTATTATGCCTCCCCAGCACGCGCATCCATTTATGCATACGACCGAGATTTGGGACAGACCCAGACGTACCATATAGAAGATGGCGACTTCTCGGTCAATGAGTTTGCCCAAAACCTTACCGATCGGGAATCCATCATAGACTATGTGACAGAGAACAGCCGCTTCTACAAGCTGAATGTGCTGGCTGACCAATCATTCTTGGCCGCACTCCAACACGGTAGTATCACCTACGGCGATGACGGACTGTCGGACTTCGATCGGGCGTTGAATATCCATCATGTAGGTGAGGAGGGACAGGCTAAAGGATGTGAGCAGATCGAACTTGATTTTGAAAGTACTGGCGATGATCCCATTATCGGATACACTGATAACGGGTTCATTTTTCTTGAGACCGAGCAAGAAAACGGGGATCTGACGTACCGGATTTACTTAATGGGTTTGGATGGTGAAAACCACTGAGGACTTTCGGTCTCAGAATCTCATGCACGTATTACGCTTCCCTGCGGTTGGTATAGGGGCTGTCAGGAGGCTTTTGCGTTCTGCACGACTTCTACTGGGCCGTGGTCATCACAGTGGTCGCCATGTGGATAATGCAGGCGCCCATCAACAATGTAGCAGGTATGGTCGCCGTGAGGTACGGCTTCATGTTCACAGTCGGGGCCATGGACGTGATCGTGCTTGTGGGCATTCTCTATAGGGTTGTGCCCATCCGGATTAGTTTCGCTTACCGGAATCGTATGCTCCTCGACGGTGCCATCCTCGCGTTGGTGGTGAAGGTGGCCGTTGTGTACGTAATCAACGTGATCACCATGCTTTACGGCCATGTGTCCGCAATTCGGTCCATGCTCATGAGGATGAGGTTCTGGATGCGTCTCTGCCATCGTAATCACCTACGTTGCTTGTAAGGAATCTCGACTTATACTCCGCTTTGCATGCTATCATAAGGTCTATATTGATGCACATGTGTAAAGTTTGGCGGAGTGTCTAAATACGCTCAGCATGAGAGGCTGTATGTAGCAGTTCAGCCCCCAACCATCTTATCTTGAGAGTAGATCAGGAGTTGTAGTTTTTTGTGGCCTCTGGCGGATTCAAAACTATGGGTGGAAACCATAGAGCGGCTGCACGCAGACTGTTGCGCCAGACGGCTACTGGAGAATCGCGTCATGGCGAATGCAATATCGAACGTCGGTGGGGGTCCGTTCATCAGCAAAAACGTGTCCGAGATGGGCGCCGCATGAATTGCAAACGACCTGGATGCGCTTGCGCCCGTGCGTTGCCAGAAGACGCTCTTCCACATGCGCCCGAATAGCGCTCCAGAAGCTGGGATAGCCGGTTCCTGAATCGAACTTCGCATCGGCGCGAAAAAGTGGGATACCACACGACGAACAGCGGTAGACGCTGTGGTTAGTTGGAGGGGCAGGAGCGTCAGAGAGTTGCGAGGCAAACATCAGTCTACACCAATCTGGGAGGGTACAGCGTCTTGATATCCGTTAGAAGTTCTACGAATGCCACGGGAGCGCAGTATTGGCAGGTAGCCTGCCGACGGGCCGGCTTCTCCAGCACCGTTTCAACGCTGTCATTGTCTCAGTCATCGTCTCACGGGTGCAATCGGCAGAGATTGCCAACGGATCAATTAGAGAACTATCACGAAAGCTTTGCGCTTGGGCTTGGTCCTCGACTGCAGCACATGCGCCCTGCTCCGGAGTTCATATGCAACACGGACAGGCTACAATGCCCATTGCATGACTGTAGCAATGTTAGCAATCCATTAACACAAGAATCTGGGGAACCTGCATTATGACCGTCCTGTTGAGTGCCAATGGTTTTCGAGCAAGTCAAACTGTGCTTCGCGCAGACTTTGCTCCAAGAACCAGTTCACTTGTTTCATAAAAGGCTTCTGGCCATGTCTTCTGGACCCAGTATCGAATCAGACTCTATGACAGCAGCCGGTGGCTGAGCCCCTCTCTTCGGAGGAACTGTTCACGCTGCGGGCTGCCTCCACCCGCAAACCCCATTGCGTGAACCATGACTACACCTATCCCAACACCGCGACGGGATGACACGCCCGTACGCGACGTTCTCAAACGTGTCAATCATGAGGCGTTTCCTGCCTCTGTGAAGGACTTTGCCGCATCGCTCTCCTCAACGAATGCCTGGCGGTTTATGCGCTATGCCGATGTTGAAACTGCAGCGGCAGTGTTTCCTCACTTTCACCCCAACACACAGCGCGTGCTGGCCGAGAACATGTATCCCGACTGGCTGGCTTCGGTGCTTGCGCACTGCACGCCTGCCGATCGTCGGCACATCAAGCGGCATCTGTCGCCGCATGCACACCGCCTGTTGGAGGCCGCTCGCTCCCCAGACCGCGACACGCGTCGCCCGTCTGTACCCAAGCGAGTTGCGTAGCCGATTTCTCCCCCCAGCGATGCGCTGATTTGTCCCCCTCAAAAAGAGGGTATGTAGGTGAGGTATGTCTATACGGCACGGCGGGTCTACTCGCATAGGCCCTTTGCAATACAGACGTCTTTGCACCTCTCCACGCGCATCGCATCGCTTTTCAATCCTGCAACTTTCAATCCTGCAACGCTTCACGGTGCCTTTGTCCGAAGTATCGTATCGGTCCTTCAGGGCACTGGAAGGTTGCTACAAGCACACGAAAACCTATGTCGACCAACGACTCAAACAACACAGCCATTACGCAACAACTGCGTCGGCACCTTGACAACGGAAAAAGTCAGTACATTCAAGATCTGTGCAACGACCTGCACCCCGTTACCCTGGCCGACCACCTCAACGATCTCACCACAGATGAGATTGCCGAAGTGTTCGTCCTGCTCGACCGCGCCATGCAGGCCGACACCTTCATGCTCATCAACCCCGAGCACCGGCAAGCGCTCATCGATCAACTATCGGTAGAAGTGCTTGCGGAGACGATCACCGTGATGTCGCACGACGACCGGGTGGATCTTGTACAGGCCATGCCCGAAGACCGAGCAAAGGCCGTTTTGAAAGCCATGTCGGATAGCGAGCGTCAGGATGTGCTGCGCCTTAACGCGTACGAAACCGGCACGGTAGGCGCTGTAACGACGACCGACTATATCCGCCTTGACCCAAGCATGCAGGTGGAAGTTGCTATCGAAGACATGCGCACCCACGCCGCCGAGGTAGACACGATCTACTACGGCTATGTGCTCGACGACAACAAGCGCCTGCTGGGTACCGTGTCCATGAAAGACCTCATCATGGCGCGTCCGTCGGATACGCTGACCGACATCATGAAAACAGACATCGTCACCGCGCAGGCCAGCGGCGATGAACTCGACGCCGCCCGCAAACTGGCGCGCTACGACCTCATCGCCCTGCCTGTGCTGGACGACGACGGAGCCATGCTGGGCATTGTCGCTTTCGACGACATCATGGACGTGCTCGAAGAAGAGGCCTCCGAGACGATGTACCGCAAGGCGGGCATTGGCGGGCTCACTCCCTCCGATGAGAAAGACGTCATCTACAGCAAAAAACTTACGCAAGGCCCGATCTCGTATGCCATCCGCCTACGCGTCTTCTTTCTCTTGATTACACTGGCCGGTGGATTGCTCGTTGGCGGTGTCATCGATTTCTTTGAAGACACGCTAGCTGCTGTTGTGGCGGCTGCCATCTTTATCCCGGTCATTATGGATATGGGCGGTAACGTAGGCACACAGTCCACCACCATTTTTGCGCGTGGGGTTGCACTCGGACACATTAACATTCGGCGCTTTGGAAAGCAGCTGTTTCGCGAGGTGAAGGTCGGGCTCATCATGGGTGTTCTTCTTGGCACAGTGGGTGGAGCCGTGGCTTACGCCTGGCAGGGGGCTCCCAACGACATCCCCGAGTTAGGCATTGCCGTGGGCATCGCGCTGGCTGTGGTTATCCCACTGGCTACGCTGCTTGGCTTCTTGTTGCCCTGGATCCTTGTTAAGTTGGGATTCGACCACGCTTCCGGGGCCGACCCGTTTATCACCACCATCAAAGACTTCGTGAGCCTCGCGCTCTACTTCACGCTCATTAATGTGCTCATCGGACTGTAAGCTCGGACTGCAAGAATGCACGTCCGCTTTTCCCCACTACAAACACCTCTTACTTTGCTATGACTCGATTTATTTCCTCCACTCACTTTTGTGCCCTTCTGGTTGCCGTGGCAGTCGGCATGATGGGATTCGGCACAACTCTTGTTAAAGCGCAAACCGTATCGACCGAAGCCTCGGTGGGCGCCCTCTCCGCATTCATCGACCAGGGCGAGCGCATCTCGGCGCGTCCGGTGCTGCAAGCCGAAG
>NZ_JARWGJ010000089.1:0-10114 GCF_040409695.1 Longimonas sp.
GGGGATGCGGACGTGGAGCTCTTCGAAGAGGCCTGGCTGCTGTTTGTTGAGCCCACGCCCAGACGCAGGTAGAGGACCTTGCCCGAGGTGGTGCGGCGGGCCAGGTGGGCGGTGAGGGTATCCCACGGAAGCAGATCAAGTGGCACGTGCTGGTCGCTGCGCTCCGCATCCACAAATCCAATGCGCCAATCGCGCTGGTACACCTCAATGCGGCCTGTCTGCGCCGAGGCGGCAAACGTGAACGGGCGCGTAGCTGATACCGACTCGGCGCGTTTGGCGACCGGGATGAGCAGGTCGGTGGCGTCGCCGTCTCGTAGCTTCTCGTTGACCGTCGCCTCGGCTTCATTGGCGCATTCGATGAGACGCTCCCGAAAGCCAGCCGGCGGATCCCACCAGACGCGGACGTAGCGCGCAAGCCCAAGGGTCCCCACGGCCATGCAGAAGCGCACCGCATCCTCGGGCGTAAGCGACGCCGGATCCGTCTCGGCGACCGTCTGGAGCGCATCGCACTGCGCAAGAGTGGCGTCGGGGCGGGCCTCGTCCAGAAACGGCGATCGAGGATCCGACTCTACATGCGAGAGGTGCAGCTCCTCCTGCGCTCGCGTCACGGCCACGTAGAAGAGGCGCCGCTCCTCTTCCATCATGCGGGTGTCAGGTTCGGTGCCTGCGGGCGGAAACGTGCCGGTGGTGCAGCCGGGCACGAACACGACGGGCCACTCGCCGCCCTTGGCCCGGTGGATGGAGCGCAGCGTGAGCGTGGCCGCCGGATCGCTGTTGGCATGCGACTTGGAGATCTGGTAGATGGCTTCGAGCAACGCCTGCGCCGATGCGTACCCGTCGGCAAACCCGACGAGCGACTGCGCGGTGGCGACCCGGTTTTCGCCGACATCCCGAAACGCGCTCTGCTCACGCAGGTGCTCGTCGTAGTCGATGGCATCGATGAGCCACGACAGGGTGTTGGCGGCAGGGGCGTTGACGCGGTCGGCAAGCGATGAGGCGGTCTCCAGGAAATCCTCCACCTGCTCGACGGTGCGCTCGTGCATCTGATCGGTGTGGGCGGCGAGGGCGTCGAGCACGGAGGCCTGCTGCGTTCGGGATGCACGCGCTACGTTCTGAAGCACAGCGTAGCTAACGTACCGATTGGGCGTGCGGATAATTGTCTGGAAGCGGTCGAGGTACGCTTTGACCTTGCGGCGATCCGCAAACCAGCCGCGATCCTGCACGGTAGATTCGAGCGTGGCCCAGTAGAGGTACTGCAGGAGCGTCTGCACCTCGGGCCGTTCGTAGAAAGGGGTGTTGCCTACGATGCGGTGCGGCACCTCAGCGTTTAGCAGCGCCTGCTCGATGAACGGGGTCTGGGCATACTGACGTACCAGAATCACGATGTCGGTGGGGGCGCGCCCGGCCCGCAGGTGCGACTGAATGGTGGATGCGATGCGGGTGCCCTCCTCGGCGGCATCCTGCGCGGCGGTGCACTGCGTGATGCCTCCGTATCCCTTCGTACACTGAATGCGCTTGTCCTGGCGCTCGGTGTTGTGGGCAATGACGCGGTTCGCAAGGGCGGTCTGCTGCACGGGCGACCGGAAGTTGTCGTGCAGCATATACTCGTCGGCGTCGTAGGCCGTGCTGAAGTCGAGAATGTACGACGGATCGGCCCCGCGCCAGGTGTAGATGCACTGGTCGTCGTCGCCGATGGCCATGTAGTTGCGATGCGGGGCGGTGAGCACATCGAGCATGCGGTACTGCACGCGGCTCACGTCTTGAAACTCGTCGACGAGCACGTACTCGTAGGCGGACTGCGCGGCCTGGCGCACGGCCGAGAACCGCATGAGGGCCTCCCATCCCTCGCGCAGCATGTCGTCGAACGTGATCCAGCCTTCGTTGTCGCGTTCCTCTTCGGCGTAGCGGTAGAGCGTGAGGTAGTCGTCGTTCTCATGCTCGGCTTGCGACGCGTGCTCCTGGGCAGATTCAGGCAGATGCGCGGCGCTGAGGTCCGCATAGCAGAGCTGACGCTTCCAGGCGCCGATCTGGTCGACGAGGTCGGGCTGGGGGATGCCAAGATCGGCGACATCGATCTCGCGTTCGCGCGCCAGCCGCTGCAGCGCTCGCTCGGCCAGGTACTGCGCGGCGCGGGCGGGCGACACCGACTGCGCGTCGAGGCGGGGCGGCAGATGCTTGCGGGCTTCGGCGTGCTGGATGCATCGGCGCCCCAGCGCATGCAGCGTACGGCATTCGACCCCGCGTACCCCGAGTGCATGAAGCCCGTCGTTGAGATCAGACACAGTAGCCCGGCTAAACGAGCTGGCGAGGATGCGTTCTGGGGAGACGCCACGCTCGTCGACGAGGTGGCGAATGCGGTGCACCATCGCGGTGGTCTTTCCAGCGCCTGCCACGGCAAACACGAGCGCGGGCCCTTCGCCGTGCTGAACGATGCGCTGCTGGCTGGGCGTGAGGGCGTCGACGGCGAGCATGGAGAACGAAAAGGTGAGAGGAGAGCAAAAGCCGGGTCTGTGGCACCGGAGTCCATGCCGCAGAGCAGCAGGCGTACCGGCATGCAGCACACGAGAAGTGAGCTATCCATACAGACAGCGGCTACGGCGCGCCGTTCCAGAGGCCCGCTCCAGAGCCCGGTATGCAGCGACAGCCTACCTGCTGGCAGACGGCTCGCGGGCTGGTTCGTTCTGAGATGGGGCGATGCGGTAGATGGCCGGCACCTGTTCGGGACTGTTAATCTCAACGCCCAGGTTCTGAATGAGTCCCCCAGAGAGATGGTAGATCCAGCCGTGTATGGTGAGGTTCTGCCCCCGCTGCCAGGCCTTTTGGACGACGGTGGTGCGCGCAATGCCTTCCACCTGGTCTACCACGTTCAGCTCGCACAGCCGGTCCCAGCGTGCCTGCTCGTCTGCAAGGGCATCAAGTTCGCTGTGGCAGCGGTGATAGCAGTCCTTAATCGGGCGCAGCCAGTTGTCGATGAGCCCATGGTCGGTCGTTTCCATGGCCGCCTTCACGCCGCCGCACCGGTAGTGGCCACACACGACAATGTGGGGCACCTGCAGCACCTCCACTGCATACTGCAGCACCGACAGTCCGTTCAGGTCGTCGTGGTCGATGCGGTTGGCAATGTTGCGATGCACAAACAGGTCGCCCGGGTGGCAGTCCACAATCTCGTTGGCAGGCACCCGGCTATCCGAGCAGCTGATCCACAGAAAACGCGGCGACTGCCCGTCGGTCAGGTCATCGAATAAGTCCGCCTCTTGTCTGGCGGCCCACTCGCGGTTGCGCTTCAGCAGTTCGTTTGGCATAGCAGCAGAGCAGAACATGAAGTTGACATAACAAGTGCATGTTATGCGCTGCTGGCGCGGTTTGGTCCGCTTTGCGGGGCGTGTTTGCGAGGCGTGTTTGCGGGGCGTGCAGGCGCCGTATGGGCCTGCTTTGTTGCGCTTTGTGGATTACATGCTTTGTGGACTACGTATCGTCGCCTACGAACTTTTTGAGGCGAACCACCTGCGTGTCCGATACAAACATAACGCCGGAGCTGCTCTCCAGCAGCGGGGCCATGCCGTCGATAATCGACTGGATCCGGTTTGCACCGCTCACCGCGAAAAACAGGACGAGCCCAGATTCGTCGTTGAACAGGAGCTGGCCTTCGTGAAAGCCGCTGGCGCCTTTGCCAGAAACGTTTCGGTGAACAGTGTAGCCACTTACGCCCGACTGCTCAAGCAGGTCTTGCACGAACTCCTCGCGCTTGCCCTTGACGACAATCTCAATTTTCTTGAGCGGATGCAGTCTATGTTCGGTGGATTCGTTGGTATCACTCATATCAGCAGTCTATTTTTATACTTTTGCGTCTGTACAGGGGCTGATTGATGCACGTCATTATACCGATGACGCGATCTCCGGCTCCGAGTCGGGCACTGATGTTCGCTGGTTCGGGGGAAGGCGATAGGGAGCGGCCGGGTCTGCAGAGGCGTCCCAGGTGCCTCCGGGCTGGTAGTACCGCACGATGTTCTCCTGTGTGGGGTCCATGACCGACAGGGCCATCCACTCATTGTCGAAGAGCGTGCGGAGCTCTACGTTGCGCGTCAGGATGCGCTCGACGCGCTCTGTTGGGGCCTGCACCACGGCAAGCAGCCGCAGCGGATGGTGATAGGGCGTGTGGTCGTCGACCTGAAGCGATTGCAGCGGCAGTCCGGTCATGAGATCGCCGCCGTTGCCTTGCCAGATGCCCACGTTGCCCATTACGTTCTGTGTGATCTTCGATCCGCTTCCGTAGACCGCGTTGTCGACCGTTGAGAAGTAGTATTGCGTGTTGATCCACTCGCCCACAACCAGCGGTCCGGTCATGATCGCTTCCAGCGCCGTACCGCGGGAATCGCTCTGCCAGTCATATGCATGCAGAAACGAGCGTCCCTGCAGGTTGAGGGAAGCGGTCAGCGCACGCGGTGCGACGATAAAGGAGGCATTGCCAGAGAGCCCCCACTCCGGACGGGTCTCGGCCCAGTCGGAGGCCCGGCGCGCGGTGTCTGCTACGGCGTGTGCCGGACGTGCTCCGTTCAGCGTTGGGGCGCGCTCGGTCGTAGCTGCTTCCTGGGCGGTGCGCAGGTCACTCTGAAGCTGCTCTACGATTGCGGCCTGCGCGTCCGTCAGCGCATCCGTAAGCCCAGGCGGATGGAAGAGCCGCACTGCGTCGGTCGTGGTGGTGTGCTCAGCAGCCAGAAACACCGTGTCGTCGGGAATCTCGACGCCGCGCGTCTGCAACATATCGCGCACTTCGTCTTCGTTGCAGATAGCCGCCAGCGCCCGTGCATTGGGGCCGCCGGCATGTCCGGCACAGGCTCCGCAGTCAAGGCTCGACTGATACGGATTGTTCGCCGTTTCGCTGCCGTGCCCGGTGAAGACTACAACTGGTGCGAACTGCTTCCATCCCATCAGACGAAACGCGGCTTCGGCATAGTATGCCTTCTCCTCCGTGGTCATTCCAACGGGCAGGCCGTCGCTTCCGCTGTCTTCAGAGCGGCGATCAAGTGAGAGGGTGCAGAACGTATCCGACGACGGAATGCGCTCGTCCCAGGCCTGGCGCCGGGTGCGCAGCCACCCAGGCACGAGGGTACGCGCCGCCATCGCCACGCCAAAGAGTCCGCCCGACGCCTCCACAAAGCCAAACGCGGCCGCGATGTTGTTTTTGAGCGACTTAACGAGCTGCTGCCCGCCCTGCGCCAGGGCCGCCCACCTGTCGTGGGTGTCGGCGGCTTCTGCATGGTCGCTGCAGGGGGTTTCGTGGATGCGGTGCTTGGGAGTCAGGATCGGCGGACACGACTCAAAGCGGGTGTCGCTGCCATGTGCCTGGTACTGCATGGGAAGTCCGAAAAATCCCGCATAGCCAAACGTGTCATAAGCGCCAGTCTGTTCAAGGTGACGGCGGATTACCTCTGAGCGCACATCGATGCAGAATACCAGCTGGGCATCGGGGCGGGCGGATGCGCTATCAGCGCTGGCCGTGCCGGATGCTGCATCCGCAAGATCAGCCAGAAGCTGCTCACGGTAGGTGGCTTCCCACGCTTCGAGCCAGGGCGCTGCGTCGGAGGATGGCGGTGGTCCGTTGTCGGGCGGCGCCTCAAGGGGAGCGGCCAGGTCGTTGGACGTGTCGTCGGGGGCATCGTCGGGGGCATCGTCGGGGGCATCGTCAGGGGCAATGGAGATGCCAAGAGCCCGTGCGGTGTGCAGGCGTGCGGCCAGGTAGCCTGCCATGGTAATTGGATACGTAGCCTGCCATGCGTCGTGGCGGGCCTGCGCACGCCATTTGACAAAGGCCGCCCACCCCGGCAGGGCGGTCAGGTGATGCTGTAAGATAGACTCCCACTGGGGCTCGTCGTATTCCGAGAGCGCCTCCGAGAGCGCGTCGAGCGGACGCTCGGGCAGGTCATGAAGTTGGTCGCGATGCGGGAGGCTGGTATCGTGGGGGGCCACGGTGCGCCAGGCGGCGTAGAATCCGCTGTGGCGGTTAGGCATGGGCCAGGGTGCGTTTCCCTGATCCACAAACGCTGCGAGCCACTTCGCCATCGCGCGGTTTAGCGGATCGTCATCGGCGGGAGGCTCGGCGCGCTCGTCAGCTGCCCGCTTGTCATCCGCACGACCCATCCGGTTGAGAAGCTGCTCGGGCGTAGCCGTAATTCCGTGAGCCTGCAGCCGGTCAGACAGATGGTCGGCATCGATCGCCCCGGATTCCCACGCTGCGCGGAGCTGGACAGCGTCTGGATAGCCGCGTCCGCCGTACAGAATACCAGCGATGCGCACGGCCTCCTCAAACGGACGTTTTTCGAGTCCAGCCAGGGGGTTTGCGGCGATGTACGACTGAAGGGGCCAGCAGCGCCCGAGCACCTTGGCAGCGTTCTCGACACGGGCGCGAAGGGCAGGCAGGTTAGTTGGCATGGTACTCGGAGCGGTGGGTGGTGACGGTAGAAGACGCGGGTTGCGACATGTTCAGCAGCACGGTGTAGAGGCGCGGACGCTCGCGGTGCCATCCGCGCTCAACAGCGACGTAGGCCAGCACGAACAGGAGGCCAACCACGCCGTGTAGCACAGAAGCCTCGGCTGGCGCAACGTCCATGGGCAGTCCGGCGGTGCGTGCCGCGATGCCGTTGTATACCAGGGCGTAGAGCGCCAGGGCCGGAAGTACCACCAGCGGCACAGCCACGGCACGTGCTGCTGGTGTAAGTGCGGTGGAACGCAACATCGTCTGGGCAGCGTGCAGCACAGCCAGCACGATCACGAGCGTGAGCAGCAGTCCGCCATCGGGGGCAGTGAAAGACTTGCCTGTAAGGAGCATGAAGAGTCCGCCTCCCAGCAGCGCCGTGATACCTGTTACGACAAGTGCAGGCGCGCCGGTAGGAGTCTGTTGTTTCGGTGTCGGCGACTTCATGGCAACGCCCGATCCTGAGCCCAGAAACAGGTAGGCTTTGTAGAAGCCATGCAGGATGAGGTGAGCAATAGCCGCAGCAAAGAACCCGAGTCCGCACTGCAGTACCATAAAGCCCATCTGCGCTACGGTTGAGCAGCCCAGTTGGCGCTTCACGTCGACCTGAATGAGCATCCAGGCCTGAGACAGCAGCGCGCTGAGTGCGCCGATGCCCACAATCGCAAGCATGATACCGGGCGAGGCGGCAACAACAGGAGCAAACCGTGCCAGCAGGAGCCCTCCAGCATTAACGATTCCGGCATGCATGAAAGCGGATACGGGGGTGGGCGCGTTCATAGAAGAGAGCAGCCACCCGTGAAAAGGGATGAGCGCCGACTGAACCATAGCGGCGCCGATCAGGAGAGCAGCCACACTGATCTGCGTGCCTGCAGGTAGCATGTCGATGCGAGGCAGTGCCTGCGAGATGGTATGTGCGCCCGTATGCAGCGCGATCAGTCCGAGGGCCATCGCCAGCAGAGCGCTGCCGCCAAGGAACGACCAGCGCGCCCGGCGGGCAGCAGCTTGTGCCTGCGGCCAGCCGCGGATGAGTCCGATGAGGTCGGCCAGCAGCCAGCCCATGAGCGCCCAGCAGGCCACGAAAAGCGCCAGGTGATCTGCTGCTGTTAGCAGGAGAACGACCAGCGTAAGTAAAAACAGGCGTCCGTAAAACCGCCCGATGTGCTGACTGCCGGCCATGTAGCGCTGAGCAAAGCTATGCACGATGCCGCTCACAAACGTTACCACCGCCGCCATAATGATCGTGAGTCCGTCGACGTGCAGCAGGGCGCCCAGAGACGTCTCAAGGCCCGTTGTGGCGTGGGCGGCGAGAGCGCCTACGCTTACGACGAAGAGCAGCCAGATACATCGCGTGCTGAGTTGAGCCATCAATTCGAGATTCAGTTACACAAAAGGTGGGGGCATCCAATAAAAAAGCCGACTCGCAACACCACCAGGGGCAGTGTTGGAAGCCGGCGTGCAATCGTTGCACCTGCTCGGTGTGAGCCTGTGCGTCGCTTGGGCCAAAAAGGTATGTAAGGGGGATGCGGAGCTGGCTCGCCCGTGTGGCGCTCCATCTCAACACCGACTCAGACGATAAGGGATGCCCCTATCTGTCGCAAATAGATATGCATCTCTCACAGAAAATTTACGCATAGCCCTGTCGGCCCTCCCATCAGCTGAAGTCCGCTTCCAGATCACGATTCAGGCTAAACACGAAGATGCGCTCGCCCGTGCGGGCGCTGATGTCGGTGTGAAGGCTCACCACCTCCGCACCAGTTTCCTCCACAATGAGCGCACGCAGGTCGTCGCTGGAGCTTTCGATGAGCCGCGTGCGCATCTGCTTGATAAGCTCCACGCCGCCGTTCTCATGGCTGAGCTGCCGCTCGGCGGGACTCAAGATGCCTTGCAGCTGCACCACCACCATGTTCTCCACGATGAACGTGCGCGCCTCCTTCGGCCCGCGTCCCAGGTACTCACGTTCGAACTTCGTAATCGCTTCGGTTACAGCGGCTTCGACTTGGCCTTGGGTACGATTGGGCATGGTATACAATCGTTAATGTAGCTGAAAAAGCACACGCACGGCGTCGTGAACCCCAGCCCGCACTTCGTGATCCGGCATCGGGGCAAAGGCGCGGCTTCGCCTCCGAAACGCGGGTAATTGTTCAGGCACGATCCCTCGAAGCCGAGTGCGGGGCTGGGGCGAGCACCGCGCTTCGTGTCTCTCCCTAAAACACCCCGCTCTAAAACACATGGCTCCCTGCAACGCCCAGAGCGCTCCATCATACAAGCACATACGCTCTTCACACCCGATGCTCGTCCCGTATGCCTGATGCCAATTCCGCTTCTTCTGGCCCCGATTCGTACGCGTGGCGGCAGCGTGCGGGACTGGTGGCCGGACCGGTGGCCCTGGCGCTGATCCTTTGGCTGCCTGCCCCTGGCACACTCGACCCTGCCGGATGGCGCACCGCGGGGGTAGCGCTGCTTATGGCCCTTTGGTGGATCACCGAGGCCCTGCCCATTCCCGCTACGGCACTTGTACCCGTCGTGCTCTTTCCGCTGCTCGGCATCAGCTCTGTGAGCGATGCAACCACGCCTTACGCCAATCCGCTCATATTCTTGTTTTTGGGCGGCTTCCTGATTGCCATTGCCATGCAGCGCTGGGATTTGCACCGGCGCATTGCACTGCGCATCATTACATGCGCATCATTGCAACGGTCCCCTCGAATATAGGCGAGGTTGTGACCAGCCTGTGTCGGTACGCTGTGCATAATAGATCCCGTCATACTCGCCACGGGCATGACCCCCCCAAGTACAGGCGGCGATGCCTTGGCTCGCGTCGTGTGGGCGGAGTTGTTGACGGGCTGATGGGTTGATGGTACTTCGTGCAGGGCCGGGTCCTCGGGCAAAAAACCTACGTATTCGCCCCTCAGTCGCTCATGCGACAGCTCCCCTCTCCAGGGGAGCGGCTCTTTTCGTTTGTCTCCCCTTCCCAACAGCAGTTGAGAGGATTAGGGGGAATGTCTGTGGTGCTTCCAAACGGCTCTGCCTCGTGCTTATGCAAGAAATCACGATCATCGAGGCCAAGCGTGTAACTCATAGTTGGAACCTTGAGCCGCGCAGCTCGTGAACTTTTGCAGCTATGGTACTGGGATTTATTAAGCGGTCCCGTGCTGTAGCCACGCCCCGAAGTCTTATCAACTGTCGGGGCATTTTTTATGTGGGTAGTGCAGTTCTTCATATCCACAACCACCAGTGTAAACCGTTGATCTGTATTGGCATGGGTTCCCTGCCTCACCCTCTTGCAGAGTCCATTCGATATTTGGGACAGGCGGAAGAAGCGTTTCGTATTCGTCGTTCGGAGCCATGATTGGTACGACACCAAGCGAATGGCCCTGCATGTTCTGATGATGTTCGATTCCCTGGTCCATCGTCAAAATCAGCAGCCGTCTTGCCTGAGACCAGGACCTGGCAACGGTTAAGCGTTACATCCAGCGCATCCTGAAGTGCATTGGTGCCCCCAACGACACGTGCCGCCCCAGCACATGCTGCGACGGCACGAGGAACGTGGTCGATATCACGTTTATGTTCGGCTACGCGACCGCTGAGGTTTTCTTCGGATATACGGGACGCAGCTCACTGGGGGCAGGCACGATGCTGTCG
>NZ_JARWGJ010000090.1:0-37467 GCF_040409695.1 Longimonas sp.
ATGGGGCGCGTCCCGGTCATCATCGCCGATGACTGGGTGCCGCCGGTTGGCCCCGACTGGGACGCATGCAGCATCCGTATCGCCGAGGCTGACGTTCCCCGTCTTCCCGACCTGCTACGGCACCGCCGCGCTGAAGCCCCCGAGATGGCAGCGGCGGCTCGCCAAACATGGTGCGACTGGTTTGCACGCGACGTCTTCTTTCACCGCACTGTCGAATGGTGCCTGCAGGTGATGCCTGCCTCACATGGATGGTCGTGGGACACCCTCCCCCACCTTCTATCCCCAATGCATCTGAAGTCGGTGTGGCGCTATACCGCTTCCCGGTAGGGCCTTGCGTGATTGGCGCACTGCGCATGCGCCAATAGTGCATTCGCACACCCCGGCCTGTTACGATATTGGTTGTGCATTGCCCTCGCCGCTTTCCCCTTGCTCTGCTATGCGTGTCGATCTTTTTTTCCCCGCGTTCCCCCCGGCTTTTGATGGTATTGGCGATTACACCGCCCATCTGGCGAACACGCTTTCCGGACGTCATGACGTGCGGGTGTGGACCAGCAGGTCAGCAGACGCGCCAGAGCCAGCGTCGCCGCCCTCTGAGGCAGAGGTCCGGGCCATCCCTGCACTTACCGAGACGGCCGGGCTCGCCCACTGGGTAAGCCAGTGCAGTGCTGCTCCGCCAGACTGGCTTGTGATCCAGTACAACCCGTTTTCATACGGTACACGTGGCTATGCGCCCGCCCTGGCGCCTGCCATCAAAGAGGCAAAGCGACGGTCGCCCTCCATGAAAGTGGCTGTAACGGTGCACGAACCCTTCATGCCCCCCGACTCGCTGCGCTTCATGATCATGTCGATCTGGCAGCGGCGGCAGTTTAAGCAGATCGGGGAGCTGGCCGACCAGCTTATCTTTACAATCCCGCCGTGGGTCGAACGCTTTGCCTCGTGGTTTCCGAACACGCCCTGTGCTCACGTCCCGGTCGGTTCCAACATGCCACGGGTTGCTGTTACAAAACAGGAGGCTCGAACGCATATCGGGCTCCCCGACGAACGCTGTGTGCTTGGGCTGTTCGGGCGGGCGCGCTCATCGCGGCTGTTTGGCCACATTCGAGCCGGTCTCCGAACGCTCGAACGCGCCGGGCATCGCCCGCTCCTGGTGTACATCGGCGGCGGTGCAGAGGTCATTCGCACTGCGTTTGCTGACCATCGCGTGCGTTGCACAGGCGCTCTTCCTGGCGACCAGGTGTCGCGCCACCTTAGCGCGCTCGACGTCTACCTTGCCCCCTATCACAAGGGCGTATCGACACGGCGCGGCGCGTTTCTCGCTGGCATGCAGCACGCGCTTCCGGTGCTTACCACCCACGGTCCACAGACGGATGACCTGCTTGCGCACGCAGCCGGACGAGCATTCTGTGCCGTTCCTGTTGACGATGCAGAGGCGTTTGCCGAAACGCTGCGCTCCATGGTGGAGTCTCCCGCCCGACAGCATCAGCTGGGACGCAACGCGCGCAGCTTCTATCTGAGCCACTTTACGTGGCCCGTAATTGCTGCCCAATACAGCGACGTGCTCCAGATGCATACGCCGGCATCCAACCCCGCACTCTCCCTCTCGCCTAACTTGCACCCCTGGTCGATCGCATGATCCGCACCCTTGCCGACATTGCTCGCGACCCAAAGCGTGCACCGCTCTTAGCCGGAGGCATTATTCTTATTGCCTTCGGAATGTACGGAATGCTTTTCCTGAGCTCCCACCCCTCAGCACTCCGGCTGCTTAGCCTCGCCTATATGGGCGTAAGTGCTGCAGTGGCTGCCTGGCTCTACATATCCAGCCCCGCGCTGTACCTGGGGTTTGTATGGTGGCTCTGGTTTCTCTCACCGTTTGTGCGACGCGTCATTGACTATCACCTTGGTACGTTCACCCCGCCCAACGCCGCGTTCTCTATGCTGGCGCCCTATGCCGCCACGCTCGTCATACTGATTGACCTGCCTCGGTTCGGACGCCTCCTGACGCGGCGCATTGGCATTCCTATACTCATCTGCTTTCTGGCAGTCATATACGGCTACATTGTAGGCCTCACCAAAGTCGACAGCTTCCGAGCAACTATGATATTGCTCGACTGGATCTGTCCGCTCCTCATGGCGCTCTTTGTTCTGGCGCGCTGGCGCGACTATCCACGACTGCGCTCCGTCTTTCGTACAGCATTCGTGTGGGGCGTCCTTGTAATGGGATGCTACGGCATCTACCAGTTCTTCGCAGCTCCACCGTGGGACGTGCTCTGGATGGAAGGCTCGCAAATGCTCTCAGCAGGAAAACCCGAACCGCTTGGCATTCGGGTGTTCAGCATGCTGAACGCCCCCGGCCCCTTCGCAATGATCTTGATGGCCGGTCTCATCCTGCTCTTCGACAGCAAAGGACCTATCGGACGCGTCGCAGCCGTACCGGGCTACCTGGCATTCCTGTTGTCGCTGGTTCGCGGCGCGTGGGGCGGGTGGGTGCTCGCGCTCTCCTACAGCCTGCTGCGCCTGCAGAACGCAAGTCGCGGGCGCGTGCTCGCCATTCTTGCTCTCGTAGCCTGCCTCACCATTCCTCTCGCACTATCCGGCGACATCGGCGACCGCACCGGCGCTCGCATGGAAACCTTCGGCGACATCGAGCAAGACAATAGCTTGCAGGAGCGCCAGCTCATGTATAGCTACATGGTCACCGAACTCCTTTTCAACCCCATTGGCCAGGGAATGGGCGCACGTACATTCGACAGCGGCTTTGTCACTATCGTCTACCAGTTCGGCTGGATCGGCGGGTTTGCCTACCTGGGCGCGCTCATCGCGATGATGATCACCGTGCTACGCGACACCCCCAAACACGACCGATTTGCCATCCTTGTATCTGGCATCGCACTGTCTTACTTCGCCCTGATGCTCATGGGCAGTCAGGTTGTTGGCGTTAAAGGCTGCCTGTTTTGGGGATGCATGGCGTTCGCCGTAGCCTCACGGCGCTACCACAGCGAGAAAGCTTCCGCCGAGGAGTCCGGCGACGCCTCCGACACAACCCTGCCCGTTTCCTCTCAGACCGCTTCGTCCCGATGAACATCGCCCTCTATCATACCACACTTCCCGAGCCCAGCCGTAAGGTCGGCGGCGTTGAAGCGGTTGTGCACCGGCTCGCTACTGCACTCACAGAACACACCGCCCTGAACGTAACTGTGCTGAGCCTTACGCCAGCTCCAGAAGGCGCCTCCTACCGCCACCGTCACCTGTTTGCCGGCCAGCGCTGGCTCGCCGACCGCTCCTGGGCGCGCTGGTTTGTGCTGCCGGCCCTCCTGAATCGGGTGGATTTGGCAGAATACGACGTGGTGCATCTGCATGGCGACGACTGGTTCTGGATGCGGCGCGGCATTCCCTCGGTGCGAACCATGCACGGCTCCGCCCGCGACGAGGCGCGCACCGCCACCAGCCTGAAACGCCGCCTGGCTCAATGGACCATCTATCCGCTGGAGCACATCGCAGCACGGCGGGCCAGCCAGGCGTGGGCGATCAGTCCGCCCTGTGCCGACCTCTACAACACTCATGCCTGCATGCCCAACGGCGTCGACCTCGGCCGCTTCTACCCGGGCGCCAAAGCCTCCCGCCCCACCGTGCTCTTTGTGGGCACGTGGGAGGGGCGCAAGCGGGGCGGATGGCTGGCCGAGCAGTTCTGCA
The DNA here is from genome assembly GCF_040409695.1 of Longimonas sp. Classification (GTDB taxonomy): domain Bacteria; phylum Bacteroidota; class Rhodothermia; order Rhodothermales; family Salinibacteraceae; genus Longimonas. The sequence goes on from NZ_JARWGJ010000090.1 coordinate 3,691, forward strand.
CGCGCGTCCTGCCCCGCTCGCCTAACGCCACGCTCGTTATGGTATCCGACCATGTGCCTGAGCCCTACGCCGCGCATCCCAACATTCATGTGCTGCACCGGCCCGACGACAACACGCTCGCCGAATGGTACCGCAAGAGCTGGGCTTTCGCGTATCCAAGCATCTATGAAGGCTTCGGGCTTCCCTACGTGGAGGCGCTCGCCAGCGGCACAGCCATTGTCGCCTCGCCCAATCCGGGCGCTAACTACGTGCTCGATGACGGACGCTACGGCGCACTCGTCGACGATACCTCTTTTGCAGATACACTCGTTCAGGTGCTGCACGACCCCGACCGCCGCCGAACCATGGCCCGGCGCGGCCTGCAGCGCGCAGCCCGCTTCTCGTGGGCCAACGTGGCCCGCCAGCATGCCGATGCATACGCTGCACTTGTGCATGGCGCCTCCTCGACCGTCTCTGTCTCTTCTCCCCTACCTTCGTAGCTTACCATGCCGACCGACCGTATCAAACTTATTTACGTAGCTAGCATCGGACGTAGCGGCACTACGCTCTTTGAGTCGATGCTGGGCGCCCACCCGCACCTTGCCACCTGTGGCGAAGTGCATCTGTGGCCTCACGAAATTACCATGGGAGGCGTGCGCCCGTGTGGTTCCGGACAGTATGTGCAGACCTGTCCGTTCTGGCAAGAGATGGAGGCCCGCGTCGATCCGCTTAACCAGCCCGAGCCGCGCATTCATCACTTCCGCGAGCATCACGATGGCGGACGTACGCTCCGCTGGAATCGCTGGGCCGACTTCAGTCCGGACCCGCTTTCATCTGACGTGCAGGCTCAGGTCGACCAGTATGCCGCCAACAACGAAGCGCTCTTTCGCCATTTCCGTGCTCTCGTAACCGAGCGCACCGGCACAGAACCCGAATGGATTGTAGACGCATCCAAAGACCCGTACCGCCTCTTGTGGCTACTACGCTCAGACCGGTTTACCATCAAGGTGGTGCACATGGTCAAGCATCCATGCGGATTCGCCTACTCCGTTACCAAGCCGTGGGTGCAGTCGCCCCGCTGGCATAGCGCTGTGCCCCGCCTCTACTACACGGCCCGGCAGTCTACCGCCTGGGTCATTCAGAACCACCTGTTCGGGCAGATCGCCCGGCACCACCTCGACCCGAGCAACTACATGCTGATGCAGTACGAAACGCTCGCATCTGCCCCGCACGACACCTTCGAATCCGCATGCAATATGATCGGCGTCCCGTATGTGCCCGAAGCCGTCACCGATTTTCGTGAGGGAAGCCAGTTCACCATTGCGGGCAACCCGATGCGCTACGAGCAGCGCGGCATCGAACTCGACGAACGATGGAAATACGACCTGCCACCTTTCAGCCGCTCGATAGCACGCACCATCACAACTGTAAACCGCCGCTCTTTCGGATACGTTTAACCGCTGATTCCATGCCTACGCGCGTACCCCACCCGGTCTCCTCTTCCTCTCCGCCCAGAGCGGTTGCTCCACTACGCGTGTGCACCGTGGGCATGGACTGGTTTCCCGAGTCTCCCGGCAACGGCCTCGACCGCATGGTGCATGGGCTTGCCACGCATTTTGCGGATGCGAACGTTACGCATCGCACATGGGTCACCGGTGCTCCCGAGCATACACATCGCCCCACAACGGTGCAGGCCTTTGCCCAGGGTACTGATTCTCTTCCCGCACGGCTCTGGGCGGCGCGCGCACGTATCGGCGCCGACCTGAGACAGACCCGCTACGACATCCTCGCCTGCCACTTCGCGCTGTATGGGCTGCCCCTGCCTGCCACCGACATTCCGTTCATTATGCACTTTCATGGGCCCTGGGCCCTGGAGTCCGGCACCGAAGGCGATCGCGCCTGGACCGTGCGTCTGAAGCATGCTCTGGAACGCCGCGTGTACAAACGCGCCGACCGGTTCATCGTGCTCTCAGAAGCGTTTCGCGACGTACTGGTGCGTCGCTACGGTGTCGATATCGATCGGGTCCACGTCGTTCCTGGCGGCGTGGACACCGGTCGCTTTCATGCTAACACCCCGGCCAGCGACGCACGTGCTGCGCTCGGATGGCCGACCGACCGACCGGTTGTGCTCACGGTGCGGCGCCTGGCTCACCGCATGGGCCTGTTCTCGCTGATCGAGGCTGCCGATGCGCTGCGCCGCAACCATCCGGACCTCCTCGTCTGCATCGCCGGTACCGGTCCGCTTCAGCAGGACTTGCAGCGAGCTATCACCGAGCGCGGCCTGCACGACCATGTGCGCCTCCTCGGGTTTGTGCCCGACGACGACCTTCCACGTGCGTATCGGGCAGCTACCCTGAGTGTGGTGCCCACAAAGGCCTGGGAGGGGTTCGGGCTCACTACCGTCGAGTCGCTGGCCTGCGGCACCCCGGTTCTCGTTACGCCTGTAGGGGGCCTCCCCGAGGTGGTGCGCGACCTCTCGCCCCGCCTCGTCTTGCCCGACACATCGGCAGAGGCGCTGCGCGATGCGATAGGCCGTGCCCTGCACGGGCGCCTCTCGCTACCCGATGCTTCGGCATGCATGCGCTATGCCCACCAACGGTTTTCCTGGTCTCACATTGCTACCTCTACCCGTCGTGTCTACGCCGATGCCTGCTCCCTTTAGTCGGTTGCTTGTCGACCGCGCACCTGTAAGTCGTGCTCCTGCCGGTTACGCCTCTGAGTCTATGCCTGGCCCCCGTATCCTTTTCGTAGATCATAGCGGCGCGCTCGGCGGGGCCGAGCTTTTTCTGCTCGACCTGGCAGAGCCGTATGCAGGCCGGAGCACCGTAGCCACATTTGAAACCGGACGCTTTACCGAACAGCTTCAGGCAACCGGGATTTCTCACCTTCTCGTGGGCGAAGGCGGACCGCTGCAGCAGGTGCGCAAGAGCGGTACGTGGATGCGAGCGCTGCAGACACTTCCCGCGCTGCGCCGTACCGGTCAGGCTCTCGCTCGTACCGCGCGACGCCACGACATCATCGTCGCAAACTCTCAGAAGGCGCTGCTGCCTGCAGCATGGGCAGCCCACCAGACCGGACGGCCACTGCTCTGGATGATTCATGACCTGCTCACACCCGACCACTTTGGGCTGCTGCAGCGCCAGGTGGTTACCCGCGTAGCCAATGCGGCCGCCACACTCGTAGGCACCAACTCGCGTGCCACGGCCGACGCCTTCTCGCGCACTGGCGGGCGCGTCGACATGATCGAGATACCCAATGGGCTCGACCCGGCTGCCTTCGATGCCGCTCGCACCCTCGACACGCATGCTCTGCGCAAGACACTGGGATTGCCGCTACGAGCTCCTCTCATCGGCGTGTTCAGCCGCCTGGCTGCCTGGAAAGGCCAGCATGTCTTGCTGGATGCACTACATATGCTGCCCGATGCACACGCGCTCATCGTAGGCGAAGCCGCGTTCCCCGGCGATGCCCCCTACGCCGACCGGCTCCGCGCCAAAGCTCAGTCGGCCGGACTGCAAGGCCGTGTCCACTTCATGGGCCACCGGCCTGACATCCCCCGCCTGATGATAGCCTGCGACATCGTTGCTCACACTTCGACGGCAGCCGAGCCGTTTGGGCGGGTTGTTGTAGAGGGACTGCTCGCCCAGCGGCCCGTCGTTGCGACCGATGCTGGCGGCGTACCCGAAATTATTCGTCCGCAGCACAGCGGCCTCCTCGTTCCGCCAGGCAACGCTGCTGCTCTCGCCGAGGCATGCCGGGCATATATGAACAACCCCGACTGGGCCGCTAAAATGGCCCGCACCGGTGCAGAGGACGTGCGCATCCGCTACGGAAAACCCCGCATGCATGCTCAGTTCGAGAACGCCGTGCGCCAGATGACCCCCGCCGACACATCTCGTTAACGCTTACCGTCTCTTCTACCGTTATGTACATTGACTCAATGAAGACCTTCGCACTGCGAACCAAGTTTGAGATCCGTACGCGCGCTGCGGCCACTCCGTGGCTTGCCCCGGTCCACCAGGCCACCGTGTGGTGGACGCAGTGGAAGATGCGCGGGCATATCGATGTTCGTGAGTGCCAGGTGCTCGCCGACACCGAACTTGTCATTGACGGATTTCAGGGCTCGGGCAACAGCTTTGCAACGGTTGCTTTCAAATCGTGCCAGAAACGGCCCGTGCGGCTGGCCCACCACCTGCACGCACCCGCCCAAATCATAAAGGCGGTAAAGCAGGACATCCCCGTCCTGGTTACCCTCCGTGCTCCCTCAGACGCAGTTGTTTCACTGGTAAGCCGGTGGCCCTACGTTTCCCTTCGTCAGGGCCTGCACGCATATATCCGCTTTTACGAGGCACTCACGCCTTACCTTGGCGCTATGGTTGTGAGTCCCTTTCCCATGACGACTGGCCCCATCGACCAGGTGTTCGATGCAATAAATGAGACATTTGGGGGCTCATTTGCTGTTTTCCGCCCGACCCATGAGAACGTGGCTCGCATCCGCTCAAAAACAACGCTCGACTCAGAAGCAGAAGCAGCCCGCCGTCAGAAGAAATCGGAACTTCGCGCAGCAATCTCCCACCCGGACTACCGCTTGCTCCGTGAGCGTGCCGAGGCGCTCCACGATCGCTGGTCTCAGCACGGCGTAACGCCTGCTACCACTTCATCGAGCGCGTAGACGCCCCTGTATACAGCGGATGCCCGCAGCGTGTCGTTTCCCATACGTGCGCATGCTTCTGAAGGCACCGCTACGCGGTTCTCTCACCTATAGACTGCGATTTTCATGATCAACGTAGGCACACGCCACATACACAACTGGATTTTCGTTACCGGCAGCATTCGGAGCGGGACCACCTTTCTTTCAGACATCCTCGCTACGCCGCTCTCAGTCGACTATATCCATGAGCCGTTCAACATACGGTGTGGGATGCCAGGCATGGAGCAGCGCTATCAGTACATTGCTGAGACGCTTGAGACCGACGCAATGCGCGCGCTGGATCGGCAGTTCGAGAAGTTGAAGCGGTACGACTTTGACCTCCAGACCTCGCGCTACGCCAACGACCCATCTTACATTAAGATGATCAAGCGGGTCGTAGGCAGTCGAGGTCCGTTTTTCTTACGGCTTGCGAAGGCCAACTACCTGCATCGGCACTGCGTTGTTAAAGATCCAACAGCCCCGCTCGTCGCACGGCATCTGCATACTGCGCACCAGTTCAAGCCCGTCGTAATCATACGGCATCCGGCTTCACTGGTCGCCAGCTTTGCTCGCGTGTCATGGTGGCCTGAGACACGCAAGCTGCTCAGCCAGCCTCTCTTCGTCCGCGACTGCCTCTCAGAAGAGGATCTGGACTGGTACCGCAGCTACGACCACTCCTCACTGAGCGATGCCTGCTTCCACTGGCTCTTCACGTATCGCACGCTCTTAGAGTGGGCCGATACATTTGGATGGCCCGTGATTACCCATGAAGAGCTGTGTGCCCATCCGGTTGAAACATTTGGCGCCCTCTTCGATGCCTTGCAGCTTCCGTGGTCGTCGTATGTGGAACGCAAGATACAACGGAAAACCAGCGACGGGAATTCGCCTGAAGCCAAACAAGGGCGCGTGCAGGATTTTAGCCGTGATAGCGCGCAGATCTTTGAAATGCGTCGGGACTCGCTCGCCCCATCCGATCGCCAGACTATCTTTGATATTACTCAGGAGGTTGCACTTGAGCTCTACTCCCGCGAGAGCTTCAACCTACCTACCCCGCTGAATACTACGTAGGCACGTTGTGCGCACAATAGTTGTGTGCACAGTAGCTGTGTGCAGACAGAGGCTTGAACGCATTCCCATGGTCGCTCCTTGTTTTTTCGATCTCGCGTCTTCGCCTCATCGAAACGCGGGCTCGTTTGCTTTGTGGCGCTCCCAGCTCCGGTAAAAAAGTGGCACTCCTGTCTCACAATAACACGTTTTTCCTTTCTACTTTCGCTCTACGTGCTGCGGAGGTGTGAACGTTTTGTTTGTCGCCGGCCCTCACCCTGCTTTCTGAAAGCCGGTAGAAATGCCAGTCTTTTGCTAATTACGAAACAGCGAGGCTGCGTGCTGTCAGAATCACTCAGCACGACTACTTTCATATATTCTCTTTCTCTCTTTGATACGCTACGTATTCTCTACTTCTCGCCTGAGATATGCACGTATCTACCCATTTTCCTTGCACCCATACATTACCCCACCTTCGCTACAGGGCTCGGCTACCGAAGACACCCGTAGTGCGCACCTTGCAGATCGGAATAAGCGCAGCTCTGTATAGACTTCTGGCGCATTGTGGTATACCCCTTGAGTAGACAGTACGTGTGTTCAGCAGGTGCCTATGGCATCGCATCCACTGTCTTACACTTACAAGTACTCATGACTGGGATCCCCTACCTATACCGCGTACGCTCTGTGTTCGCCTCCCTCGCCGCCCCTTTGCGCCGCCATCCGGCTGTGTCTACCGCGGGCATACTGGCCTGCCTCCTTGCCGTGGCACTCACGGCTGCGTTCCAGCTTCCTGGTGTTTCCTCAAACCAGAGCGAAACGATTACGCTTCCCATCGAAGTGATGGGACCGGACGGATACACGCGCACGGTCTCTATGCAAGTGTCAGATGCCAACGCAGCCGCCTCTGTGTACATGCAGGCCCACTCAATTGGGTATCCGTCTCATCATATTGATGCGCTCAACTATGATGTCGATAAAGCATCGGTACGGCTCAACGGCGGCAACTGGGTCGATATTAATAATGCCACCGTCGAATGCTTCGAGCCAGAAGCCAGCCTGGACTGCGTAACCGGACCGGTGCACACGATTCGATTTCGCATTCCTCTGGACCGGCTCGGTGATATACAGGAAGGCGAAAATGTGATACAGCTTCGCATCAACTATGCGATCGGATCAAACGGCATGGGCGACCCCTCTATGGGATTTCGCATTCTGGACATGCAGGTGCAGGATGCAGGCGGTATGAACCTGATGACAACCCAGATGGAGTGGGACGATCCGGGCTCCTGGACAGCGCCCTCTGGATACGGCGATGCCGCATCGGTTGAAGCTGGGCGCCAGCTCTGGCATGAGCGCAACCTACTTATTGAAGGCTGGAACGGCCCCGAAATCATTGCCTCATGCAACGATTGCCACGTGGAAGGCGGCTATGACCTGGAGTACTTCGCCTATTCGAACTACTCGATAGAGCAGCGGAGCCGGTTTCACGGCCTGAGCGAAGCAGAAGGCAAACAGATCGCTGCCTATATTCGCTCCATCGACATTGAAACCTCAGACGGTCAGCGCATCGATCCGCCCGGACGCCCCTGGAACCCCCCGTACCAGCCCGGACTCACGGCAGCGGCGTCGCGTGCACCGGGCGACGCCCGCACCATCGGCCAGTCGATGGATGATATGGACCAGGTGTTCTGGGCCGCCGGGGCCGGCCTGGAGTGGGTGCTTGACTACGATGCAGAGATCAAGGACTATCTGTTCCCACAAGGCGTTCACGCCGATGCCTACCAGATCGACGGCACCCTCAACATGCGCGAGCTCCCCATAAACCTGCAGATGCCCGACTGGAACGAGTGGCTCCCCGAGTTTCATCCGCTTGATGTGTGGGGGAGCGATTTTGAGCAAAGTGGCGCCTGGGACTGGTACGTTAACGAGATGCCCGATCTCATCAATGAGGATCGTCCATGGCGCGTCGAGGAATCCGCGGAGCGCGCTGTGCAGCGCCTGTGGCGCGAGGTCAAAGACCGCTGGACTCCTCCGGGAAGCTCGCCTGCTCCGTTCGAGCATGAAATCACCCGCCAGGTGCCCATGAAGTGGGCCCTTACCAAAACGTTCGAAGCGATGCAGATGCACCATAACGAGGAGCACGCGCAGACGCTCTACAATGAACAGGCAGAACCACGGCAGTGGACGAGCCTGTCGCGGGTCGTATTCGACATGGCACCCCACATTATCGGAGGCAAAGGGCAGGGAACCGTGCAGGCATTGTATCACAGCACGGCCTGGTACCAGCATCAGATCACGATTAACCCAGGGTCCGGGCTTACAACTGGACTGAAACCGGTTGACTGGAAGTATCACTATATGCATGTAGATGCCGCAGGACAGTCAGACTACTGGCGTTATCTGGCTTCCTACATGAAGATGATACAGATTGCACATGGTGTTCCTAATGATGCCTATAGTAACCACCCGCGGGGCTGGTACATGCGCCACTTAACACCCGCCATTGCTGACAAGGCCCACTTCTGGGGCGCCCCGCTTCGCGATATGCCCGATGACGAATACCGCCAGGCGCTCAACGTCATCATGCGAGCGTATGCCGATGGCATTACGCAGCACAGTCCGGATGCCTGGGAGCGGCTTACAGATGATCAATATGGCATCGAGCCTGAGTCGCACGTGCCACAGTACATGAATCGGTACGACCGCACCACCTACGCCGATCACTTCTGGACGGCGCTCCGCAATTTCGGCGAGTACGGCGTGGCTTACGACGTGCTGTACGACCTGGCTGTGTGGGCCCAGGAGGCCTGGCCCCGGGGCGACTGGATGGCTCATATCGAGCCGTTCCAGGACAACCCCCCGCTCAACGACGCGCCGCAGGTATCGGCGCAGACGCTCTCGCTGTCTCAAGGGTGGAATATCATCTCGTCTCGGATGATCAGTGACCCACGCCCGATGGAAGAGGTGCTGGCTCCTATCCTCGACGACGTGCTGCTGGTGAAAGATTCTGAGGGACAGCCTTTTAGTCCAGCGTACAATCTTGATGTGCTTGATACATGGCAGCCCGATGAGGCGTATCAGATCTACGTGACGGCCCCTCACGACCTCGTGGTTGAGGGTACGCCCCGCCCAGGTGACGATCCGATTGCTGTAACGGAGGGCTGGAACTTCCTCCCTTATCTGCCAACTACGCCCATGAATATCGAAGATGCGCTCAGTGGATTGGGCAACGACCTCATCTTCGTGAAGGACATGCGCGGCGACATCTACCTTCCGGATCCCGACGACCCAATCAACACGATTGGCAATATGGAGCCGGGCAAGGGATACATGGCCTATATCACAGCCGATCGTACGCTCCAGTATCCATCTAACAACAGCAATATGCTGGCACGCAGTGTTCTTGCTGATGCGTCAGCCCCATCGGCTCGTGCTTCAGCAGCGTCGGCCACGCTTATCGCAAACGGCGTAACGTGGCCATCTGCGACCCGGGTGTGGGTTGAAACCGAGCACGGCGAGCGCGTAGGTACCGGGCGCGTCGTAGATGGCGCACTCGTTGCTACGGTACACGAAGCCGATGCCCTCTCGGGTACCCCCGGTGCGGAAGCAGGCACCTCCCTGGTTCTGTATGCACAGCGTCCGACTTCTTCCGAACCCGAACCTGTAGAGACCGGCGCGGTGCGCAATCTCTTCAGCGGTGCTGAGCAGCCCGACTTTGCGTTTCAGCCGAACGCTGTGTACGTCACTGAACTGACGGATGCACTCCCCAGCGCACTTACCGTGAGCGGGCATGCCCCGAACCCGGTGCGCGACCAGGCTACGCTCTCTATCGCTATCCCGGAAGAGACGCATGTGCGCATTGAGGTCTACAATACGCTCGGACAGCGTGTAGCTACCTGGGCCGACCGGTCGATGCCAGCTGGGGCGCACGACCTGCCCATCGAGGTAAACGGTCTCGCCAGCGGTACGTACTTCTATCGCGTACAAACCGACCAAGGCACGGAGTCGAAACGGCTTGTGGTGATCCGGTAAGTCGCTGGTTTATCCGTCGAATGCAGCAACGCGTTGCTGCTGTCCCGCGCCCCGTCTGCCATTGTCCGCAGACGGGGCGCTCTATTTCAAACATGGCGCATCGCCGTTGTAGCTTTTTCTGGATGATAGCCGTGTGCCAGCATCTTTTGAGGAGCTTTAAGCCTTGTTCTATGGTATACAATTTCACGCAGGTGTTTGTATAAGCTGCACCAACAGAGATCGTCCAGGATCTCTCGGGCCAGCCTGTTCTCCTGAACAGCTATGGTCGCTCTGATACAGTTACCGTAGTAGCATGATGTTTTGTTTATGCCGTATGTGTCTCCTCCTGCCTTCTTAACACGTGCTTTCCCATGAATACCGCTACGCCTTCTGCCGTCTTGTGGTGGATACGCACGCTCGGCTCATTCGTCGCAGCCTGCTTGCTTGCCTGGACGCTTCCCGTTCAGTCCACCTATGCCCAGTCATTCTTTGATACCTGTCCTGATAGTCCCAATGCAAATAATGCAACAGGCATCGTCGTCGAGAATGTACAGATCGAGTTTCCCGATGGAAACGCCCTTGTAACAGGCGACGAGATCGCCTTCTTCACGTCCGATGACATCTGCGCGGGGGGGGCCGTGTGGGACGCAGATGCCGGTGACATCACCATTCCCATTTCGGGGCCCAGCGTCGTTCCCAGCGAGGTCGACGGTTATGAGGTGGGCGATGTACTCATGATGCGCGTATGGCAACAGTCAACCGACCGCCTGTTCGACGTGGAGGCAGACCTGGCCTATGAAACATGTGATCCTGCAGACACGCTGTGTAATGACGACGGCATCTACGAAAACAACGCTATTTACACGATTACCGAGATCGGAAGCGGTGTGCTTCCCGTAGAGCTGGCTTCGTTTACCCTCCAGCTTAACGACAACACAGTCGAGGCCCGGTGGCGTACGCTCAGCGAAACCGACAACAGCGGATTCACTCTTGAGCATCGGCTGCAACGCCACGCGTCCTGGAGCGCACTCGGCTTTATACCGGGAGCAGGCACGACAAGTGATTCGCAGAACTACAGCTTTAGCACCGAACCACTTCCGTTCGGAATGCACTACTTCCGCCTCTTGCAGCACGACCACGACGGCACAACGAGCGTCATCGCGGATCAGCGCATCGAGCATCGCCTCACCGAAACCCCCATCATAGCAACGTTGGCTCCGCAGCCCGTACGCTCCCAGGCCACCCTGACGGTCACAACAGCCGAACAGCATGCAACCCGCATCGAACTGTTCGATGTGCTCGGGCGTCGCCTGCGCACGCTTTACAGCGGCACGCTCACGCCGTCTGACCCGCACACCATTACCCTTTCTGCCGACGACCTCTCGCCCGGTCAGTACATCATTCGGATTCAAAGCGGTCCATCGCTTACCACGCGCCGCATGGTTGTGGTACGATAGCATGCTTCCCCACTGCCCCCGAACCGCTCAGACTACATACTCGCCTGTTTGCCTCTCTTTTTTACGCGCCACTTTTTTTGCGTGCTACTTTTTCTGTGCGCTACCAGCCGCCCCTGTATCTATCATTGCAGGGACATAGCCTGCTTGAATCGAAACAGCCTCCCATAGAGCTCCTGCAGAGACGACCCGACCCGGCAATCCGTACCTCATACCGCGTTTTCAGGGACGCCCCCTGACCTATCTTAGACTGACACTTGACATAGTACTACTCTTTTAGTACTATTGTTATGAGTAGTAGTCATCCTGTACTGTCCGCTCAGCAGCCCCTCCACACCATGCGTCACCTGTGTGCTGTCTTTTCTCTTCTTGTTGCCGGACTGATATGCGGACCGTATGCGGCCGCGCAGCAGCCCAAAGCACTTCCGTTCGACGAAGCCTCCGCCTATGGCGTTGATCGCGAAGCGCTCGAAGCAGAACACGGCGATGCCGTTCATGCTGACTCCACCGTGTCGGTATTCCCTGACCGTCCCGACGATGTAATCGACGCATGGCGGGGCATGTTTGGGGCACTCCTCACCCATCTGCAAGCGGCAGATGTCGACTGGCAGCAGCCTACACGGGGCTACTTCCGTGTCTATGTACAACCCGACGGCTCGATACGGCACCTTCTCTATAAGATACACGACGGAGATCTGCATCAGGCAGACGGGTTTCGGGTAGCGCTAAATGACTTCACGGCCACGTATAACTTCGGACTGCAGGCTGACGAACCTTATGCTCAGTGCGGCACAGTCATGCTTCAAGCTCCCTGACGCCTTCAGGTGCTATCTCAGCCGATATAATCCTCGCTCTTTACCGCAACACTAACGTATCTGGCTCCATGCGCAAACGCTCATTAACGCCTCTTGGCGAGACTGAAATGGAAGTGCTGCACCACGTGTGGGATCTTGGTGAGGCTACCGTCGCCGAAGTCCGCGAACGCATCCAGCACGATCGCTCGGTTGCATACACCACCGTCATGACTGTCCTGAAAAACCTCACCGAGAAAGGCTTTCTGAAGTACCGGAAGGAAGGGCGCTCCTACGTCTACTCATCGGCCCGTTCCCCCGAAGAAGTTCGCCATAGCCTCGTCGGCGAGCTGGTCCGCAAAGTATTCAAAGGCTCGCCCCTCTCGCTGATGCAGACGCTGGTCGAGCGCGAAGATCTCTCCGACAACGACCTCGCCGAACTCCGTACCCTCATCGACCAGATGGACGATGCTTGATCTGCTTCACACCATTGGCCATGCCACCGCCTCGGCGCTCTGGGCTCCGGTGCTGCTCTGGACGCTCGTTGCTGCGCTCGCCTGGGGGGCGCTTGGCCTCTTTCGAACCCGCCTCTCCGCGCTCACGCACTATTGGATGCATGCCGGACTGCTCGTAAGTCTGCCTGTGAGCATACTCGGCAGTCTCGCAATCCATCGGTTGCCCCTCCTCACACAGCCTCCCGCTCCGCTCCTCCCGGACGTGCTTCCGATCCGTTCGCTCGGACGCATCACCGTCGACGCCTCCGCATCTGCACCGACGGCTACGTCGCTGCTGTTCGTGGTGCTTGGGGGAATCACTCTGTGTGCCGCCGGAGCCGCACTCGTCGCGCTGTGGCAGCTGCTGCGCGACACCTATTCGCTCTATCGTCTGCGCGGGCGCCTCTCCCCAAACGCTTCCCCCCACGTGCAGAATGCCATCGATGCACTTACGCGCTCGCTCGGACTGCAGCAGCGCGTCCGCGTGCACGTCTCCGACGAGGTGCCGGTGCCCATGGCGTGTGGCGTGCGACATCCGCTGCTGCTTCTGCCGCCCGACATTGCCGCCGACGCCCATGCCCGCCGACTTGCTGCCACCCATGAACTGGTGCACATTCAGCGCCGCGACTACCTGCTGGAGCTGGTGCTGCGCGCTGTGCGCGCCCTTGCAGCCATCCATCCGCTCGTGCATCGCCTCTACAACGACGCCCGATATTACCGCGAAGTCGCATGCGACGCTACGTCCTGCGCACAGCCCTACGTGGAACGCGCTGCGTACGCCCGGCTGCTTCTTCGCTGCGCTCAACGTCCGGCAGCTCCGCTTCCGGCGCTGCTGCCGTTCGCCCGATCGAATGCTACCCTCAAACCCCGCTTACACGCTATGTCTGATATGCCCACACCAACCCATCCACAACTCAGCATCCTCGCAAGCGTCCTCCTGCTTGTGTTCACATTCGGACTCGTAGCTTGCGCAGACGCTCCTTCGGAAGAAACACCGACTGCGCTCGACGACGCGTCCATCATGAATGAAGCCGGCGATGCCTACATTCAGGTTGATTCGCCGCCCCAGCTCGACGGCGGTACAGCCGCTCTGTATGAGAACATCACCTATCCCGACGTAGCCCGTGAGCACAACGTGGAAGGGCGCGTCATCGTCCAGTTTGTGGTAAGCACAGACGGCACGGCAGAGCGCGCCTCCATCCTGAGCAGCCCGGAGGCCGGAGACGGAACGCCCCCCGAGGCGATCGAAGCGCTTGAAAACAAAGTGCTGGCTGCGCTCGACCACACATCGTTCACCCCGGGCGAACTGGACGGCACGCCGGTCGACACGCAGATGTCGCTCCCCGTCGTATTTCAACTTCCGGAGTAACGCCTTCCTCCATTCTTTTCGCACTGCCCTGCCTCACGACTAAATCGTGAGGTGGGGCTGTTTTTTTTGTCGCATTGTTTGATTCGTGTTGCAAGGCATGCAAGGCTTCGTTACTTTATATGGGACACTAATTCTCGGAGTACGCCCTTCATCCGGTTCCTTGCATATTCTTACTGTTTCATGTTTAACTGCCCGCATCCCCCAACCCACTCCTTCTCCGCGCCCTATCTATCATCGTGTGTAGCAGGACTGCTTGTAAGTGGGTTTCTACTTCTCGCGGCCTGCACCAGCACCGATCCGCAGACCTCTTCACATGAGCAGCTTGCAGCGGCTACGGCCCCGCCAACCGAACCGGTTCCTGAGGAGGCCGAGGTGCTCAATCGCGACGAGGTAGACCAGGAGCCACTTCCTGCAGGCGGTATGATGGCGCTCTACGAAGAGGTGCGTTACCCCGATGAGGCCCGTAGAAATGAAGAGCGTGGGCGGGTGCGCGTCCAGTTTGTCGTGGGGCCCAAGGGCACGGTCTACGCGCCCGAAATCGTCGAATCGGCCACCCCGCGACTTGATAACGAGGTGCTGCGCGTCATCACCACCATCGACTGGGAGCCGGGCATCCACAACGACGAGCCTGTCTTTGCGCGCATGACGCTGCCGGTCACCTTCGACGTATAACTGTCCATACAGCCGTTCACACAGCCATGCAGCGTCACCGAACGGCCCATTCGCCGGCCTCGACAACACGAGACGTACGAAAAAAGCGCGCGCTCCTACATCGGGGCGCGCGCTGCATCATGCATCGTTGGGGCGACTTGTGTGAGCCTACATCGCCTGCTCACGCGGCATTACAAGCACCTCCTCCACGTTCACGCGGTTGGGCGCGGAAATCGCGTACAGGATCGACTCTGCAATGTCGATCGAAGCCAGCGGCTCCATCTCCATCCCCTCAAAGCTCTCCAGGATGTCTTCGTCCGTAATGGTGTGCGTAAGCTCTGTCGCCACCGCGCCGGGCTCGATGCTCGTCACGCGGATGTTGTGCTGCTTCGAGAGCTCGTTTCGCATCCCCTCAGAAAGCGCTGTCACGAAAAACTTCGTCCCGCAGTAGACCGCCCCACCCGGAAACACGCGGCGCCCAGCGACCGACGAGATGTTCACCACATGGCCGTGCCCCTGCTCTTTCATGATCGGAAGCACCGCCCCGATGCCGTGCAGCACCCCCTTGATATTCACGTCTACCATCTGCTCCCACTCCTCTTCATGGGTCTTCGCCATCATCGACAGCGGCATGATTCCGGCATTGTTGACCAGCACATCGACCTGCCCGTAGGTGTCGTGCGCCGTGTCAACCAGATGACCTACCGCCTCGCGGTCGGTTACGTCGGTAGGCACGACCAGCGCCGTACCGCCGTCCGCCTCGATCTCGTCACGCAGCTCATTCAGACGCTCCTCGCGGCGCGCAGCCAGCACCACGCGCGCGCCCTCTTCCGCCAGCAGCTGCGCCGTAGCCTCGCCAATCCCGCTGGATGCACCCGTAATAATAATTACCTGATCGGTCAGGTCTGCCATAATCTACAAAAGTTGTTGGTATAGGGATTCGTACGAACGTGCTTCAACGTAGCCACGTCAGCGCCCCCCGACCGTAACAATATCGCACAAGACGTATGGCCTCGCAGGTGCACGCTTCTGCTCGTATGATAGCCGGTTCACCGAAACGCGATTTCGTATCTTTCGTGCAAGCACTGGTTATGCTTCTTTCGCCAAACTGCCTTACGTCCATGACTGCTTCCGCCCCGGATCCGTCTGAGCCCGAAGCCACAGACTGGCGTGCCCGCATCGCGTCTACCCTTGCTACCTCGGTGCGCGACACGAACGAAGCCCTGTCGCGCGCCCCGGCTGTTCAGAAGTGGATGCGCACGACCGCTGCCGAAATCGCAGCGGAGCAGCAGCCCACAGCCATGGAGGGCGGCATGCACGCCATGCAGGGCTACAGCGCGGCGCGGCGTGCACTGCATGACGCATTTCCCGAGCTGCAAGGCATCGTCCGCGAGCTCACCGACGAGCACGGCACACTCGACCTGGAGTGGCGTCCGTTTTCGCCTCACCTGAGCCAGGTGCGCATCTCGTTCGACCGCGACTACGACGTGGACGTGTTCATGAAGATCGACACTCCCCAGCGGTCGCTCTTCAACGAGCATCTCGACGTTATGCAGAGTCAGCTGCCTGAGAGCGAGCCGTTTCCGCGGCGCCCCCACACCCGCACGGCCCTGTGGTCGTACGACGGCGACGGCGTAGGCGTGCGCATCCACCAGCACCACCCGAACGACGATGTGCACCGGCATACGTTTACGCTGCTGCCCCCTGAGGGAAAGGCCACGCCCGACCTGACGCGCGAGGCGCTCGCTACCGCGCTGCTGAACCGGTGGTCATAACCTGCTACGCGCTGGCGCGGTAGCTACGCAGTGCGTGCTCGTCGAGGGCGGTGAGCTCGTCGACACCGTCGATACGCCATCCGTAAGGTGCCTCATTTTCAGGTTCGACCCCGCACACCGCCCCGGGCGCAACAAACTCGCTCAGCACACGCGCAAACACGTTCGGATGCTCAAGCGGCAACGGACGTGCCACCTGCTCAACAGCCCCATCTTTGATTGTGCAGTGGCCAATTCCAAACGGAATAGGCCCGTCCATCTTCGTGCTGAGCGCCTTAAAGACCGCGCTTCGGGCGCGCATCTGCTGGATAAACTCAGCGACCATCCACATCTGCTGCTGTCCGCTACCTGCTGTGCGAAGGTGCCGGCGTGCAAAGAGCGATCGAATGAGCGCGTCGAGATCGTCTGCCCGTTCGTCGCGAACGTGCGCATCCACCAGAAAACCAGGAACCGATTCCATGTACGAAGCGAGGCCTATGAGAAAACGTTAATGACTCGTCACAGCATACCCGCTTACGGACGGGTCCGTTTCTCTACGTATTCGTAGGGAAACCTGACAATCAACCTATTTTTTCTGTGGAGCAACATACGTAACGCGTGGATTCTCTAACACAACTGGCGCTGGGTGCTGCGGTTGGCGAGGCGACGCTTGGGCGGCGCGTGGGCGACAAGGCGATATACTGGGGAGCCGCGTTGGGCACGGTCCCCGACCTCGACATTGTCTTGAACCCGTTCATCTCGAACGTAACTGCGCTCGGCATACACAGGGGATTTACCCACTCCATCACGTTCTGGGTAGTGGGCGCCCTGCTTTTTGGAACCCTGATGCATCGCTTGCACCGGAAAGACGCCGTACCCTGGGCGCAGTGGACCTTGATGGCGGGACTGGTGCTCTCAACGCATGCTGTGCTGGACGCCTTCACGACGTACGGCACGCAGCTCTTCTACCCGTTCAGCAACTACCCGGTCGTCTTCGGGACGATCTTCATTATCGACCCGCTCTACACGGTGCCGCTACTTGCGGGCCTCTTCGTGGCGTGGCGGCGCGCCCCAACCGACCGCCTGCGCTACTGGGCTAACGTCGCCGGACTCGCGCTCAGCACGCTCTACCTGATGCTCACGATTCCAAGCAAACTCCTTGCAGAACAGAACTTACGTGAGGGGTTTGAGAATGCAGGGATTGAAGTAGAACGCACGTTCACGCGTCCCACCGCCTTCAACAATATACTCTGGCAGGCTATTGGCGAGACCGACGACGCGTTCTACGTGGGCTCCTACTCGCACTTCGACACTACGCCCCCTGTCTCGTTTGAGCGCATTCCCAAACGGCATGATCTGCTCAGCGACCTGCCCGACTCGCGCGCACTGGAACGGCTACGCTGGTTTTCGCGCGGATACTACAGCGTGTCGGAGGGAAGCGATGGCACCCTCTACGTGCACGACCTACGATTCGGGCGGTCTGACATGGGCATTGGTCCCGATGGAGAGCCGATCTTCACGTTTCGCCTGGAGCGCGATCCGGCTACCGGTCGAGTTGTCGGCTTTGAGAAAGAGCGCCCTGATATGCAGGCGGATACCGAGCTGCTGGCGCGCTTCTGGGAACGCATTCTCGGCCGTTCTAACGTCTGAAGCTGTCCACCCGTTACCCGCGTTATTTCTTTAAATATACGTTTCAACACCGAACGGACAGATATCTGGGTTGATAATGGCTCAGGTTCTGTTAACTTTGGTGTATCAGCGTTTATCTTTGCCCAACTGCCCTATACCCCATGGAAGGACTGCTCGATCAGATTACGCTTGAGACGATCATTGACTACAGTGGTCGCCTCGTTGGCGGTATCCTCATCTTTCTTATTGCGAAATGGATCGCCGGACGCCTGCGCGATGCCATTCGCGCGATGCTTGATAAGCCCAAGTACGACAAGACGCTGGCCCGCTTCGCCGGCAACCTGATCTACTATGTGATTATCGTACTGGCAGTGCTGGCAGCGCTGAGCACAATAGGCGTTGAGATGGCCAGCTTCATTGCTATTCTGGCTGCGGCTGGATTTGCCGTTGGCCTCGCCCTGCAAGGCACACTCGCCAACTTCTCGGCCGGCGTAATGCTGCTCATTTTTCGCCCGTTCGATGTCGATGATGTTGTTGAGGTAGCGGGCGAGCGCGGACGCGTGCGCGACATTCAGCTTTTCTACACGCGTTTGAACACTATGGACAACCAGCTCGTCATTATCCCAAACAGTGACGTATTTGGCTCCAGCATTCGCAATGTGCTCTACAACGATGAGCTGCGGGTCGCCTGCGCCGTGGGCACCGACTACCCTGCTGATATCGACGAGGCCCGCACTGTGCTGAAGCGCGCTGCTGAGCGCATCGACGAGCGCATCGAAGAACGCGGCACGCAGGTGCTGCTTACCGGACTCGGCGACTCTTCGATCGACTGGGAGGTGCGCGTGTGGATCCGTCCGAGCGGATTCGGCGACCTGCCCCGCGTACGCGACGAGATGGCGCGCGTCATCAAGTACGAGCTTGATGCAGCCGATATCGGCATTCCGTTCCCGCAGATGGATATTCACATGGACCGGGTCGACGCAAACGGCAATGTTATGTCGTCGTAGCGATCGTCGTAAGATGCTGTTGTGACACTACACGCCACAACAAACTACCACGGCTACGCTGCACCGGTCGATGTGCGCCGATATAACGACCCCGTTTCGGGCTCGATGGAACGGTTTCTGCAAACGACCGGTGCCTCTGCGTAGTCATCATTACCTACTTTCTAACAAGACCTTATCTGCTATGCCTGTACATTCCGCAGAAGCAACCTGGAACGGCGATCTTCAAGAGGGAGTCGGCACCTTCAAAGGAAAGACCGGCGCCATCGGCGGTGGCTATTCATTCGAGTCGCGCTTTGAGGGCAACAACGAAACCAGTCCAGAAGAGCTCATCGGGGCCGCCCACGCCGGCTGCTACTCGATGGCGCTCTCAAACATGCTTGCCGAAGCCGGGCATACGCCCGAAGATGTGACCACAACTGCCGACGTGTCGCTGGAGATGATCGATGGCGCCCCGACTATTACGACGATTAAACTGACATGCAAGGGGCAGGTACCCGGTCTTGATGCCGATACCTTTAGCGAGCATGCCCAGGCTGCCAAAGAGGGCTGCCCAGTCTCAAAAGCCCTTGCCGGCGTATCCATCGAACTCGATGCAGAGCTTGTAAGCTAAGCTGCTCGGCATAGAGCCGGAATGACAGTTTTCGGCACGACCGGTGTCGTATAACATGTCGTATAGCAGGGGTACTCCCGCTTGGAGTACCCCTGTTTTTGTTTATGCCCATCTCACAGATTGCGAGATTGCGATCTGTGATTCCAGGATCCACGCTGCAAGGTCTCCCAGGCACGTAGCCATGCGCCAACGGACCTGCCCGGTTAACGCGAGAGTTCGTGGAGTGGATCGCTTGGCTCGGTGTGGTCGGGCGGGTGGGCGTCGCGGTGCCTACGCGGCTCCAGGTGCGCTGTTACGCGCACCTGGTCGTCCGGAAACTCCTCATGCAGGGCGGCTTCCACGTCGTGCGAGCGAGCATGCGCCTCACGCACCGACATCTCTCCAGGAAACATGAGATGGTACTCAACCCACAGCTGATCGTCGCTGCGGCGGTGACGCACCTGGTGGTAGTTCGCTACAGTCTCGTCTTCAACCGCTGCGTTAAGCACCTCCAACACCCGGTAGGTAGTATGCGTATCGGCCCGGTCCATGAGTCCGCCAAGCGAACGGCGCAGCAGCGTGCCAGCGGTCCACAGAATATTAGCCGCTACTACAAGGGCTGCCACCGGATCGAGCCACAGAACGCCTGTAAGCCGCACCAGCCCCACTCCTACGAGCACACCGAGGCTCGTCCACATGTCGGTGAGCACGTGCTGACCGTTCGAGATCAGCACCAGGCTGTTGTATTTCCGCCCGGTACGGATCAGGTACCATCCCAGCCCGCCATTGACAAGCGTCAGCGTTGCGATGATGGCCAGGCCGGCGTCGAGTTGCTGAAGCTCTGGACCGCGGATTAGGTCTTCGATAGCAACCCAGGCAATGACGACGGCCGCCGCTGCAATCAGAAGCCCCTCAAATGCAGCTGCAAAGTAGGCGATCTTGCCATGTCCGTACGGATGTCCTTGATCAGGTGGCGTAGACGCGTACCAGAGGCTGAACCCTGCAAATCCGGTGGCCACGAGGTGGATGGCCGATTCGATCGCATCCGAGAAGATCGCAGCACTGCCCGTGAGCCAGGCTGCCAGCGACTTTCCGGCCAGCATAAGCACCGCCACCGAAAGGCTCCACATCATGGCACGGCGGCGCGCGCGTTCAGCAACCTGAGACATGGTTGGGTCGGCTATTGTGCATTCGAATAGGAATACGCTTGACGCATGCTGCCACGCATTGTTCACTGCGCTTTACGCGTATCACGCCAACCCGTCCTGAGCAAGCGGCTTGCAGGGCAGTGCTGTAGGCTACTCAAAGCGAATGAACACCTCGCGGTTTGTCTCTGCAGAAAACCCAGGGATGCTGTTCAGCTGCTCTGCCGAGAGCGAACCGCCCTCATCGTTCATCGCGCGATCCATAAACAAGATTGCCTCCTCGCTATCCTCTTCCAGAAGCCGGTCGAAGTCCAAGTCGAAGAGCACGATGCGATTGCCGTCGCGCAGGCTCGCATTGGTGTCGAGAATTGCGCCCTCGACCTCGACCGAGACTACGACCCGCACGCCTTGCATCATCTGCTGCACCATGAACGCCATCTCCTCATTCTCTGCGGGCGTTGCTTCGGGCATCGCGCGCAGTTCCTCTTCAGCTTGTTCGTCTTCAGGCGGCATACGTAGCAGCAGTTCGGCTGGGGAGCCGGGCATGAAGGTGAGGTCCATATCCGACAGAAGCGACCCGTTTCCTTCTTTTGCAGGCAGGTTCGATGCCATCTCGTCGGGCGCAGCCTGGTCAAGATTGATCCCGGCCGCGATCTGGTTGATGTCTTCGAAGCCATACACGGCCTCGTAGCCCGACGTGCCGCCCCGCGTACCCTCCAGAAGCGTTACCGAAATGAGAGACAAACCAGGCTGCTTGTTGGCCCGCTCCTGGGCATCTGCCTCTGAAAAGAGCGGCGGATGCTCTTCGCCACTTTCACTTGACGCCATGCTCTGCGCCATACCCCGCATCATCTCAGTGGCGACTGGATTGAGCTCAAAGCGTTCGGTTACGGTACCGCTTCCGTCCGCACGGAGCGAGATATGGTGCTCCATGCTCATGCACCCGCTCATCACAAGGGCAAGGCCAATGACGAAACTGGCTACAACGCGAGACATGATTGCACAGAATACAGCAGATGTATCTTTCATGTTGAGCCCCTGTATTGATTATGGGATGCGCACTTTAACTCTCTTCAATAAACAATACTTTTGCAACATCCGCAATCGCCCATCACACCAGACGCGGGGGCATCCTCCGACGGTTTGAAGGCCGGTAAAAGGTTTTTTCTTTGGTTTCGAGCTCCTCTATCTCATTTTTGAATGCGCTTCTTGCAATAACAGATTTAAAAGACCCGGCAGCAGGATACAGGGATTTGTGCAAACAGAGAGACTGAGGGAGGCTATCAATCCGCGCTTAATATTATTGCGAGCAGTATCATTGCGAGCGGCTGTCCGCCGTGCAGGTGGTGTTGATGCCCCCTCGCACATTATACACGGTCTCGACAACGAGATACTCCGGATTGGCAAGCTCCGCCATGATATCCTCAAAGACAATAGCGGTAATATCCTCTTGAGCCGCGCCGATATCGCGCCATGACACGAAGTAATACTTTAAGCTCTTCAGCTCCAGAATCCAGTCGCCAGGCACATACTCAACACGCACTGTTCCGAAATCGGGCAGTCCCGAGAACGGGCAGCGGGCCGAAAACTCGCCAGGCTCGGTCTCATAGACCACCTGCTGCTTCACGTTGTGCGTGTAGGGGATACGGTTGATCGACGCCTGACGGGTATCGGGCGGAAGGAACGGACGAATGTGTCCTTCAGGCTCAACCCCGAACTGCTTCATATATGCAATCGCTTCTTCCGTGTGCTCAGCGGCGCGCTCAACCCACTCAGACGCGCTCTGTGGCGCTGCGCTCTGCTGCGATACGTCTTGCTGAGACGTGCCTTTTTGAGATGCGTTGGAGTCGTTCATAATAATGGAGACGAGTCAGTTAACGAGAGACGAGGTAGTGCGCTATACTTTTTTCTGTCGGATACGGAACAAATGTCGTAACAAAGTAGAATCTACGCGCACTAATATGAACGGATGGCTTCACTCGACGTAAACACTTCACAGTAACAATTTCACTCCCCTGCAAACGGCGGTACACCCCATGACTTTCTTCGCCTTTGTTGTGATTCCAACGCTTGTCTTTGCGTGCATCCTTGCGCCTGTGCTGCTGGGCATGGGCGAAAGTGGCACGGGCCGCTCCGACTCAGGCGATGGACCACCGCCCGGTAACGGCGACGACCCGAAAACGCCGTCCCCAACACGGGGCGACTCGGCTGCGATTCCGCTTTCTTCGATCACCGTCGACACCCCGCCTGTGCCGTCCGGCTCGCCTGAAACACGATCATAGTCCGGCCACAGCTCTTCAGGGGTAGAAGCTACCGCGCCAAGAAAAGCCAACAGAAGATATCGCGCGAGGCGCGCACTGTGGCGCTTAAGCTGTTCAGCATGAACTATGCGGCTTGCTTATCTTCCATAATCAGGTCAAGCAGTGCGATGACGCGGCGCTGCAGCTGGCGCCGGTCAACGACCATGTCTACGAATCCCTGCTCAAGTAGAAACTCGGAGCGCTGAAATCCTTCAGGAAGATCCGACCCAATGGTTTCGCGGATGACACGTGGCCCGGCGAACCCGATCAGAGCCTCGGGCTCTGCAATGTGAAAGTCGCCCAGCATCGCAAACGAAGCCGTTACGCCGCCGGTGGTGGGATGCGTTAGAATAGAGATAAACGGCAGCCCGGCCTCTTCCAGACGCGTGAGGTGGGCGCTCGTTTTTGCCATCTGCATCAGGCTCAACGCGCCCTCCATCATGCGAGCCCCCCCGCTCTGCGTAATGGTGATGAGCGGATACCCGTTGGTGTACGCCCGCTTTATCGCTCGCGCGATGATCTCGCCGACAACTGAGCCCATCGATCCCCCGATGAACGAGAAATCCATGGCGGCGATTGACGTCGTGTAACCGCCTACCGGACCGGTAGCCGACTGCACGGCTTCGTTCTGACCGGTCTTCTTCTGGGCTTTTTCCAGGCGTTGCGTGTATGGCTTTCGGTCCTCAAAGTCCAGTACGTCGGTCGAATACAGATCCGTGTCGTGCCGGGTGTACGTATCGTCGTCAAAGAGCAGGTCGAAGTAGCGATGGCTGCTCATCCCGAAATGATAGCCCGACCCGGGAAACACATAGAGATTATCCTCCACTTCGCGACGATTCACGATCTCACCCGTTTTGGGGCACTTCACCCATTGTCCTTCAGGGACTTCATTCTGGTCGTCGCGCTTTGTGAGGATGCCCGCTTTCTTGCGGTGAAACCAAGCCATGCCAAGAGTATGTCAGTGAGAGTGAGTACGTGGGCAGTATACAACCTAATCAGTACGGTGTCTACCGCCTGCTGCAGGATTTATACTGATTTAGCGGGTGGTGTGCCATGAAAGGCTTTCAGGTACGCCGGTTCCACATCGCAGGGGTCTTGCAGGGCGCCTTGCTGAGCCCGTGCGATGCCACGCCGGGCCACCTCGCGCGCAGATAGACGTCTGTGCTCAGAGGGAGCGACGCGCACTCTGCGGGACTGCCCGGTTTTATCATTTTTATTATTGGGCATGGCGTGCTCTTCCATTCCACGGCCCCTGGCCTCATGGGCTCTCGTCTCTTCGGTGCGCATCTGCAGGGGGGCTGCTGCCTTTGCCGCGCCGGGCCCCGTGTACCACAGGGTGATGCTGCCGTGCAACTGCTGCTCAACCGCATCCGCCAGATCGTCGACGCCATACGGCCCTGCCTCTACGGCCTCTGTCCATGCCTCATGCGTAGGAATGGGGGTAATGGAGCCGCCGGCAACGTCGGTCGCGATATATGCTGCTGCAAACACGTCGTTGCGGCGCGCGTCAAGCGCAGCTACAACCATATCGCCGGGGGAGGCCCAGGGAGCAAGCGCATGCGCTGCCGCCTCAAGCGTGGGCACCGTTACAAGCGGGCAGCCCACCGCCATCGCGAACCCTTTTGCACTACTCATGCCGATGCGGAGCCCCGTGTACGACCCCGGTCCAGCAGATACGGCGACCGCCTCTACCTGAGAGGCCGCTACGTCGGCGTGATCGAGGGTCTCTTCAATGAGCGGAGTAAGCCGTGCAGCATGTACACGCGGACGGTGGATGTGCGCTTCGGCCTGGCATTCTCCGTCGTGCCACACAGCCACACCACAGGTTGTATCGGCGGTTTCGAGAGCAAGAAGGGTATTCATGCAGCAAAAAAGCAATGGGAGCGAACGCAAGCTACGCGGCGCCCTGGTGTCCGGCAGGCCACTGGCCCGACTCGACGACCGGCACGCCGTCTACAGAACCGTTGTACCAGTAGATCCATGCCCGTATGTCCATGGGCTTCGCGATGACGGGGCGCCGTACAAACAGCGACGCGGACTCGCGGTTCGGGTCGTACCCTTCGTACTGGTCGATACGCGTAAGCACATTTGTGCTGCGCAGGCGGTATAGCTCCCCCTGCACGGTAGCGTCTTCATCGTCTCCGGCCCCTTCTTGCACGGGCACCGCCCCAGGAAAGTCGCCCAGATCGTACAGGCGGCCGTGCACGTGGCACGGCGCCTCAAACGCAAGCTGCGGCGCCACCCCCAGCTTCTGCTGCATGCCGGTTGCTTGCATCAGCGACCCGTATGTCATGAGGTGACTCGGAGCGTTGGTCATGCTACGCGTGATACTCCTCCATTGTGCGCATTATGTGCTCTCGTCTTCGCCAGGCTTGCATGGCTGCACCTCTTCTCAGGCCCGACATAACGCCTCCATCAGGAGGATGTGGGTGCGTTTGCATCCAACCAACGGTCGGATGCATCCAGGAGATCGAACTGTGCTGCAGGAGGCGCCTCAAACTCGGTATGTACCCAGTCGCCGCTGCCATCGCCCACGGGCCGGTAGCGCTCGCGGTACCAATCGGGACGCGACGTCAGGTCTTGCAGCGCTTCTACGGCTGCGTCGACATCGGACTCGGTGTTGTAGAGTCCGAACGAGATGCGCACCATGCCAGGCTGTGCGCGGGTGCTGCATGCATCGGTACAGTCGGATGGCGCGATGCCTTTCGCATCCGCAATACCCAGAAGCTGCCGCACGAACGGCTGCGCGCAGAAACACTCGTTGCGCACCGCAATGCCGAAATAATCATTCAGCGCGGCGGTTACGAGTCCATGCGGCAGGTCGTGCAGGTTGAACGTGATGACCCCGATGCGCTCTGCGACCTCCAGGCGGTGCGAGCCGTAGATCGTAAGACCGGGCAAGGCGTTAAGGGCGCTCATCGCGTACTGCGTAAGCGCCTGCTCGTCGGCCTCGACCGCGTCCATGCCCACGCGCTGCAGGATGCGAAGCGTAGCGCCCAGAAGCAGCGATCCTGGCAAGTTAGGCGTGCCCGCCTCTTCGCGCTCCGGCAGGCTCGGGGTTACGTCGTAGCGTTTCGCATCCACAAACTCGACGATGCCCCCGCCAACGACCTCCGGCTCGTGGCGTTCGAAGAGATCCTTGCGTGCTATGATCACGCCCGGACTGCCTGGCGCATAGATCTTATGTCCGCTCAGGCACACGACGTCGAGCGCCTCGTTTGGAGCCGCTCCAGCAACAGAGATAGGCAGGTGGGCGGCGGACTGCGCGGCATCGACCACGCAGAGCGCCCCAACCTCATGAGCCAGCGCTGCGATTTCGTGGACCGGGTTCACCACACCGGTTACGTTGGATGCGGCGGTCACGGCCACGTAGTTGAGCCGGTCGCCATGCTCCTTGATGGCTGTGCGCAGCGCATGCATATCTACGCGCCCGGCGTTACCATCGGGGTCCATCTCCAGCGGCACGTGCACTACCTCGCGCATGTGCTTGCGATGCGGGAGATCGTTGGCGTGGTGCTCCATGAGCGTCGTGATAGCTACGTCGCGCTCCGGACGCTGCGCCGCGAGCACGCGCGCCATGCGGTTGAGTCCGCCCGTTACGCCGGTGCCACAGAAGATCGCTGTATGGGTCTCGGGGGCTCCGACAAACTGGCGCACGGTTTCATGAGCCTGCTTGTAGGCTTCGGTCATGATGCGCGCCCCGTGGTGCAGGTGCGAATGCGTATTGGCGTAGTGCTGCATCGCCTCGTCAACGACCGCCTCCGCGCCCTGAAACCGCAGATTCGACGCCGCACTGTCGAGATAGACACGGGGTCCGGTGGTGCCGTCGGCACGGGGGTAGGGCGTGTTGAGTCCCGTAAACTGGCCGCGCAGCGCTTCGATCTGTTGCCTGCGTGCGGCAAAGGGAGCAGGGGCGGGCGGAGCAGCATTCTGCGTATGGAGCATGGGCCGTATGCCGATTTGTGAACAGATGCGTTACATAGTAGCTTTGTATACCGACGGCCCATGTGGAGTTCTAACGACTTCTGCACGGGAGGCGCTTGCGCGGGTTGCATCCGCCCAAACGCTGCGTTCTATTACATCTCTACAACTATAGCCGACCGATACTGCCGTTTCGACCTCGATAGCGACCATGAACTGGCCCCTCTCTTCTTCGCGCTCCTGGATGCTTCCTGTGCTGGGCATGCTCTTTATAGGCAGCCTGCTCTTGCCCCGCACCACCGAGGCACAGCATCTGTGGCTCCCCCCGTATCAGCCCATGCAGTTTGGCGTTGAAGCCGTACAGCCAGACGTACGGGACGTTGACGGGCTGTCTGGGGCGTATTTCTTTACGGGGACCGTATCGCTGACCCGTGGCACCGAGCTGGTGACCGAGTTTCCGGTGGCCTACCTTAACACCAGCACACCCGAGGACATCTCAGACACGCAGATCGGAAACCCGTACATCGGGCTGGCGCTTACCCCTCGCTTCTCCCCGATCATGATCGAGGTGGGCGGGCGCATCCCCCTATCCGACAATACAACGACCGCCGTATTGGGCCAGCACGCCGAGGTGGGGCGTCCGGGTGCATTTCTGCCCGAGGGCGGCATGATTGCTCTGGCGGGCAATGCGCGTCTGGCGTTTACGCGTACGCTCAGCCTGCGGGTGCGTGCCGGGGCCTTCTATGCCCACTCGACCGAACGGGCACGTGAGCCCAGCATGCCCCGCGTGGACCGGGATATCTTCAACCAGTACAGCTCGCAGCTCTGGTATGAGGGCGACACGATCCTTCTGGGGCTTGGCTTTACCGGATACGCGAATCTGACGGCGCGGGGCTCATACGGCGCCAACAGCCGCCACGACCTCTCGGCTACCGTACATATTGCGGGCGTACCGGTGGTGCAGCCCGGTTTTTTCACGGCCTGGAACGTGAGCGATACTTTCCGTAACGCCGAGCCGTGGGAACGTGCCCAGGACCCCAGCCGCAGCGTTGCCTCGTGGCGCTTCGGGGTGATCCTGTCGACCTCGCTGTATTAAGCGCGCTGTACTGAATGTGCTGCGTTGGCTCTACTGAATGTGGGCTTCGTTGTAGACGGGCGCACTTCTACCTACATCTCTGGGGCAGGCGTTCCTCTGTCCCGAACCTGATACAGGATCTCGCCTCACCCGTATCGGGATTCAGCTTCGCTTTGCTCAAGGTGGTAGCAGTGTAGAGGGCTGCAGAAGAGCAGCGCTGCAGAAGAGCAGCATGCGATAGATGGAATGCTCCGGGTCATCATTGAAGGCTACTGTGCAGACATCAGAAGGCGATGTCGGGTCGCGGGGTACTGACGGGCGCAAGTTCGCATTCACTCGTTTAGCGCTTAGCCCACAGGGACGTCAATCGCCGTCCGGATCCGGCCAAACATCGCTTGAGGGGTTACCAACTGCGAACTTGGAGTGCGCGTCCGCATCCCCCTGACATGTACTAACACACAACAGCCCGATCCATCGGGGATGGACCGGGCTGCTTCCCGTCGAGGAAACCGTGCACGAACGCACATGCACGATGGGTGGCCGTTACGCCGTTTCGGGGTCGCTTGGCGTGGCCGCCGGAGCGCCGTCGCCTGCGGTCTTTGGAGCCGGGGCTCCGTCGCCGCGGGGCGCGCCCGGCAGGGTGATGCTGGAGCGGTACTCGTCAAGCGTAAACGAGTCGACCTTCACGTACTGGGCCTTCGCGGCCTCGGCACGCTGCACCAGGTCGTAGTCGTCCTGGCTGATGATGCCCTTCTCAAGCGCTTCGTCAAGCAGCGCAAGCGGACGCTTCTTCGGCAGGTCGCCACTGCGCACCGCGTCTTTGATGGTCTGCCCCACGTGGTAAGCCTCGCGGCTCAACTCAAACGCATGCTCCAGCTGCCCGATCGGATCGCTCGGGTCGGTGTTGGTATACACGCCTTTCGTGAGCCACTCGCGGGCACCGTCTTTCTGCTGGATGGCACGCGCGATGGTGTGTCCAAGATCGTCAGACGGATCCGAGCCGATCGTGTTGAAGCGCGACCATGGCGCAATGATGCCGCGCAGCGCCCACGTCAGTCCGGGCACTTTCAGGTTCGTGTAGAGCCCTTCGAAGGCCTCTTCGATGCGCGCGAACGCGAACTGCAGCGACCAGTGCAGGAACGGCTCCTGCTCCTTCGGACGCCCTTCTTTCTCGAAACGCGCCAGCGTAGCCGTTGCCATGTACATCCACGAGAGCACATCCGCAAAGCGTCCGGTAATCTTCTCCTTCCGCTTCAGACCACCGCCGAGGGTCCCCATCGCCACGTCCGCCCAGAAGGCGAAGCTGGCTGAGGCCCATGCGAGCTTGCGGTAGTACTTCGCTGCGGGACCGTTCACAGGCGACGAGGCCAGGCGGCCGCGGGTCAGGCTCAGCCCGAACGCTCGGAATCCGTTTCGAACCACATGCCCGATATGGGGCCAAAAGGCGTTGTCGAATGCCTTTACATCGCCTTCCATGAGCGCTTCAATCTCTTTGAGCGCGTACGGATGGCAGCGAATCGCGCCCTGCCCGAAGATCATCATGGTACGGGTCAGGATGTTTGCGCCCTCTACCGTAATGCTGATCGGCACGCCGGTGTAGGCATTCGCCATCAGGTTCTTCGGGCCGCGCGAAATACCGTTTCCGGCGAGCACGTCCATCGCGTCGTTCACCGCATCGCGCTGCAGCTCGGTGAACTGGTACTTGGCAATGGCGGATACGACCGACGGCTTCTCGCCGTTGTCGACCGCGCCGTTGGTGTACTTGCGTGCCGCTTCGAGCATATATGAGTAGCCCGACATGCGTGCCAGCGGCTCCTCGATGCCTTCGAACTTGCCGATCGGCAGTCCGAACTGCTCGCGCACGGCCGCATGGCCGCCGGCCACGCGGGTGCAGTACTTCACGCCGCCGGTGGCCTGCGCCGGCAGCATAATGCCACGTCCGGCCGAGAGCGCATCCATGAGCATGCCCCAGCCTTTGCCGGCCCCGTCTTTGCCGCCAATAATCGCATCGATCGGCACGACTACGTCCTCGCCCTCGGTCGGGCAGTTGTAGAACGCAATGCCAAGCGGATCGTGGCGGCGCCCAAGCTTCACACCGTCAAGGTCGGTCGGCACGAGGGCGCAGGTGATGCCGAGGTCTTCCCCCTTGCCAAGCAAGTTCTCCGGATCGCGCAGCTTAAAGGCGAGCCCGAGCACGCCTGCGATGGCGGCAAGCGAGATGTAGCGTTTCTCCCAGTTCAGGCGAATCTTCAGCTCGCCATCCTCGTCGCGGAAGACCTCTCCGCTTGAGGTCATGGCGCCCGCATCCGACCCCGCATTGGGTTCGGTGAGCGCAAACGCCGGCAGCAGCTCTCCGCTGGCCAGCTTGGGCAGGTAGTGGTCGCGCTGCGCCTCGGTGCCGTAGTGCAGGAGCAGCTCAGCCGGACCCAGCGAGTTCGGCACCATCACCGAAATCGACAGCGGCAGCGAGCGCGTCCCCAGCTTCTCCACGACCGCGCTGCGCGCCTCCGCCGAGAAGTCGAGCCCGCCATACGACTCCGGAATGAGCATGCCAAAGAAGCCTTTTTCCTTCAGATACGCCCACGCCTCCTCCGGCAGATCGCCGCGCTGATGAATCTCCCAGTCGTCGACCATCTCGCAGAGCTCCTCCACGGGCCCCTCCAGAAACGCCTGCTCCTTATCGGTCAGCTCCGAAAAAGGCTGGTCGAGCGTGTTCTTCAGATCCGGCTTGCCCGAGAAGAGCTCCGCATCCATCCACACCGTACCGGCGTCGATGGCCGTCTGCTCGGTCTCTGAGATCGCCGGCAGGAATTGAAGCGCTTCCATCGTACGCATTACGGCTCCAGACAGAAGTCGGCGCAGCGGCGGTACGTTAAAAAGCGCTACCAGCGCCAGGTACGGAATCCAGACCGCCAGCCCTACGTCGGCGCCAAGCAGTCCAACAGCACCCGCAATGGCCCACGTCCAGAGCGGTGCTCCGGTGAACCCGAGCACAAAGGCAACGAGCACAACGCCCGCGCCGATGCCCCAGAGCGGAGCGGTGGCAAAAAATTCTACAAGTGGTTCCATAAGATCACCTCATTCATAATCAGACAAGACAGCGACTCCCCGTTGCGCTCGGTTTTGAGCGCTTTGGCGTGCAGTTAACACCGTTAAGTTACAACACTAACATAGTTAACAGTGTTATGTTTTGCAAGAACTCCACTTTTTGGATGCGCCCGGTCTTCTGCTTCCCGTAATGCACCGAGCCATCGAGCTACGCCGCGCCTCCGTCGCCTGCCCCGACTCGTAGGCGCCCCCTTCTCGCCCTGCTGCCAGCTCCCCGCGCGTCGGATGGAGAGCCGTGTCCTTTCCGGTCCATCTCACGTTCTCCTCCCCACAGGCCCGATCCTCCGGCGATTTTCACGGTGTGGGATAGGGGCGTCGTTGCAGTTCGGCACGTCATCCGATAGGTTTTGTATCTTAAGCATACGGCCCCGCATCGCCACGGGCCGCTTCGTCGTTCTGTTTGGGCTGATCCGCTGCGCATCCTCCTATGGCAACCTCCACTAAGAAAGGCCGCACGCCGCTGATGCGGCAGTACTACGGCATCAAAGAGCGCCATCCGAAAGCCGTACTCCTCTTTCGCATGGGCGATTTCTACGAGACGTTCGACGAGGATGCGAAAACGGTGAGCCGCATTCTGGGGATTACGCTGACGACCCGCAACAACGGCGAGGCCGACGACGTGCCGATGGCAGGCTTTCCGCATCATTCCGTGGATAGCCACCTGCCCAAGCTGATCCGCTCGGGACTGCGCGTGGCGATCTGCGAGCAGATCGAGGATGCCAGCAGCTCAAGTGGCAAGGTCGTAGACCGCGACGTGGTGGAGGTCGTAACACCCGGCGTGTCGTTCCGCGACCAGCTGCTGAATCCGAAGCAGTCCACCTACGTGGCTGCCGTGCACTGGAACGGCGATACCGCCGGCGTATCCTTTCTGGATGCGACGACCGGCGAGTTTGCCGTCACCGAAGTGCCCGCGCCGGATGTGCTCCCGCTCTTGCAGTCCATTGCCCCCTCCGAGATCCTCGTCGATAAGCGTCAGAAGGGGCGCGTGCCCGATCGTATGGCGAAGGAGGTGGCCGTTACGCCGCAAGAGGACTGGGTCTTTGGCTATGACTTCGCCTACGAAACCCTCACGCAGCACTTCGATACGCACTCGCTCAAAGGCTTTGGCGTAGAGCACATGGACACCGGGCTCGTGGCGGCGGGCGCGGTGCTGCACTACCTGCAGGAGACGCAGAAAGGGTCGGTGCCGCATATCCGGCGGATTCAGCGGTACGAGCAGGATGAGCACATCGCCCTCGATGCCGAAACCAAGCGCAACCTGGAGCTGGTGCGCCCCATGCAGGAGGATGCGGAGGGTGCGCTCATCGACATGCTGGATACGACGCAGACCCCGATGGGCGCGCGGCTCCTGCGCTCGTGGTTGGTGCGTCCGCTGCGCGACGTGGAAGCCATCCAGACACGACAAGACGCCGTAGCGCACTGGGTGGATGCGCAGACGGGCCGCGCCGATCTGCGTGAGGAGCTGGCACAGGTGGGCGACCTGGAGCGTCTCGCCAGCAAAGTAGCCACCGGACGCGCACGGCCCCGCGATCTCATTGCGATCAAGCTCACGCTCAAGCAGCTCCCGCGGCTCAAGCCGTTTGTCACGGATACCGGATGCGAAGCGCTGGCATCCCTGAACGACGCCCTGACGCTCTGCCCGGACGTGGTCGATCGCATCCAGGAAGCCCTCG
Source organism: Longimonas sp. (assembly GCF_040409695.1). Taxonomy (GTDB): domain Bacteria; phylum Bacteroidota; class Rhodothermia; order Rhodothermales; family Salinibacteraceae; genus Longimonas. The sequence goes on from NZ_JARWGJ010000090.1 coordinate 36,369, forward strand.
TCGACGACCCGCCCGCGAAAATAAGCGAGGGCGGACTCATCCGCGATGGCTACAGCGACGAACTCGACGAGCTGCGGCAGGTGGCCTCGTCGGGCAAGCAGTGGGTGGCCGATATGGAGCAGGAGGAGTCCGAGCGCACGGGCATTCCGTCGCTCAAAGTCGGGTTCAACAAGGTGTTCGGCTACTACATTGAGGTCACAAACACCCACACCGAGAAGGTGCCCGACCGCTACATCCGCAAGCAGACGCTGGTGAACTCCGAGCGCTACATTACGCCGGAGCTGAAGGAGTACGAGGAGAAGATTCTGACGGCCGAGGAGAAGATTGAGCAGCTGGAGCATGAGCTCTTCAACGAGCTGCGCATGGTGATCGCCGAGCACACGCCGCGCCTCCAGGACAATGCGCATCAATTGGCGCGCCTGGATGTGTTTGCGTCGCTCGCCTACGGCGCCGAGACGCACAACTACGTGCAGCCGACCGTCGACGACAGCCTCGTGATCGACATTGAGGCGGGGCGGCATCCGGTGGTGGAGCGCTCGCTGCAGGCCGGCGAGGCGTTCATCCCCAACGACGTGCGCGTAGATCCAGATTCGCAGCAGGTGCTCATCATTACCGGACCCAACATGGCCGGGAAGAGCGTGGCCCTGCGCCAGACGGGACTCATCGTGCTGCTGGCACAGATCGGTGCGTTCGTTCCTGCTGACGCTGCCCGCATCGGCGTGGTCGACCGCATCTTTACGCGGGTGGGCGCCTCCGACAACTTAGCAGCAGGCGAGAGTACGTTCCTGGTCGAGATGAACGAGACCGCGAACATCCTGAACAACGCCACGTCGCGCTCACTCATTCTGCTTGACGAGGTGGGGCGCGGGACGAGCACGTTCGACGGGCTGTCGATTGCCTGGGCGCTGGTCGAGTACCTACATGAGCAGCCCGAGGTGGCCGCGCGGACGCTCTTTGCCACGCACTACCACGAACTGAACGCGCTGGCGGAGCGCCTGGATCGCGTGCGCAACTACCGCATCCAGGTGCAGGAGCACGACGGCGAGATCATCTTTCTGCGCAAGCTCGTAGCGGGCGGGGCCGACCACTCGTACGGCAT
>NZ_JARWGJ010000091.1:0-9628 GCF_040409695.1 Longimonas sp.
CAGGTTCACGATCCACACCTCGGGGATGCCCGCTTCAGCATAGAGCGGGAGCTTGGTGTCGCGGTCGTAGTCGAGCGTCGTATCCGAGACTTCGACGGTGAGAAGTGTCGTTTCGGGCGTGGCAGCACCCCCTCGTTGTTTCTTTACGATGATATCGGGCTCGGGCGCATTATGTGCGTCAATACGTAGCGGGCTTTGAACACTGACCCTCATCGAGTCTGTAGAACCAGCTGGCAGCCTTTCGATGAGTAGATGGGTGAGTTCATCGACACAGGAAATATGTGGATCCCCAACTGGACTCGTAGGGATAAGCTGTCCGTCGATCAATTCTACATTGTCGTGCTCCGGTAGCATGCCTGCTTCGGCCATACGAAGCACCTCCTCGTACGTGAAGCGATACGGACGCAGCGTAGTGCGCGGCGGATCAACCGAGGTCATCATGAGGGATACGAGGGTTTCTGCCCATGAAGGAAGTGTGGGGCTAACGAGTGGAGGCAGACTCGGGTTCAGGAATTTCATCCGATTGCGCGCGGCATGTGATACATGGACTGGAGCCGCCCAGCGTGCAGGTCTTGGTTTCTCTAAAACCTGTAAAGTCAAGAGAGACTGTATGTCTCCTGTCCCACACCGGGCAGCAGTGCGGATTGACCGGGCACGTACATCCTGAGGTTACATCCGACATATTTGCCGACGTGTACAACGTAGGCGCTTCACAACTGGTCGCAGCGGGAGGTGGTGAAGGATCCGTAAACGATTGGTTGAGCACGACCAAGAATACGACAGCCAGAATAGCCCCTGCTGCAACGAGTACGGCAGCTATGATTCCGATGGTTTTGAGCAGTTGCTTGACCATGAAACGGTGAGGGGACACGGTTGCTGAGGTAGCATATATTCGGTGAGCACGTACTCCACTTCGTGTCATCAGTGGTCGACAGAGTCGCGCCTTCAGGAAAGCTTAAGTGAACGGAATTGTAGAGCCTATTGGTATGGAAGTTACTTTTACTTGAACCGTCACGAGGCAAAGGATACCACACGCTACGACGTGATGCAAGAGAAGCGAGGAGGTCGGCACAGGTGAATCCGCGCCATCAGTCCTCCTCCGCATACCGCTCGGCGCGCTTGACCACATCCTCGTCGAAGTCGCGCTCGCGGAACGCCTCCAGGCGCTGCGCCACCGTCTGTTCGTAGCCCTGCTCGCTGGGCGCGTAGAAGTAGGTGCCCTGCATGGTATCGGGCAGGTACTGCTGCGGAGTGTAGTGCTGGCGGTAGGCATGCGGATACTTGTAGCCCTCGCCGTGGCCCAGGCCTTCCTTGTCGCGGCTCGGGTCTTTCAGATGCGTCGGCACATCGCCAGTCTGCTCGTCGCGCACAAACGAGAGCGCATCGAAGTATGCAAACGACGTGTTGCTCTTCGGCGCGGTGGACAGATAGAGGCAGCACTCCGCCAGGAGGAACTGACCCTCGGGCATCCCCACATACCCAAACGCCCGCGACGCACTTTCGGCCAGCATGAGCGCACGCGGATCAGCCAGTCCGATGTCTTCGGCGGCAAAGATGAGCATGCGTCGCAAGATGAAGCGCGGGTCCTCGCCGGCGTAGACCATGCGCGCCAGCCAGTAGAGCGCCGCGTCGGGGTCAGAGCCGCGCAGGCTTTTGATGAACGCGCTGATCGTGTCGAAATGCGCATCGCCCTCCTTGTCGTAGAGCACCGCGCGCTGCTGGATGCTCTCTTCGGCCACGTGTAGCGTGATGCGAATCGTGCCGTCGTCATCGGGCGGGGTAGTCTCTACGGCGAGCTCCAGCGCGTTGAGCACCGACCGGGCATCTCCGTTGGCGGTGTCCACAAGATGCGCACGGGCTTCTTGGGTGAGATGGACATCGCGGTCGCCGTAGCCGCGCTCAGCATCCGACAGCGCCATGTCGGCCACGCGGGCCAGCGCCTCTTCATCGAGCGGATGCAGCTCAAACACCCGCGAGCGGCTCACAAGCGCGTTGTTGACCTCGAAGTACGGATTCTCGGTCGTGGCGCCGATGAACACGACGGTGCCATTCTCAACGTGGGGAAGTAGCGCATCCTGCTGCGATTTGTTGAAGCGGTGCACCTCGTCAATAAACAGGATCGTGCGCTGTTGGTGGTGCCGCAGCCGATTTTTGGCTTTCTGAATGGCCTCGCGGATGTCTTTCACCCCCGAGAGCACCGCGTTCATCGATGTAAAGTGCGCCTCGGTCGTGTTGGCAATGATGCGAGCGAGCGTCGTCTTGCCCGTACCCGGCGGTCCATAGAACAGCACCGACGTCACGCGGTCGGCCTTGATGGCGCGACGCAACAGCTTGCCTTCGCCCAGAATGTGATCTTGCCCCACAAACTCATCGAGCGTACGTGGACGCATACGATCGGCGAGTGGGGCGTTGGCTTCGCGGGCGGCATCGGCCTGCGCGTCGAAGAGGTCGGACATGACGGAGCTGTGAGTCAGCAGTCTAAAAAACGAATAGGTGCTTTGTATGCCAGACGGGCGCCGGGGTTGGATGCGAGCGACATGTTGCCACTTTTTGCTCGGGAATGGCCCTGTTCGCACGAGTGTGCTATGACCAGATGACGAGACCGATGTCCTTTATACTGGCTCGTCTGCGCCTCACCAAGTACAGTAAATACCCACCCAAGACCAGGTGATAGGCATGATTCAAACCAGATATACGACCATCCTTGCACTTGTAATGCTGCTGGCAGGAGCACTTGCATTGACGGCGTGTGATGACCTCGTAACAGCCGACGATGAGGAGGACGAGCAGGTTCGTGAAGAAGACCCCCAGGCTGAGATCACGACGCAGGAGTTTTCGGACGATGAAGTTGAAGCCACGTTGGCATACTGGACGCGGGAACGCATGGCGGAAGCCGTTCCAGTAGAGGACGTCGGTATTGCTGGCGATCCGCCGCCGCCCGAGTCTCCTGTTATCCCCGACCCGGACGTGCCTGAAGTAACGCGCTCTGGAGATATCCCGGCAATAGAACGGGGACTTTTTCCACCAGACGGGTCGAATAGTCTGATGGACCAGAGTGCTCCGAACAATGCGGTAGAAGTGACTACGCTTCCGGCGTATCCGCATCGTGCCATAGGCAAGGTGTTCTTTACAAAACCAGACGAGGGAGATTTCGTGTGCAGCGGAGGCGTCATTGCTTCGGATAACCGGAGCGTCGTCTGGACCGCCGGACACTGCCTCGCTGAAGGAGGAGGGGAGACATGGTATGAGAACTTCATGTTCGTTCCGGCCTACTCTGACGGCAACGAACCCGCCGAACGCTGGGCCGCACGCAACCTGGCTACGTTTGTAGGGTGGTACTCCAATGAAAACTTTAACTACGACCTGGGAGCTGCGGTGATGGCTCGAAACGATGGACGAAGCATAGTTGACGTCACGGGATCGCTCGGATGGATGTTCAACGCTGCGCACGACACAGACACCTCGCAGTTTGGATATCCGGGCGAAGGCACGATATTCAATGGGCAGCGCATGTGGACCTGCGATGAGCCGTATACGGGGGCTGTTAGTCGGGGAGATTCAGGCCCCTCTATGCAAACCAATGACTGCGATTACACAGCCGGCGCGAGTGGAGGGCCCTGGGTGGTTGACATTAGCGAATGCCCGAACTGCTACATCAACTCGGTCAATAGCCTGTGGTGGTTCTTTACACCTCGACCAGCCGACCTCGGCAACCAATGGGCCGGACCGTACCATGGCAGTGCCGCACTGAATCTGCTGGAAGTGGCAGAGGGGCTGTAAGCGAGGCGCTTTTCTGGAACGAAATGCATAAAGAACCGCTGATGCCCTTCATGGCCGCCAGCGGTTCTTTTTTGTGGCGCAATCAATCATTGGAGCGCATCGCGATCTTCCATGTCTTCTCTTTGCTAGCCTTTTGACGTTGCTAAAAGCGGCTTTCGCTTGATTCATGGATGGTACAGGGCTTACATTTCACATATGAAAGTCCCTGTGTTGCATTTGCAGCACACACATTCGTTCTTACCGAAGCAAGCCCGCATCCCCCATACCCGACGCCTACCCCGACCATGCCCACAATCTTTCGTGGGGGCATCGCGCTCCTGCTCGTTGCCTCACTTTTGCTTCTGGGTGCCGTCCACGTCGGGGCTCTGCATAGAGACGCGCCTCCGCCGTGTCCGCCCGAAAGCACGCCTGCTGCGCCCGACTCGTTTGCCGTAGCGCTGGAAACCACCACCGGTCCGGTTACGCTCCGTCTCTACCGCGACTGGTCGCCCCACGGTGTGGACCGCCTGCACTGCCTCGTGGAGCACGGTCATTTCGACGGACTGCCGGTCTTTCGCGTGGTTGAGGATTTCGTGGCGCAGTTTGGCCTGACGGGCGACCCGTCTACTGACTCGCTCTGGGCGGAGGCGGGCATCCCAGACGAACCCGTCCGCGCCTCCAACGAACGCGGCACGCTTTCCTTTGCCCGCAACGACCCCAACACGCGATCGGCCCAGCTCTTCATCAACCTGAGCGACAATCCCCGACTCGACACCCTCACCTACAACGATGTTGAAGGGTTTCCACCCCTCGGACGCGTCACCAGCGGCATGGATGCGGTAGACGCCTGGCACAACGAATACGGCGGGGCACCCGATCAAGACTCCATCCGCACAGCCGGACGTGCGTATCTCGATCGCCGCTTTCCCGAACTGGATGTGATTGAGCAGGCGCGCATCGTAGCCCCTGCGGAGTAGCAGGGCAGCTGTGTGGTCGACGAGGCCATTGCTATGCCGTGCCGCTTATCCCATCTGCTCGCGGTACAGTCGCTGTGTGGTGTCGTGCAGTAGCCACACCACAACGGGGCCGATGAGTATGAGAAGCGGGAGGCTGACCCAGAGCACCACGCGGGTGTAGATCGGCAACAGATCAGCGCCGTTCAGCGCTACGCTGTAGATACCCAGCTGCAGCACCGCGAGCATGAGCAGCAGCAGGGCCGTAATGCCATACATCACGTCCTGCATCAGCTGAATAACAATGGCCCTACGTTTGGGCGTAAGCTGCTCAAAGGCATGCGGGTCGGGCATGTTCATATACTCGGGGAAACGCGCCATAAGAGCCGCAATCCCGTACATGCTCCCTGCCAGAATCAGTGCCACCCCGGGTAGCATGAACCACCGAAGGGCCGTAGTTTCAGTGTAATACGAGACCTGCCCGAGCAGTCCAAAATGGCCGGGCATGGTTTCGGGCAGCGCGCCATATACCCACGCGCTCCCCACCCACGTGAGAAGCAGCAGGGCCGCATTTTTGGCATGAAAGAGGCCGGTCGAGAAGCGCATCTGCAGGGCTACAAGGAGGCAGTAGAGGGCAGGGGGATTCGAAGCTCGGGCGGCTACGCAACGGACGATTCAGGCGCTGCCACCGGAGCAGACTGCAGGCAACGTCGCACCAGATCCGCCACAGCAGCCATCCCGCTCAGTCCATGCTTCTTCTCCACGTCGGGCGAGTAGTTCGAGGTGCCGTTCACGTCGTACGTCCAGCAGCGGCCCTCCGCATCCTCAATAAACTCGATGCCGGCTACGTCGATCTGTTCGCGCTCAAGAAACGTCTCATACGCCTCGATAAGCGCCGGGGGGACGTCCGTGCGCAGCGCGAAGAGCGAATCGGGCTCCTCGTTGTTGGTTGCGGGCTCGGTGCGGCACGCTTCAGCAGGGCAGAGCTGAAAGCCCTCGGAGGTGTCGGAGGTGATGGCATAGACCAGCTCGCCATCCACAAACTCGCAGCGCGTGATAAACGGCTCAGCAGAATCAATGTACTGCTGCAAAAGCATTACGCCGTCAGGCGAGGGTTCAACGGCGCTCTGTTCAACGGCTGTTTCGAGTTCAGCATAGCTATTGAAAAGTTGCACGCCCAGTCCCTTGCCACCACGGTTGTGCTTGGTAATGAACGGCGTATCCATGTCGCGTGCTGCATCGAGCCATGCCTCCGGCCCACCGATTACGGTACGCGTAGCGGGCGTGCGGATGCCGGCCTGCTCCAGCGCGGCATGCTGCTTCACCTTGCTGATCTCCAGCTCAAACGCATGCCCACCGTTGATGACGCGCCGCCCATGCCGCTCCAGCCATGCCAGTAGCTGACGCGTGTGCGCTACGCCCGACGTGTGACCGCGCGTGTGCGAGGAGGCACTCATCCGATTGATAAAGACACCCTCAGGCGGCGCGCTGGTCACGTCAAAGTGGCCTTCGTTGATGAACCATTCCTCATAGGGAATGCTGGCATCGTCGAGCGCCGCGCGCAGCGGGGGCATCCAGTCTTCGTTTTCGTAGATGATATAGGCGTGCATGGTGGGGGAACGCTGGTGGAAAGTAGCGAACGGTATACAATTGAATACGCAGGGCCGGGTTCAAAAGTTGGCGGCGGCTGGCCCTCTTGCAGGGCTATCGCATTAAAACTGGGGAACCCGCCTTCACCGCGCTTCAGGGCACCATGCCCTTAAACGGACCGGACGAATACAGTCTGATCCATGCTTGAAAATGCCCTTCAGCGACGCTCAAACAGGATCGAATTTAAATGCGATTGCCCTGGGCCCTCTTGTTCTGCTGCGCCTCTTGTGTTGTGCAGAGCCCTGCGACGAGGAGGGCTATTGTTCGCTTCGAGGTATCCGATTCCCGTCATCCTGACTTCGATCTAACATTCACCCTTGTACAGAAATTGGGATTCCTCATCACTGACCTCGCTTTGTTTTCCCGATTTGGGTTATTACTTCGGTAGTGCGTCTCCATCGTACACGCCCTTAATATTTTGTTAACTTGTTTTTTTGACTCTATTTTATACTTGTATTGAAACTTTTCGCAGGCTATCTATGAGTTGGTTACAAAAATGGCATGAAACTAACAAACATATTTTCCTTAGGCATTATTTTAATAATGGGTTTGAATGAAGTCCCACTGGATCCAGTAGTCCCTGACGGTTCCGACGCTATTTCGCCGACTGTCTATAGCAACGACTGTGCTTTACAAGCCCGGTCAGCAACTGGCTTCTTCGTGGCAATGTGTGCCGCCTATTGTGCAAACACCGATCTTCCCGGTCCTGTCTGCACAGCCAGTGATGATGATCCATCCCGTATAAATTGCACAAGTGGAAACGCTCTCACCGGTAGTGATGCATCGTGCTGCGAGCGTCCCTGGTGGAATAACTGGTGGTGGAACTGCACCACACACAGTTGCGATGGGTTGGGAGGTGGTGGGTGTAGTCCCTCAGAGTGTACGCCACCTCAGCAATAGCTCAAAATGGGGTGATATGAAAAGAGTCAAATCGCGAAGGTAAGGCACTCTGGCCATTGGGACCAAAAGTATCACTTTAGTTCAGCTCACCCCTTCTTCGACGGCACTCAAAAACATACCACAACAGAAACGCGATTGGTTTTACTGGTTTCTGATTACACAGTGTGGCGAACTATTTAACTCAGGGTAGCGGTTCAATGGTAAGTGATTGTCATATGGCCGACATCATCGGAGCCAGACAACCCCTTCTGTCTATCGAGCTTCGCCGAAGGCGTGATCCTATGGACATCTCCCCCTTGGAAAAGGGGGAGAAACCCGAAGGGAGAGGGGGTTCGAACAAGACAAACCTACATTTTACGATAGCCTTATCACTTAGCATCTACCCACTACCTAACTCAGGTTACGGAGTATAGCACAAACCGTCCAAATTTCGTCATTCTGAGGAGCGGAGCCAATACTCCGTGCAGGATTAACCGAAATACGCGTCACGTAACGAATCTTCATAAATCGACACCTTCATGCTATCTACTCATATTAGGCTCTACATTGAACTAAAGATGAGCACATGTAAGGTGCGCTAAAACAAGTATTTATGACTTGGTTAATCCCATTCTGATCTCGACTGAAGCATATCTCCTTCAAGATGGAGCAGCTGAAGCCGATTGGGAATTAGGTTCAACTCGGCCTCGGAGCCCAGTTGAAGATAAATGAATTCGGCAATCCGAACCGGTTATGAGCCGCCATAGTGCCCTTTGCACCGCGTTGGGACCGACTCAAAGTTGCACGGAGTGTTGGGAGCGAGAGCTGGAGGTAATTCCTGTTGTACGAAGTAGCCGTCAGGTCATCCCCTATGGGAATCTCCCCAAACGAGAGTCAAACAGCTGAAATAAGATGTGCTCGTATTCACTTATCAGTCGCTATGCTCGTGTTTCGACTCCTAACGATGCTATCGGTATGCACTCAAAATGACAGCCTATAGGTGGCGACCTGGGCTATTTACGTCTGCTCTACTCTATATTTTGCACCAGTCAATAGGTAAAGATGAGATCTTTCAGTGCTGCATTTGTATGTATTGTTTTTTTTGTTGCTGCGTCGTCTTCCATAACTGACCACGACGTTTCGGAAGGCCGAGCAATTTTGGAGCCATTTGAGCCGTTCATTCCCGAAGTAATGGCTCCCGAATTCATAGGTCGTATCGCAGGTCTGGCACCTGCTTCAAACGGCTGGGTCGTGCTGGATGCGGGTAACAACCGCCTGGTTCAACTAAATCAGCATGGACAGGCGGTTAGCACGTTTGGACAACGTGGCCAGGGTCCTGGTGAATTTATGCAGCCTAATCAGGTCCGTACACACAATCTCGATACCGTTCAGTTCGATGCACCTCCAGCGGAGTCATGGGTCTATGACAGAGGGACGAGACGTCTGATTCGATTTCAGGCAAGGGCTGAAGCCCAGCAGATCACACTTTCGTCTAACGCTGACTCATTTTGTTTGCAAGATGATCGACTATTTGTCGCCTCAGGACCGGCCAATCAGGGACTTATCGATATGTATAACTTTGAGGGTGAGTTGCTACGTGAAGGAATTGGGCCTGTTGACACGGTCATGGTTGATGGCTATCGCGGTCGTCCCGCTTCTGCACTCAGTGTAGAAAACAACGTTCATCTGGAGTGTCTCGATGACGAGGTGCTATTGGCCGTATATGCAAACCGTCCACTGGTCCGCAAAATAGATCGCACAGGAGAAGTTTTACAGGAGTGGACACTGAGCGGTGGTATTTTAGATGTAGTTGCCCAACGACGCGAGGAGATGATTTCCAGGAGTTTAGAGCAGTCCGACGGCCAGGGATACCCTACGGTACCAATTGCCTGGAACACTACGTTATTGGATGACGGAAGCGTGCTCATTGCTCTTCCAAGTGCCCAGTTTCATCGGATCAATCCCTCAACGGGAGAACAGTCCTGGTACGTATACCAGGATGTGCAAAATATGAACAGCGATGCGTCTTTTTTGAACCTCTGGCACATAACGTCTTCCGCGCAAGATGGACACTTGCTGGCAGCCGATCCACAGGAGGCAATGCTGTACCGCGTGACTCTTGAAGATGAGTAGAGTGCTTCAGCCAAAACTCAATTGATGATGCTCTTCTACCTAATTTTGGCTATTTACTTGCAAAACTTGAATGGACGTAAAACTACTCAATACGCCATCAGCCGCTCGATGGCGGGGCGCAGGTCGCGCTGGGCGGAGAAGGTGGTGTCTTCGAGCTCTTTGGTGGCGGGGATGGGGGTATCGGCTCCGGCCACACGGATGGGCGGCGCATCCAACAGTTCAAAATGATCTTCGGTGATCTCGGCGGCCAGCTC
>NZ_JARWGJ010000092.1:0-9532 GCF_040409695.1 Longimonas sp.
GGAGCCCTGCGACTGACGCGGCGATCTCATGCCGTGGATTGGGCGGCTACATCCGGTCTGGCAGCAATGAGATTGCTTCGCTCCGCTCGCAATGACAAGATTGTGCGTTATTCTCGGTACGTTATGGCTATGCGTTACCCGAAGATTGACCTGTGACACAGCACTACGTAGCGTCCGTATAATCTGCCTGTCTTGGAATCACGCCCCGCACGCCTGAACACGCTGACGGATGATAGACGAGGCACATTTCGTTTTCTATCATCGTTATACGAACGATGTCTGTGGACTTTAGGAAAGTCCATCGAAAAAGCCCTATCCATTTTGTTTCGGTTGATTGCCATGAAAGACACCGTTCAAGTAGAGTTAAACGTACCGCACGACCTGCTGAGCGCCCTTGAGGTGTCCGAGGATGAACTTGGTCCCCAGCTTAAAAAACTGATTGCGTTGGAGCTCTTTCGTGAGGAGCGGATCTCTTCGGGGAAAGCCGCAGAGGTATTAGGGCTGTCGAAAGCCGAGTTCATCGATCTTCTGGATCAGCACGGAATCGCCTATTTCACCGAGAGCCCCAATGAGTTGAGAGCGCAGGTAAAGACCATTCGGAAAAAGATAGATGCCTCTTCGAAATGACGGTTGTCAGCAATGCGGGACCACTGATCGCACTGGCACGAATCCGCGAGACCGAGTGGCTTCCCCGTCTCTACGGTGATATTTTAGTTCCTGAAGCCGTGCACCGGGAGATCATTAAGCCCGATAAGAAGCGAGCAGGAGTAGACACCTTTGTGAATGCATCGTGGCTCCGTGTTGAATCCGTATCGGAGCAGGCAGCGGTGCGTCAGCTTCGCAGCACCTTAGATGCCGGGGAAAGTGAAGCAATCGTATTGGCGCTTGAGCGTGAAGCCGACATTCTACTCATGGATGAAGCGCTCGGTCGTCGGGTCGCGGATGCTCGGGGCGTTGCCCTCTCGGGAACGCTCGGTGTACTGCTTCTCGCAAAAGAGGAAGGGTTGATTGATGACTTAACTGCTGTTCTTGACCGGCTCATTAGCACGGGTTTCCGGATCGGCGATGCCCTGTACGAATTTGTGCTGGAGCAGGCAGGCGAAGCATAATTTCTATACGAGGAGCAGCAGGGCGAACTGGATCAAAAGAAAGAATAGCACGCGATCGCCTACGTAGCGTCCGTATAATCCGCCTTTCCTGGAATCACGCCCCGCACGCCGCCCGTGGGATTCGCGACATCGCCTTCGTAGCGCGGGATGATGTGGATGTGGGAGTGAGACACGGTCTGCCCGGCTGCCGCACCGGTGTTGATCCCTACGTTGAAGCCGTCTGGCCCGTGGCGTTCAGTCAGCAGCTCCTGTACGCGCTGCACGAGCATCCAGCAGGCGGTTTGTTCGGCAGGATGCAGATCGAAGTACGATTCTACGTGGCGTTTCGGCAGAATTAGGGTGTGTCCGTCGGATACGGGATATTTATCGTGGATGGCGTAGGCTTGAGCGGATTCGGTGATCAGTTCGCGCTCCGCCTCAGGATGGCAGAACGGGCAGTCTCCCGTCGTATCCCGCTGGTTGTAGTGCTGGTAGCGGTAGATTTCGCAGAACTCCGTGCGTAGTGCGCTTTCGTAGGGAAGCACCACGTTGCACTGATACGTGGGTTTGCGATGCACGTAGTGCATGCGAAACCCTGGACGCTTCACGTCGCGCCGTACGGTGAAGTATGCGCTGCCAGACGGTTTCAGCAGCTCAGACACCTCCATGAGCACGCGGGCCTGAGCGCGGCGCATCAGCACGTTCAGCACATAGTGACACAGGATCGTATCGAAGCGTCCTTCTGGTTTTTCCGGCGCGTAGTGTGGGTCGTAGCCTGTCACGTCGTATCCCTTCTGACGCAGAAACGTGACATCGGCGCCGTGTCCGCATCCAAAATCGAGCACGCGGCCTGCAATCCGGTTCATGGAGAGCAGGCGGCGGGTAGGGTACGAGGATCGGTCGCGTTCCTTTGCCGTGAGATGCGTGTTAGGGTTTGACGGATTTGGCATAGAAAGATGGGGGCTTTAATCCGATACGATCTGCTAAAAACGAGCCCAGTTGCGAGCCTGAGCCACCTGCGTGATAAACCGGGCTGTGGCATGCGTTACCGACGCAGGAAACGAGTCGCCGTGAAGGTCCGCGTCTGAAAATCGGGTCGCTACGTCGTTGCGAAGTGCAGCCGCCAGATCGGACTGCTGCGTGTAGTGCGCGTAGGCATCAGTAAGGTGTGGACGTGCTGTCTGGAGGCGGTCCGGTGTTGGGAGGCGGTCTCGTTTTTTATTGCTGTTGAACGCCGGATCGGTAGGCACCAGGTTCCACAGCTCATTAATCGGGTAGACCGCGAGAGGGACGAGGTGGTCAACCGCATAATCACTGCCAGCCCGCAGTTTCTTTTCGGACCATGGACAGGTGAAGACATGGCCTTCCATCATTAACACGTTGATGTGATTGCGCTCCCAGGTGAGCGCGACCCGACTATCCGGGCGGGCCGTGAGAAGGGTATAGACGGTACCACGGTCGACCCCAGCATCCGGCTGGTCGACGGTCTCTGTGAACAGGCACCATTCGTGGATACAGAGCGCCTCAATCCATAACGAGAGCCGACGAAACGTATCCCACAGATCGGCAGAGACAACAAGGCATTTGGCATCGGGAGAAGTGCCTGGCAGCGCGCGCATCCGGCCTTTTAGCTGGCGGAAGCGCGCCGGTCTGTCAAAAACGGTCCATTCTTCGGGGCCGGCATACCGGATCGGCATGGGAAGGGCACGCCGTGCGATTTTGCGTCGGGTTTTCCGGTACTGCGCCTGGATGGACGCAGAGAGCGAGGCCCGTTTGCGGGCTACGCGCATGTCATCCAGAAGCAGGAATCCATCGGCAGGCTGTGCACCGCCGTGCGCATCCACCCAGAGCCGGTGGAGCGCGCTGAGTTCGGGCCGAAAGGTGATGTCGTTTGTTAACGTGCCGCCGCGCATGTAGCGGCTGCCCTGCCAGATGGGACGCTCCGCATCAACAAAGGGCCAGTAATAGGCAATCCACCGTTCGGCAAGAGCAGAGAGCGGAAGCGCAACGTCGTGCCCGCCTGCATTCAACGTAGGATAGTTGAGCACCACATCGTTGATGCTTCGCAGCAGTGCAATTTTGTAGCTGGTGCGCTTATCGTCGTGCCGAAGAATGGTGCTGATGACGCGCCCGGCAGATGCTCTTTGCATGGTAGCGTGCAAGGCTTTGCATGAGGTGAGAAGTCAAAGCCAATGTACAACCGCGCGCATCCAGATGTCAAGAGGAAAGAACACAAATCCTCATGCCGCCATCGCCTCTGCCTCCACAAGCGAGGCCTCCAAATCCGGAGCCGGGGTATCGGCGTAGTCGGCGACGGTGGCGCGGGTGGTGGCGTAGCACGTCTCGGTCTCCTGCACGCGCACCTGCACCTCGGTTACGCCGTGCTCGCGTAGCATCGCAAAGCCGTGCGTGCACAGGTAGCGTGCCACATAGTCGGCCAGCGCCTCGGTGGTGCTGCGGCCGTCCAAAACGTAGTGCTTCACGCCGAGCGTAGCCAGGGCCTCGCGCAGCGCCGTGTCGTCACGATTCACGTAGGTGCAGTGGTCCCACGCGTCGATCAGAGGCGATACGACGCGCTTCACCTCCTGAAAGTCAATCAACATCTGCGACGGACCCGGCGTGCCGTCGAGTTCGATCCAGCAGGTGTACGAGTGGCCGTGCAGGTTACGGCACAGGCTCGGATGGTCGGCAAGGCGGTGGGCAGCCTCCCACCGAAAACGTTTGGCAACAGTCATGCAAGATCTACGGCAAGCAGAAAGCAACAGCGAGCCGCACGGTTCAAGCCGATATCGGCAACCGGCACAAACCAGCGGGGTAGCGTCCGTACGGATCAGCCGAACACGTAGGTTCCGCCCGGCATCGCCTTTTAGCCGATTTACGAGACCTTCGCGCAGCGCGGTGGAACCTACGTCCGCAATCAGACTATCACGCCCATGTCTGCACCCAACGGCAGACATCCGCACTTGCCCAAGTGGCGGAATTGGTAGACGCGCTGGCTTCAGGAGCCAGTGGCCATTGCGGCCGTGGAGGTTCGAGTCCTCTCTTGGGCACATTTCGCAGGCACATACTGAAACACGCAACGCCGGCGCAGCCCTCGCTGCCACGGCGTTTTTGTGTTTTAAGGGCCTGTTCTGATCTCTTACTTTGGTCTCTTACTTTGGGATGCGTGGCCTCGGCATCGGGCCCGCCCGCCCCAATGCGGACAGCACAGTCCCGCGTGTCTCCGGATAGAGGCCTCGCAGGCGGATATCCAGGCGGCGTACGGATAAAAGGATGCGCTTTCGGCCACCCGTCCATGGGCCTCGTTCCAACTCCGCCCCGTGAAGCTGCTATGCCGCCCGACCGAGTACCAGCGGCCTCCTATCCGAGCGGCTTGCTACCGCGAGCGCGACTGGATCTCCGACAGCACGTCTGCCCCATAGCGCTCGGCAGCGGCGTCTTCGGTCATGAACAGGATGTCGCCGTAGTAGGCGGTGGCCGACTCGCCGGTATCATCCGTATCGGTCATGATCGCCACCCCGTTCACGTCGGGTAGCGCCTCCCCAGCATCGTCGAACGCGCGGCGGTAGTCGTGGCCCAGGTGACGCACCTCCTCGACCCACTGCCCGGTCTTTGCCCAGCCGCTCTGCGTGGGCAGCATCATCACCAGACTGGTGTACGGGTTCACGACCGGCTCCTCGACCGGCGCCTGGTTGGCCCAGATGTAGTTGAGGGCGCGGGTGGGCAGGTTGTCGTACCCCAGAAAGTCAGCCCCGCGAAGCCGGACGCGCTGCCCGAAGCTCAGGTTGCTGCGGTCGTAGTCGAACGTGATGTAGATGCGCGCTGGATAGTCATCGCCCTTCTTCTCGTAGACACTGCCCGATTCGAGCACGTTGCTGACCTTCCAGCGCCACGCTACCACCGGGTGCGTGTTCGGGTCGATGCGGCGCTCCGTAGCCAGCCCCGAGGCCCCACTGTCGCTCTCGGCCTTCACGACCAGCGTGTCGTCCATACGCTGCACGGTGTAGGTTGTCGGCGTGTCGACATCGCCAAAAGTGATGGGCGTCCACCCCGCCGGAAAGCCGCGCTCGGTGTTGCCCGCCGAGAAATCGCCTACGCGAATGACCTCGTCAGAGAGCGCTGCAGTTCCAAACCCGGCCAGGCCGAGCGCGAGTACACATAAAAGAGCCGCTGCGGGTATTGCGTGTATATCCATCGGAAGAAGCAGTGTGAAGGGGGGATGATGCTCACTGTACCCTACGAGAGCAGCCCGGATATGGATGGGATTCCGGGCATACCTGGCGAGTGTGTTACATTGAGCGGCTTGCGCGGGGGCTTAGGTCCGCCACGTGGCCCACCGCATGGCCCGGCGCGTGGCTGGCGTGGGCTCGTCGCGGAACGTCCGTAAACATCGGGCAGTTTTACTGTCGTACCCTAAGCACACATACGTTCCACCAACGGCATCATCTTTCATGGGTCTCTTTTCCGCCGGCCGAGGGCCGCGCAGCTTTGAGTATGAACCCCGGCGCTACGACCCCTCCGACGACGACGACATCCGCCGCCGGATGCGCACCGGGCGCCGCGACCGCAAGCGCAGTCCTATGGACCTGCTCTACCTGCTCGGGCTGCTCGCCTTTACCCTCTTTGTCTACCTGTCGCTGTAACCGCTCTTCGCATGACCGACGCTTCCGATACGGATGGGCTCATTCGCCAGCTGCCCGATGTACTCGCAAACAAGATTGCTGCCGGCGAGGTGGTGCAGCGTCCGGCCTCGGTCGTGAAGGAGCTGGTCGAGAACGCGCTCGACGCCGGTGCCGGGCGCATTGTGGTGCGCGTAAAAGAGGCCGGGCGCGCCCTCATTCAGGTGACCGACGACGGCTGCGGCATGAACCGGAACGACGCCCGGCGCTGCTTCGACCGCCACGCCACCAGCAAGATTCGCGGCATCGACGACCTGGAGCGCATCCGCACCCTCGGCTTTCGGGGCGAGGCGCTGGCCTCGATCGGGGCGGTGGCGCAGGTCGAGCTGAAGACGCGCCGCGTCGAAGATGACGTCGGTACGCTCGTGCAGGTACACGGCGGGTCGCTGGAGACGCACCGCCCATGCGCCACGCCCGCCGGCACCACCATCTCCGTCCGCAACCTCTTCTATAACGTGCCGGCGCGGCGCAACTTCCTGAAAACGCCGGGCACCGAGATGAAGCACATCTCCGACACCGTCTACCAGCAGGCGCTCGCCCACCCCGGCGTGCACATGGAGCTCTACCACGACGACCGCTCTATCGTGCAGTGCGAGGCCGCCACGGCCAACGATAAGATCGAACGCCTGCGCTTTCGTGTGCGCCAGCTGTGGACCGAAGAGCGCGCCGCCGCGCTCGTGCCTGTCTCCGACGCGTCGAGCTACCTGCGCGTGTGGGGACTCGTCGACAACCCGCAGCAGTTCAAGGCCTCGCGCGACGACCAGTTTCTGTTCGTCAACGACCGCTACATCCGCGACCGCTACCTGAGCCACGCCGTCCGCAAAGCCTACGGCGACTGGCTGCCCGAGAAGGCGTTTCCGTTCTTTACGCTCTTCCTGGAGCTCGACCCGAAGCGCGTCGATGTAAACGTGCACCCGACCAAGGCAGAGGTCAAGTTTGAAGATGAAAGCGGGGTATACGGCCTGCTACGTAGCAGCATCCGCAGCGCGCTGAAGGAGCAGTTTACCACGCCCGAGCTGCATCCAGACGGAGACCCGGCGCCGCGCGATGATTCGTCGGAGAGCAGCTCCTCTTCCGCACGGCCTACCCCGGTATCCTTCAGCGGAACGCGCCCGTCCTCGTCGCGCGATGATTCGTCGCCGGCGCCGCGGCGCTCCGCTTCCCCCCAACCTGCCTCCCCCCAACCCGCCTCTTCATCCCAAAGCACCCCGGCACGCAGCCTGGGCGACCTGACCGACCGTCTGTACCGCCCCGCCGACGCGGACGAGGCCGATACGACCGGTTCAGAGGGGACGCCCGGGCAGGGGCCGGTGTGGGTCTTGCACGACCGCTACCTGCTGGTGCCGATTGAGGCCGGGCTGATGGTCGTGGATCCGCGTGCGGCGCACCGGCGCATCGTGTATGAGCGCTACCTGCATCGCCTGCAGAATGAGTCGGGCGAGTCGCAGCAGCTGCTCTTTGCCGAAACAATCGACCTGTCGGCGCAAGAGGCCGACCGCTTTCAGGCGCTACAAGGGGAGCTTGCCCATCTGGGCTTCGATGCCGGCGCTATGAGCGGGCGCACCGTGGCGCTGCGCGGGGTGCCGCCCAAGCTCGATACCGAAGCGGCGGTCGATGCTTTTCGGGCGCTGCTGAACACCGATGACGATGCCCCCGAGTCGGCCACCGAAACGCGCCGCAAAGCCTGGGCCCGCACCCTGGCCAGCCGTCAGGCGCTGCGCGACGTGTCGGGATGGGCCCCCGAAGAGCGCCGCGCATTCCTCAAGGCGCTCTGGGACTGCGAGGTGCCCTATGTCGACCCCGGCGGCACCCCCACGCTCATCCGCCTCTCGCTCGATGAAGTAGGCGCGCTGCTCAAGCAGGCATAAGGCGGCGCATCACACACGATCGGGTTCAGGGGGATGCGCACGCACGTGCCGGTCCCGATATACCGTTGCAAACCCGGCGCGGCTGCCTCCCCGTGCAGGATTGATCATCGCCCGTGCGCACATCCCTCGTCCTACGGACGCTCGGCGCGCGAGGTGCTCACCCGGACGCCGGTTGTCCGGTCTGGGGAGCGTGCCGGTATAGAGGGATGCTCACGCCTTGTAGGATCAGGTGGGGACCTGAAGCGTGGGCGTCACTTCTCAATGATACTCCTCTGAGAGCTACCCTTCTGCTCTTCGCCGCCTGGTGCCCTGTGCGCCGGGCGGTTTTTTTGTGTGGGTGCAGACCACCCGACTTACGAAACGCTTGACAGCAGTCGTCAATGTTCTTATATTATGCAAATTCAGTGAACCTGATTAGATCGGGATAGGCCGCGGGTCTATGGCCCGGAGGGGGAAACGATGACGACCAGGACACAAGCCCAGAATGTGCTACGGATGGCCCTGTGCGCCCTGTGTGTCCTTGCCGCCTGCGTCGCCGTATGCTACCCAGCCGATGCACAGCAGCCGGACGCGCCTACACCGGCGGTCTTTCAAGGCACCGTAGTGCATGCCGAAACGGGCGAACCGCTGCCTGGTGTGCATGTCTTTCTCGCCGGAACGACCACCGGCGCTGCCACCGACCGCAACGGCACATTTTCGTTTACCACGCGAGCCCGCGGCGCGCACCGTCTGTATGTCAGTATGGTAGGGTTTGAGCCGGAACAGCGCGACCTGGTGCTGCGCAGCGGCGCCCGCCATACGTTGCACCTCCAACTTGCTCCGTCTACCGTAGCGCTCGACGCGATCACGGTTGAAGCCGAACGCACCCGGTCGTGGCGGCGCAGCCTGCAGCGCTTCGAGGAGCTCTTCATCGGCACGTCGGAATACGCCGATGCAGTCACGCTTCTGAACCCGGAGGTCCTGCGCTTCTCCCGCAGCTGGTGGGGCCCGTTTCAGGCCCATGCGTCTGCGCCGCTTGTCATTGAAAACCGGGCGCTGGGCTATCGCATCCGCTACCACCTCGACGAGTTTGAGTCGCGAGGTAGCATTCTTCGCTGGGACGGCGAGCCGTTCTTTGAGCTGCTTACGCCCTCGTCTGAGCAGGAGGCCGAGCGGTGGCGCCAGCGGCGTGAGGAGGCGTTTCGGGGCTCGTTTCGCCACTTTATGCTGGCGCTGCTTTACGACCGCGTGTCAGAGGAAGGGTTTGCGATGCATCGCGTGCGTCTCTCTCACATGAACCGCGCCCCCCATAGCCAGCCTCAGTTTCGCGCGCAGGCCACACGCATTGTGGAGCCGACCGAAGATTCTACCTTTACGGTTCGCTTTCGCGGGCGCCTGGTGGTGCGCTACCACGAGGCCCCCGAGTCGCAGGCGTTCGTCGCATGGCGCGGAGGCACGCCTCGTCGTCCACGGTCGTACCAGCCCTCGCAGGTCGAGCTAAACAGACGGCCCGTCGAAGTAGACCGGTGGGGGAAGTCGCTCGAACCCTACGCTATGACCGTGTACGGCGCTTTTGCCTTTCGTCGCATTGCCGACCTCGTGCCGCTGGGCTACCTGCCCGATGCGTACGGCGCCGACTCGCCCTTTCCCCGCCGCACCGACCTGTACGTATCAGGCGCACCACTGGAGCCTGATGAGTAGCAGGCGGTGCCTGGCGGCCGCGCTCGGGCCATGCCCGCATATCTTCCGCAGCACGCGTCCTGTTTTTCAATCTGTTGTTGGTCTTTCTTATGCAGCCTGCCCGCCCGCTCCACTGCTATTTTTGTCGTCGTTGCGCCGATCATGCAAGGGGGCTGTGCCTGCCCGCATCCGCCCAGCCTCTTACCGTAGCCCTCTTACCGTAGCCCTCTTACCGTAG
>NZ_JARWGJ010000093.1:0-9436 GCF_040409695.1 Longimonas sp.
CTCCGCTGGGCTGCAAATTGTCCCCGATATCGGCCCGTAACCCCGGCTACGAACCTCTATCGTGGTCCAATTTTCGCCACAACGGCGCTCGCTCTCGCCCGCAAACCAAAACCCAAACAGGTTCTGTATGTGGAGCGGGCGGCTGCGCACCCTGGCAGGGTCGCCTGACCATTTGGCCGCTACTCAAACCGGATGTCGATAGGGAGGCGGGCTTGCACCGTGCCATGGGTACCCACGAGGCGTTCGAGGGCCTGCCTCTGCTCAAGCAGCTCGCGCTCAATCGGGGTAGTTGTCAGGTTTGTGATCTGGTAGCGCACGCTGGCACTAAACGACTCGTTAAGCTGCTCAATGAACGTTTTCGGGCGGGGTAGGATGCGCACGTTGTACGGTCCCTCTCCCATTTCGGCTGCTTCGGCGGCACGCTGCACAGCCAGGTTAAGGCCCCCAATCTCGTCAACAAGCCCGACCTCCTGAGCGTCGCGGCCCGACCAGACGCGCCCGTCGGCGATTGCCTCGACCTCAGCGCGGTCCATCCCGCGTCCGTCGGCAACGCGCTGCAGGAACGTGTCGTATACGCGCTCTACGCTGCGTTCGAGACGCTCTTGCTGGTCATCGCGAAACGGCTCGATGCCGGAGTAGATATCGGCGTAAGGGCTGGTGCGCACCGCATCAAACGTAACGCCGAGCTGATTTTCGAGGAAGCCGCGTGCGTTGAAGAAGAGGCCGAACACGCCAATGGAACCGGTGATGGTGTTGTCTTGCGCCACGATACTGTTAGCCCCTGCAGCCAGGTAGTAGCCTCCCGATGCCGCGAAGTCGCCCATCGAAACGACGACAGGCTTCTCGGCGCCTGCACGCTGCATTGCATTCCACATGATCTCGGAGGCCGCGGCACTTCCGCCAGGCGAGTTGACGCGAACGACGATTGCCTTAACGTTGCTGTCGGTGCGGGCCTGGTCGAGCGCTTCTACGAACGTCTGTGAGCCGATGGAATCGCCGCCTCCTCCGAACGGGTTATCTTGGCTCTTGCCAGGTACGATGTTGCCTTCAGCATACACAACAGCGACTGTGCCTTCATCGGAGGGCGTGAGGCTGGCATCGCTCACCGGGACGCGCGCATATCGGGACACGTTAATGGTTTGCAAGTCATTGGCTATGTTGAGACGCTCCTTGATGGCGGCCTCAATTTCATTGGGGTAGAGCAGCCCGTCCACCAGGCCCGCTTCAAGCGCGGCTTCGGCGCTGAGGATCGGATCTTCTGCAGCCAGACGCCGAATTTCGGCAGCATCCATCCCACGTCCGTCACCTACGGCCTGGCTGAATACAGAGTTTTGTGTATCGAGAAGCTCCTGGAGCTGCAAGCGATTCTCCGGCGATAGGTCTTCACGGGTGAAAGGCTCTACCGCGGATTTAAAGTCGCCCACGCGCACGATCTTGGGCTCAATGTCGAGCCGCTCAAGCGCGTTGCTGAAGAACGGCTGTGGGAGGTAGAAGCCGTTCATCTGGAAGTCGGATACCGGTGGCACGAAGAGGCTGTCGGCGGCGCTGGCAAGGTAGAAGGCTTGCTCGCCCATACCGGCGTCGGTGCCCGAAGCAAACACAGGTTTGCCGCTTTCTTTGAACGTTTCAATGCTCTCGCGAAGGTCCCCAAGGCGGGCCCACCCAGATGTCGACGACTCGATGCGTAGCCAGACCGCGTCGATGCGGTCGTCGGCTGCGGCTTTGCGAAGCGAGCTGTTCACGTCGTTAAGGTCGAACCGCGGGGCATCCCCAAACGCCTGAGCAAAAGGATCCTGAACCGCGCGTTCTGGAATAGCCCCCTTAACGTCGATCGTCAGTACAGAGTTAGGCTGAACCGAGGGGGTTGGGTCGGACGAGAGCGCAATTGCAAAAATGAATAGCACACCGAACGCAATGAGAGCACCCAGCGCGATGAGTGTGCCCAGCGCACTGGCAAGAAGCGTGGAAAGAAACCGCATAAGAACAAAAAAAGAGCCGCGTGAGCAAAAAAGAAGACGCATCTTACTGGTTCAAGGACCAGAAGACACGGGCAAGAGCCATCAGTTTAAATAGACAATAAACCGTGCTGCGTTGTGTATACGTGCAAGCACGACGTTCCGTTACAGGGTAGACTGCGCACACAACATGAAGAAACTCCCGTGGATACAGCCAAGTACGCAACGATACAGTATGTAGGTCACAAAATGCAACAAGCGCAGCGCGTTGCCGCGCTTTTTTGTGAAACGTTATGTGCTTGTGCTCTTAACGTACAGATGAAATGCGTCCAACCAGGCGTTTTGTAGATATCCGAGTCTCAAACCATACAAAAAATAATTTCCATACACCACGGCTTTCTGCGATGAGATTGCAGGTGACACGCTGCCGGCATGGTGTATGCAGTAGTATCCAGGGTCATGCTGTAATATGACGTTGAAGCATGTGCGCGTAACCAGAGTACATGTACAGAGCGCACGTATGCAACGTAGGCCCCAACGTCAGATGCAGGCTGGAATGGCTCCGTGCGACCCGCTAACATCATATACCTGTGTACTTCCATAAATGTAATATACCCCTGCAGAATGCGATTTGTATCGCATTGTTGCGCTGCGTAACGCGGCCCCGGGTCCCACTCGCATTCGCTGTTTGTATGAAGCAACGATGCCTATGAGCGCGTCTACAAGTTCTGCATCATCTAACCGTTCGAGCGCCCCGCGCTCTGATGACCGTCCGCCCTTGAGCGAGCGGGAGCGTCATATTTTGCAGTTAGTCGTGCAGCACTTCATCGACACCGCCGGTCCGGTCGGGTCGCGGTCGCTGGCGCGTCAGTTCGATATTGGGTTGAGCCCGGCCTCGATCCGCAACACGATGGCCGACCTGGAAGACATGGGATACCTTGACCATCCGTACACATCGGCGGGTCGGATGCCCACGCAGATGGGCTATCGTACCTTTGTGGATGAACTCATGCAGGCGCCCAAACTCTCAGAGGCCGATCGGCAGGTCCTCAAAGGGCAGCTGGCTCAGCTGGTGAGCGACACCGATGAGATGCTACGTGAGAGCACCAAGTTGCTCAGCAAGCTGTCGAACCTGCTCGGCATGGCGCTAAGTCCAAGTCTTTCTACAGCCCTGCTGGAGCGGCTCGATATCGTCCCGCTGACAGGCCCTCGCTTGCTCTTTGTACTAAACGTAAGTGGGGGGCTGGTTAAGACCATCGTGCTTGAGTTTGAAGCCGACGTTGATCGCGCTGATCTCGACCGCGTCGTGTCGATGTTGAATGAGCGCCTGGCTGGGCTCACGCTGGCCGAAATTCGCGAGACGCACGAGGAGCGTGTACAGGGCATCGAAGATACCACCGGTATTGTGGACCTGGTGCGCGAGCAGTCGACGCCGCTCTTTAGTGAGCCCCAGCAGAGGCGTCTGCAGATCGGCGGCGCACAAAACCTGCTCAACCAGCCCGAATTTCAGGAGACCGATGACGTGCGCCATTTCTTTGAACTGCTCGAAGACGAGACGCTCATGGTGAACCTCCTCGAAGACCTGGGAGACATTGCACCGGACGCGGCCGGCAATACATACATCCGAATCGGAAGCGACAACGATAATGACGAGATGGCTTCGTATTCTGTTGTCGTATCGCCCTACCGGATGGGAGATACCGTTGGGACACTGGGGCTCATGGGACCTACCCGGATGGATTATCGCCGGGCCGTGGCGCTTGTGCGTACCATGGCTAACGTGCTCAACCAGTCAGACCCCGGTGATGCAGCGTCTTAGATGATGGACCGCTACAGCATGATCGCATTCCAGGGCTTATCCCTTTAATAACCTGCAGCGCAGATACGCCTGCTCGATTAGGTCAACCTCACAAGACGTACGCGAAAGACCGGTATACAAGACACGAGCGACCGAATCGTTCAACATCGACATTACACCGCTTTATGGCTACCCACAACGTTTCAGACACAAACTCTTCAGAGACAAATATGCCCAATACAAACGCTGCCGAATCATCGACTGACGTATCCGAAGATCCGCTGCTGAACGATGAGCCTGATCCGGCAGCTCCCGAAACGCCCCCTTCGCAGAGCAGCGAGTCCACCGAAAGCGACGAGGCACAGGCGCGCATTGAAGCGCTTGAGGCAAAAGTAGAGGCGCTTGAAGCCGAGCGTGATGCTGTAAACGAGAAGTTTTTACGTAAGGCTGCCGAGCTTGAAAACGTGCGGAAGCGCCTCTCCAAGCAAGCCGAGCGCCAGTTTGAAGCCGGAAAAGCCGAAGCCATCAATGCAGTACTTGGCACGATAGATGACCTGCAGCGCTCTATGAATGCTGCCGAAGAGTTCAAGGAAGAAGATAAGATCGAAGCCGCATACCGGTCGCTCCACGACGGACTCGAACTGGTCCACACGAACTTCCTAAGCGCTATGGGCGATATTGGCGTTGAGCGTATTGAGGCTGAAGGACAGCCCTTCGACGAGCAAGAGCACGACGCGATGATGCAGCAGCCCGCTCCCGAAGGCGTAGAGCCAGGCACCGTACTGCATGAGGTGCGCGCGGGCTACCGCATGGGCGACCGGGTTATTCGTCATGCGCAGGTCGTAGTTGCGAAGTAGCCCTCTCGCACTCCCATACCTATGCATACAACTACCCACACTACCTTCGTGCAACACCGCACTGCATCAACAGGCGACCAGGTGCGCAGAGAGGAAGACCTCTGAACAAGTCTGCACATCCTGGCATTCTACTTGTTATACTACCTGTTGTGTGTAGATGCATGTGCGGTCTTCTGCGCTCCTCTGTTCTGTTGTTTGCCTGATTCTCAACCTACCCTTATGCCCGAAGACTATTACGACGTACTTGGCGTTGCACGCGATGCCTCGGAACGCGAGATCAAGAAAGCGTACCGGAAGAAAGCGATGAAGTATCATCCCGATCGCAATCCGGATGACGAAGAGGCAGAGCAGAAATTCAAGCAGGCTGCAGAGGCGTACGAAATCCTCTCTGATGAGGATACCCGGCGTCGCTATGATCGATACGGACATGCAGGCCTCGGCCAGAACGGCAGCGGCTCACGTCAGCGGGGCGGATTTCAGGACATCAACGACATCTTCAGTGCATTCGACGAAATCTTCGGCGGGCGCACCGGACGCGGGGGGCGCTCGCGCCGCACCAGCGGCCGTCCGGGGAGCGACCTGCGCGTGAAGCTGCCCCTTACGCTGAAGGAAATTGCTGAAGGCACGCAGAAGAACATCAAGGTACGCAAGTATGTGGCGTGCGACGACTGCGATGGCACCGGAGCAGAAGGCGGCGTCGACGGCGAAAACCACGTGATGTGCAGCGAGTGCGACGGTACCGGTGAGGTGCGCCAGGTGTCGCGCTCGGTCTTCGGCCAGTTCGTGAACGTACAGGCCTGTCCGAAGTGCAACGGCGAAGGGCGCATCATTGAAAACCCGTGTGCGACGTGTGACGGACAGGGGCGCTACGAGGGAGAGGAGACAGTCACGGTTACGGTGCCGGCGGGAGTCAAAGAAGGCAACTACCTTACCATTTCAGATGCTGGCAACGCAGGTATCCGCGGAGGCCTTGCCGGCGACCTGCGCATTGAGATCAAGGAGAAGCCGCACGAGCACTTCGTGCGCGACGGCCTCGACATCTACTACGACCTGTACCTCTCTTTTCCAGACGCTGCCCTGGGTACTGAAGTTGAAGTGCCAACGCTGAAAGGGCGCGCGCGCATCCAGATTGATAAAGGCGTGCAGCCCGGCAAGATTCTGCGGATGCGTGAACGGGGTATTCCCGACCTGAACGGCACTGGACGGGGAGATCAGATGATTCGTGTACATGTGTGGACCCCCCAAGATCTGACGAACGAAGAGATCGATATGCTCGAAGCGTTACGTTCGCATCCCAATTTCGACCCCAACCCGGACAACCAGGCGCCGAAGAAGTCGTTCTTCCGTAAAGTGCGCGACGTCTTTTCTTGATGCTCTTGATGCGCACACCGCCTGTTGTTTCTGTCTCCCCCACTCACCACGCATATGCCCACGCGCACTGACGGTACGTCTCTTCGTACCACGCTCCGTAACCTCCCGTCTCCAGTCGTTGTTGTGACCACGCATCGTGACGGCGACCCGCTTGGCATCACGATTGGCTCGTTTACAAGCGTGTCGCTCGACCCGCCGCTCGTAAGCTTTAACGTGGCGCGTGATGCCCAGTCGCACGATGCGCTGATACAGGCTGGGCAGTGCGCGATCCACATTCTGGACGAAACGCAGGTGGCCTTTGCCAACCACTTTGCCCGCCCTGATCTTTCATCTGATGAGCAGTTTCGTCCGGTTGCGTACACGACAGACGAAGGCGGCGTCCCCATATTGCAGGGGAAGGCAGCGGTGCTGCATGCGCGCGTGCAGGCTGCCCACCCGGCTGGCGACCATTCCATCTTTGTTGTTGAGGTAGAAGCGATTACCCCTCGCGAGAACGCGACAGGCATCACGTATGTACAGCGCGGCTATCATGCCGTGGGCCATGAGCTCGGCGGTACCGCATTGTCGCCGGTAAAGGCGTCGTCCAATGGCTCGTCTTGAGCGCCCGGCGGGAAGAATGCAAAGTCGTAGCGTGCGGGATCGTCGGGACAGAGGTGCCGGCATGCATCCGTAAGATGACATACGGCCTTCCAGTCGTTCGACTTACGCTCTACAAATCCCAGTGCCCGTGCCTGCCGCCCTGCATGCACATCCAGCGGAAGCATGAGCTGCGCGGGATTGAGGCGCGTCCATAAGCCAAAGTCGACCGGGCCAGGGCGCACCATCCATCGCAGGTACATGTTTAGGCGCTTGCAGGCGCTTTTTGCCTCGGGCCGTGCCAGATGCTTGCGCAGCCGCTGCGGCGTACCCGGGTTGATGTTCAGTATGGTGGTGCTGAATCCCTGAATGGCGGGTCCGAGCGGATACGGGTGTTCGGGGTCGCTGGGGAGGTGATCAGCGAAGATGTTTTCAACGGATCCGTGGCGCGCGAGCGCATCGCTCAGGTTGCGCGTAAACCACAGCGCATCCACTGGCTGAAATGTGCGATGCTTGAACCCGTCGAGCGCATCCGCATCGCGAGCTGTGTCGAAGCCGGTTACGAAAGCATGCGGGCGGTAGTTCATCCGCTCGCACAGCTCTTCGAGCTTGTTGATAATGGTCGTGCGGCGCCCCCATGCCAACAGCGCCGCGTACAGTCCGATGACCTCCTGGTCGCGCGGGTCGTCGAACCCGTGCGGAATACCGATAGGGTCGTCAGCGATGAATGAGGGTTCCTCGTAGCGCGCAACCAGTCCGTCGAGGTAGGCGCGCAGTTCGTCAAACGAAGGCACAATAAAGAGGGGGCGAGTGAGAGGAATCAGAGAGGCTGTGGTGAGAGCGTCCGGACGTGCAGCCTGCGAAGTGGCTACGCAATGAGCTATGAATGAGTTATGCAATGAGCTCTGCAGCGCGAGCGATATCTACGTTCCCGCCGCTAAGCGTGACCCCGATGCGGCGCCCATTGCCCGGCACCGCGCCGTTGAAAAGTGCGGCCAGCGCCAGCGCTCCTGTTGGCTCCGTAACCAGCTTCGTGCGCGTCCACAGAAAGCGCATCGCGTCGATGATGACGGAGTCAGGCACGGTAACCATGTCGTCGGCGTAGCGGCGCACAAGCGGAAAGGTATACTCGCCAAGCGACGGAGTCCGCGCGCCATCCGCAATCGTGTCGGGGTTCTGCACCGAGTGGAGCGTGCCGGTGTGAAAGGAGCGCGTGGCATCGTCGCCGGCTTCGGGCTCTACGCCAACGACGGTGCAGTCGGGCTGTAGGGCCGCCGCCGCAATGCCACATCCCGATAGCATTCCCCCTCCGCCGCAGCACACCAGGAGCATATCCAGGTCGGGCACCTGTTGCAGCAGCTCCCACCCCACGGTGCCCTGACCGGCAATCACATGGGGATGGTCATACGGAGGCACAAGGGTAAGCCCACGCTCCTCGGCGAGCTGCGCGCCATACTCTTCGCGCACGGTCTGCTCGGGGTCGTAGGTAATGACCTCCGCGCCGTACCCGCGCGTAGCTTCCAGCTTAACGGTAGGAGCATTCTCAGGCATCAGAATCGTCGTGTCGATGCCCAGAAGCTGCCCCGACAGCGCCACCGCCTGCGCGTGGTTCCCCGATGAGTAAGCAATTACGCCACCGGCCTGCTGCTCGGGGGAAAGCTGACTGAGTGCGTTATAGCCTCCACGGATCTTGAACGCACCGATCCGCTGCAGATTTTCGCACTTCAGAAACACGTCTGCATCCACCTGTGCGTTGAGCGAGCGCGACGTATGCACCGGCGTTCTGTGCACCACGCCGCGAAGCCGGTTGGCGGCTCGGGCTACATCGGCGACGGTGACGGCATCATCAAGAGTAGGCATGGCGCAGAAGCTGAATGAGCAGGAAACGACGGGTACTATCAATGCTTCGTGTTATCCAGAGTTCGACCGAACACGCTGCCCGTGTGGCTCGTTGAGCAGGCTGTTCGTTTCGCATCCAACTGCTCTACCTGCTATGATCCCTGTCTGGCTCACCGACACCGTAACCTCCGATTTAGGACGCGCGCTGCACTACACGCAGTTGTGGGGGCTGCAGGGCATGGAGTTGCGCACCGTAGGCGGCCCCGAAGACCGGGTGCCCGACGTAAACGAGCCGCAGATCCGTCAGCAGCTGGAGGCGAGCGAGTTTCTTTTAAGCAGTGTGGTGCCCTCTATCTTTGGCGGACCGGTGCACGACCGCATGATGTGGCTCAACGATCTGGCGCGTCTACCCGAACTGCTGCGCTTCTGCAAGCGCATGCGCTGTCCGCGCTTCGTGACCGATCCGTTTGCTGCTACGCCGAACGATGACGACACCGCCCTCGACACCGCTGCCGACGCACTGCGCCGGGCCGGGGTGCAGGCAGCCGAGTACGACGTGCTGATTGGCGTTAAGAACGACCCCACTTCGTTGTGTCCGACCGGGCGCGACCTCGCGGTGCTTCTTGCGCTGGTTGATCATCCGAACGTGCGCGCTGCGTGGGATCCGGTGGCGGCGCTGCGGGCAGGCGAAGATCCGGCTGCGGGGCTCGACGCGCTGTCAGGGCGCGTCACGCTGGTACGCTGCAGCGACGGCCGCACCGAACGCGGGCAGTGGCACGACACGATCGTTGGCGAAGGAGACGTCGACTGGCCCACCCAGATCGAGATGCTCTACGAAGACGGCTTTCGCGGCCCGGTAAGCATGGAGGTGTACGCCGAGCCCCGCCCCAAAGCCGGCCTGCGAAGCGCCACCGCGCTCATCCGCATGCTTGACCGGCTTCATCCGGGGGGCTGCCGAAACATCAACCCGAGCCCCTGAGAGACGATCCCGTCGGCGACGTCGACGCTAGTGGCGAGCGTCCGTGTGCCGTCCGTCGTGT
>NZ_JARWGJ010000094.1:0-36040 GCF_040409695.1 Longimonas sp.
CCGCTGCGCCCGAGCCCGCCGATGAGGACCTCCCAATGCCGGAGCCCGTCCCTGGCGTGAACACGTACGGACTCGACGCTACGCTCACAGACGCTGCTCTGGAGCGTGCCGCCGAGCTTGAGCCGCTGCAGAGCCTCGTTATAGCACGGCACGGCGAAGTGATGGTTGCGGAAAACCTGGGCGGGCCCGGACTCGACACGCCGGTGAACGTAAAATCTGTCTCCAAGAGCATCCTTTCGGCGCTTGTTGGGCGTGCGATTGAGGAAGGCTACCTCGACAGCACAGACCAACCCATCGGCCCCTTCGTTGAGAACTACCTGACCGAAGACGACGACCCGCGCAAGCGCAATATTACGCTCGCCCACCTGCTTACCATGCAATCGGGACTGGAGCGCACTTCGGGCAGCAACTACGGTAGCTGGGTGTCAAGCAGCAACTGGGTGCGCAATGCCATTCGGCGTCCCCTGCACGCAGCACCCGGTACAGCGCGGCGCTACAGCACCGGCAACTCGCACCTGCTCTCTGCCGTGCTCACGCAGGCGACCGGGCAGAGCACCTGGGCGTTTGCACAGGATTACCTCGCTGAGCCGCTCGGCATCCGTCTGCCGCCGTGGCCCACCGATCCGCAGGGAATCTACTTCGGCGGTAACGATATGCTCATCTCTCCGCGCGATCTGCTTCGCTTCGGGGAGATGTACCGGCAAGGCGGCATGTACAACGGTACGCGTGTACTCTCGAACGAATGGGTGCGCCAGTCGTGGATCCCGCGTTCAGAGTCGCGCTGGAGTGGAGCAGGCTACGGATACAGCTGGTTCAAGCGTCACGTAGGGGCCGGCTATCACGCCACCTACTACGGCTGGGGCTATGGCGGACAGTACCTTTTCATCGTGCCTGCCCTTGAGCTCACCGTGGTTGCAACCTCCAATCCGTACCACGGCACCGGACGCAGCCATCGCACCGCTGTACAAGAGGTTATCCTAAACATGATCGTCCCCGCAGCAGAAAAAGGGCAGGCCCCGGTCAGGCCGGCCCATCTGACAACCCGCCCCGACAGCCCGTAACGCGTGAACGCGTGCATTCCTGCTTTCGCCGTCTATGTTGGCCGTTAAGCGGGTTCGCTTCTTCCTCCAGCAGAAAACTTTTGGGGACGTAAACGCGTTACCGGTGACTGCAATTATGCGCAGTTATGCCCAAAAGCATAAATTGCAAGCACAAATTGCACTGGTAGTTTCCTTTCCCAACAGCGTCACCACCGTGAGTTCTGCTACATCGAGCCGCAAGCATCGCGAGGAGGTCGACCGCCGCCGCACCTTTGCCATCATTAGCCACCCCGATGCCGGGAAGACTACGCTCACCGAAAAGCTGTTGCTGAAAGGCGGCGCGATTCACGAGGCAGGCGAGATTAAAGCGCGCAAAGCCAACCGTCATGCCCGCAGCGACTGGATGTCGATGGAGAAGGAGCGCGGCATCTCCGTCACATCGTCGGTCATGCAGTTTCAGCACCGCGGCTTTGCGCTGAACCTGCTCGACACGCCGGGCCACCGTGACTTCTCCGAAGACACCTACCGTGTGCTTACGGCTGTCGACAGCGTGATCATGGTGCTCGACGTAGCCAGCGGGGTCGAAGAGCAGACCCGCAAACTCATGGAGGTCTGCCGCCTGCGCGACATTCCGATCATCACGTTCGTGAATAAGCTTGATCGCTTTGGGCTCCCGCCGCTGGAGATCCTGTCTGATATCGAAGACACCCTGGCGCTGGAGACCGTGCCGCTGTCGTGGCCTATCGGAATGGGCGATCGCTTCCGCGGCACGTACAATCTGTACGAGGACGAGCTGCACCTCTTCTCGCATGCCGACATGCAGGGCGAGCACGAGCGCCTTGCCATCGACAGCCTCGACGACGAGCGCCTCGACGACATCCTGGGCGAGCAGGCCGAGGAGCTACGCTTCGACATTGAGCTCGTCCGCGAAGCAGGCGACAGCCTGAACTTGCAGCGCTACCGCGAGGGCATCCAGACGCCCGTGTTCTTCGGCAGTGCGCTCAGTAACTTTGGCGTGGGCGATATGCTCGACACGTTTGTAGATATTGCTCCGCCGCCCCAGCCGCGCCCCACAACCACGCGCAACGTAGACCCTAACGAGGACGATTTCTCGGGCGTGGTGTTCAAGATTCAGGCAAACATGGACCCACGCCACCACGACCGGATGGCGTTTGTGCGCGTCTGCTCCGGTCAGTTTGAGCGCGGCATGACTGTGACGCACTCGCAGAGCGGCGACACCATGCGCCTCAACAATGCAACCGCATTTATGGCACAAGACCGCGAAGGCGTAGAGCGCGCCTGGCCGGGCGACATCATCGGCATCATGAACCATGGTACACTCAAGATTGGCGACTCGCTCTGTGAGGGCGATCCGGTTCAGTTTACCGGCGTGCCGAGCTTTGCACCGGAGCACTTTCGCAAGGTGCACCTCGAAGACCCGTTCCGCGCCAAGCATCTGGGCAAGGGGCTCACGCAGCTAAGTGAAGAGGGCGCCATTCAGGTGTTTCGTCCGCTACGCGGCAACGACTACATTCTGGGCGCGGTGGGCGAGCTGCAGTTCGATGTGGTCATGGCTCGCCTTGAAGACGAGTACAATGTGGATGCGCGACTTTCGGGCGTTAACTACACCTGCTGCCGCTGGGTCGAAGGCGATCCGGCGCTCATCGAAGCCTACGAATCCGACGAGATCAACAACCTGTTCCGGGATGCCGGCGGCACGTTGGCCTACCTGGGGATGAGCACGTGGCGGCTGGAGCGCATGATGGAGAACTGGCCCGAGCTCATCTTTAAGAAGACAAAAGAGCACGTCGAAACGGAGCTGGCTACCTCGTAGCTCTGCGGTCCGGGCGCCGCGTCGTTATCACTGCTTGCAATGATGCTCGCAATGACAAGACGAGGGCATTACGCGGGTTGTTATCGCCCGGCAAGAGCTCCAGCGACTGACGGGACGATCTCTGCGCTCCCCTACAGCAGCCCCACCCCGAACAAGACCGCATGAGATGCCTGGTGATAGGTAGACCCTAAGCGATATGTTTATCGGATACGGTAGCTTCGTCTTGTTCGCCCCCTTCTCCCTATAGGGTTCTCCCACAAGACAGATGCAGGAGAGATGTTGACAGGCAAAGGATAGACAAGGATAGTTATGCGGGCTCCGGTAATATCGGCCCTGTGATAATCACTACCCATTGACCCGCTACCAGAGACCAAAACGGGGTCTTAGTCTGCGTGGGGAGGTACGGCGCGGAGCAGCATCACGTTGGCCTCGCTCTTGCGCATCAGGTTGAGGCTCTGCTTATTCGGTTCAAGCTGCTGCAGCAACCCCGTACCGGGCGCGGGCGGATGCACGACGATCAGGTCGTAGCTACTCGATTTGGCATCGTCGACCAGTTCGCTCACCGATCCCGAATCCTGATAGGCCACCTTGCTTTCCACCTCGTACGACTTCAGGATCTTCTTAATCTTCTCCAGCCGGTCGCGCTTGTCAGGCAAGAGATCTTCGTCGACCATCCGTTTCATGCGCTGGCCGGTGGCGGCTTCAAGATAGCCTTCAAAGCGATGCGGGAGGTCGCTCCAAAGCACGTTTACTGTAACGACCACATCGCTTCCCTTAAAGAGGCGTCCGATGTAGTGGATCGTGTCGGTGTCGTACACGTCTTCGGAAGGGAGCACCACCAGCACGTTACGGCAGGAGGCATCGCTCTTCTTCGTGACCATAAGGTTGCCTTTGCCCTCCAACACCACCTCGTCGACGATAAGCCCGAGCATGCTTCGCGAGAAGCCGCCCTTGCCCGCGCCGCCCAGGCAGATCAGTTCATAGTCGGGGGCAATGTCAAGCAGATGCGAGGCCATATTGCCCTCTTCACGCTCCCACGCCACCTCGTCTACGGCGATGTCGAAGTCCCCCACCAGGTCGTGCAACTCGTCTTCGATGACCGAAGACGAGCGCTCGGAGCCGATGTTATCTTCTTTGTCTTGCGTGCCCTGCATGATTGACTTCTTCTCCCCTTCCAGCGCATCGGTGTGCTGCTTGAAGACGAGGATTGTGAGGGCGTGCGCTGTTTCACGGAATAGCTGGAGGGCAAAACGGGCCGACTTCTGGGCCCATTCGCTTCCATCTGAGCAGATCAGAATACGCATTGGTTCAGCGTAGGATCAGGTACGTAAACAAGTTAGTGATTTGCCTGGCTGGCAGTAAGCTATCAGCCAAACAGGTTCTAAAGGGGGAAGGAGGTACCGAACCGCACGTCTCGTTGGGAGACGTACGTGCATCGGTGTATCATTAATGCATCGGGATACTATTACATCAGTGCGTTAGTGCATCGGGAGCATTACAACGGAGGGGGCACGCCGCAGCGGGTGCCAGGAAACGGTACGTTCATGGGAGGTAGGCGCTACGTTAGCAGCGGCCAGTAGAACAGCAGCATCATCAGGAAGACGGCGAAAGCGGAAAGCATCGCCCATAGACCGGCTTTGATGAAGTCGCTGGCCGAGAGGTAGCCCGACGCGTAAATGATCGCGTTGCCGGGGGTTGACACGATCAGCATGAACCCGAACGAAGAGGCCAGGGCCGTCGTGAGCCCCACTACGATAGATGGAATCGCGGCCTGTGCGCCAATCTCCAGCACAATGGGCCCCATAACGCTCGACGTGGCGCCCGCACTCATGGCCGACGTCATGCCGGTTATGAGAAACGAAATGACCATCACAAGCAGATTGCCCTCGCCCAGCCCGAGGTCGCGCACCGTGTCGAGAAACGAGTTCGCAATCCACGTGGCGGCACCGGTTTCGGCGGTGTAGCCCCCGAGCGAGATGGCGCCGATGTAGATCATGAGCACGCCCCAGTCTACGTCGCTCTGGTAGTTGCGCCACTCAACGACCCCAAGCACGAGCAGCACAGCCGCCGCGCCTACAGCGATGATGCCAATGCCAAACTGCCCCCCTATCGTAAGCCACAGCACGATGGTAATGGCAAATACCACCAGAATCACCGCCTGATCCAGTCCAAAAGGACGTTCTTGCACTTCGGTCCGTAGCGACTCGACGGCGGTGCGCAGGTCTTCTACTTCCGGCGGAAAGATGACTGGCAGCAGCACCGTAAGTACACCGACCATAATAATGGTGAACGGCATCATGTAAAGCGTCCACTCCGCAAAGCCGATGTCGAGGTCGGCCAACTGCTGCATGTAGTCGATCATGATCACGTTACGGGCGCCCCCGGCTGGGGTGTACGGACTGCCAACGATGGCGCCGAATCCGACAGCGAAAATGAGCAGCTTGGTGAGGTTTGTTACCGGCCCGTCGTGCGAGTCGCGCACAATGCTGATCATGCCCAGCACGGGGGCTAGCATCAGCGCAGCGGCGGCATCCGACATGAACCCAGCCAGCAGGGCGCTCACGGCGACGATGCCGAAGACCACGGCGTAGACGCTCGTGCCCACACTCGTAAGAATGTACAGCGCAATGATCTTGTCAAGCCCCCGACTCGACAGCGCAGCGACCAGCATGAGCGTGCCCATCAGAAACAGCAACGCGTTGCTCATCATCCACCCGGTTACAAGATCGGTAGACATGCCGCCAATCATGACCTGGTAGACCGGAATGAGCAGTCCGATGGCGGGCAGCGGAATGGCTTCGGTGGCAAACATGATACAAACCGCGGCCAGCAAGGCAACGGCCCGCTGCCCCTGTATGCCAAGCGCTTCGGGCGTGGGCATAAGCATGAGCCCGCTCCACACAGCAATCGAAATAACAAACCACAGTAGCCTACGCGACGCCTCTTTATCCTCCGATAAAACCTTGAACAGGCGGGTTGCCCGCTCTTTGATGACTTGCGCCATAATGCCGTAAACGAAGTAATGCTATGTGTAAAAAAAGAGAATGGACGAACAGACGAAGATCCGCAGGGAAAGACCGCTGCTTCCTTCGATCAGCCCGTACGCACCCCCCTGTATTGCCCCCTGTATTTTGCCTTGTACATTGCCCCTTGTACCGCGCTGGCCGCTCCACCTACAAGTGGGCCGCCTATACCGGGCATACGGGGCTGTGGAGATACGAGCGTATGTTGCAGGGCGGCAGCCTTCGTATCCTAACGTTTTATTTCGTAATGTGTAGAGCCTACAATAGCGCCCACCCCGGGACAAAGTCAACGGTTTCACGTGACGCACAACCTTATCACGTATCTGCAGGCTTCACAAATATTTTCACAGTCCACCAGCTGCCCATGGATCGCCGCCAGTTTCTTGAATCGTGCTCTGCTCTTGGCCTCACCGGACTTATGCCCGGCGTGCTCTACACACAGGTTGCTACGCGCCGTCGGGATGACGACGATATGGAGGTTACCGCTGAAGACATTGAGGCTGCCGAGCGCCTCATGGGCCTCTCCTTCACCGACGACGACCGCGAGATGTTGGTCGACGAGCTTAACGAGCAGCTGCAGCAGTACCAGGCGATGCGTGAGCACACCCTGCCCAACGGATCTCACCCGGCTGAGGTGTTCACGCCACAGCTGAGCGGCGCCGCAGTCCCCGAGGGCGACGCCGCCCCAGCCTGGCAGTGGCCGGACGCACCCGTCCCCGACACCGATGAGGATCTGGCTTTTGCCTCGGTGGCTCAGCTCTCGGTGTGGCTGCGCAACCGCGACGTCCGCTCCATGCAGCTCACCGAACTTTACCTCGACCGCCTCCGCCGGCTGAACGAGACGCTCAACTGCGTCATCACGTTCACCGAAGAGCGCGCCCTCGACGCGGCCGCCCGCGCCGATGCCGAACTTGACGCCGGCGAATGGCGTGGTCCGCTCCACGGCATTCCCTACGGCGCCAAAGACCTCTTTGCCGTGGAAGGCTACCCCACTACCTGGGGCGCAACCCCGTACCAGAACCAGACGATCGACGACACCGCTGCCGTCATTGAACGGCTCGATGAAGCCGGCGCCGTGCTTCTGGCCAAGCTCTCGCTGGGCGCATTGGCCTGGGGCGACGTGTGGTTCGATGCGACGACCATGTCACCCTGGAATCCGAACCAGGGCAGCAGCGGCTCATCAGCCGGATCGGGCGCGGCGGTGGCTGCGGGCGCGGTCCCGTTTGCGCTCGGCACGGAGACCCTCGGCTCCATCGTATCACCTTCTACCCGCAACGGCGTGACCGGACATCGGCCCTCGTTTGGTACCGTTAGCCGCTACGGCGCTATGGTGCTATCATGGTCGATGGACAAAGCCGGTCCTATGGCGCGCTCGGCATACGACTGCGCCCTTGTCTATGACGTCTTGCGCGGTTCGGATGCACGCGACCCTGGCATGGTAGATGCTCCGTTTCCGTTCGATGCCGAGCAGCCGCTTGCCGACCTGCGTATTGGTGTCTATGAAGATGCGTTCGAAGGCGACTACCAGAATGCCGAGGCCGACCAGGCCGTGCTCGACGCGCTCCGTGCGCAGGGCGCAGAGCTGCACCCCATCAGCCTTCCCACAGATTATCCGCTGGGCGCGCTGCTAAATACACTTGGCGTTGAAGCCGCCAGCAACTTCGACGCGCTTACCCGAAGCGGCGAGGACGCAACCATGGTTCGCCAGACGACCGACGCCTGGCCCCATGTCTTTCGCGCTGCTCGCTTCACGCCAGCGGTAGAGCACATCCAAGCCTCGCGCCTGCGCCGCGAGTTGATGGTTGCCACCCGTGAAGCGCTTGAAACCGTTGACGTGTTCATTAGCCCTTCGTTTCGTGGGGGTACCCTGCAGATCACCAACCTGACCGGGCATCCGTGCGTCTGCCTGCCCAACGCGTTTCATCCGGTGGAAGACGACGAGGGACGCGCGCATCCTGACCACCGCAGCCCGGCCAGCATCACCGTGCTCGGACGCCTCTACCACGACGCCGAGACGCTGCGCGTGGCACATGCTATCCAGCAAGCAACCGACTGGCATACGCAGCGCCCGCCTGTGCGATAGCACCTGTTGCACAAAAGGGTAAGTGAAGTCACGTGTCAATGTTGGAGTTCAGGGGGAAGTGACAGCCTGCCCGATGATAATAACAAAACACCCGTCATTCTGATTAGCGGATCGGGCGTACCAAGAACGGATCAACGTGTCCGCCTACCCACCCATCGTTGCGCACATAGAAATAGAGTAGAACCAAGAAGATTTGCACGCTTTCCGGAAAGCCGCGACCTGAACGACGGTGGCGGTTCTTCGGCATGAAGCGTGTGCTCGGTAAACTTTTCTACCAATCTATTTCATATGATGCGTATACCCTGTAGAATCCTGTCTGCTTTTCCTCTTTTCGCTCTCCTTCTTGCATTCACCGCGTGTAACAGCGTCGACGACAATGGCGCAGACAACGGAAACGGCTTCGTCCTTGACGTTGGAAGCTTTGAGGCCACTGTTGATGACAGCGGAGAAACCCTTGACCTTTCGGGAGGCGCAGCGTTTGGGCTCAAGCCCTCTCCCAGTGGCGGCGAGGAATTTGTTCTGTATATGTTAGACGGCGAACGCCCGCCCGAGGAGGAGCGCTCGGAAACCAACCGATCGTGGACGACCATCGACATTGAGGGCCGGGAGGGCGTCGTTCCTGAAGAAGGCGATTACGACTTCGAGGAAGGAGGCACCGTTCCGTATTATCAGAACTCCATGAACAGCTATGAGCTCGGCCGATTCATCGGCGGCGGGCCCGGCACGTTCACGATCACAAACGCCAATGAGGATGTGCTCGAAGGCACATTTAGTTTTGAAGACCCTCACGGCGGGGAAACGCGCGTAGAAAACGGATCGTTCACCGCAGAGCGTGTCGATGATATCGAAACGGTACGCTGCCGGCCCGACTGCGACGAGTAGCCCCCCATCTGGCTACAGTTGCAGCATTGTTTCTCTGTAGAGCAAAATCTGTAGAGCAAAATCTGTAAAGCAAAAACTGTAAAGCAAAAACTGTAAAGCAAAAACAAACCTGATCGGTCTCTCAGACCGGTCAGGTTTTTGTATTCGGTCGGATGCCCGCCATCCGCAACACCTGCGTTACGTGTAGAGGCACGGGCGTCTATGCAGAAACGCGCTGCCGGGGGGCGGGTGTAATGCGGATGTGCATTTGTTGCTCTGCATCCCCCTACCCCCTCATGCCTCAACACATTACGATCCGTGGCGCCCGCGAGAACAACCTGCAAAGCGTCGACGTCGACATCCCGCGCAACCAGCTCGTGGTCGTGACGGGCCTGTCGGGCTCGGGTAAATCCAGCCTCGCGTTCAACACGATCTACGCGGAGGGCCAGCGCCGCTACATGGAGAGCCTGAGCGCCTATGCACGCCAGTTCCTGGAGATGATGGAGCGCCCCGACGTAGACCATATCGACGGACTCTCGCCGGTCATCTCCATCGAGCAGAAAACCGTGGGTGGCAATCCGCGCTCTACCGTGGGCACCGTCACCGAGGTGTACGACTTCCTGCGCCTGCTCTACGCCCGCGCCGCCACCGCCTACTCGCACGAGACGGGCAACAAGATGCGCAAGCAGAGCGATGACGAGATCATCGACGGCATCCTGAGCTTCCCGAAAGGAACGCGCCTCATGATCCTGGCCCCCGTCGTAAAGGGCCGCAAAGGCCACTACCGCGAGCTGTTTGAACAGACCGCCAGCCAGGGCTTCGAGCGCTTCCGGGTGGATGGAACCATGCGCACCTACGAGGAGGGCATGAAGCTGGAGCGCTACGAAACGCACGACATCGAAGTCGTGGTCGACCGCCTCGTCGTCAAAGACGGCATTCGTCCGCGTGTGGGGCAGAGCGTGCAGACGGCGCTCGACATGGGCGGGGGCACGCTCATTGCGCATGTAGTCGATGTTCAGGGGGATGCGGAGGCCGATCTGGAAACCGGCGACCATCTCTTCAGCCGCCACCTGGTGGATCCAGAGACCGGCCTCTCTTATGACGAGCCGTCGCCGAATCTTTTCTCGTTTAACACGCCGTACGGCGCCTGCCAAAACTGCGACGGACTCGGCGTAACCAGCGAGCTCGACCCCAGCCTGATGATCCCCGATCCCTCGAAAACCATCGCCGAGGGCGGACTCGTGCCGCTGGGCAAACCCCGCGACATCTGGATCTTCAGTCAGCTGCAAGCGGTGGCGGAGGCGTACAGCTTCGACTTCGACACGCCGATTGAGGACCTCTCCGACAAGCAGCGCGATGTGATCCTGCACGGGGCCGGCGAGGAGCAGTTCGACATCAAGTACAGCTACAAAGGCCGTGCGGTTAACTATACGCACCGCTACGGCGGACTCATGGACCATGTGCAGCATGCCTACGACAACACCGACTCGTCGAAGAAGCGGCGCTGGGCCGAGTCGTTCATGCGCGAAACGACGTGCCCGGCCTGCGGCGGGGACCGCCTCAACAAGATTGCCCGCTCGTATCGCATCGGCAAGCACACGATTGGCGATCTGGCAAATATGGATCTGGAGCGCCTGCGCCAGGTGGTGGATACGCTCTCGTTCGATAGCGAGCGGCAGCGCACGATTGCCCATCCCATCATTAAAGAGGTACGCGAGCGGCTCGACTTCCTGGTGAACGTGGGCGTGGGCTACCTCACGCTCGACCGCACGGCGCGTACTCTTAGCGGCGGCGAGAGCCAGCGCATCCGCCTGGCCACGCAGGTGGGTACGCAGCTTACCGGCGTGCTGTACGTGCTCGACGAACCCTCGATTGGACTGCATCCGCGCGACAACGAGCGGCTCATCCGGTCGCTGCAGGCGCTACGCGACCTGGGCAACTCGGTGCTGGTGGTGGAGCACGACCGCGAGATGATCGAGGCTGCCGACTATGTCGTGGATCTGGGCCCCGGTGCCGGGGAGAAGGGCGGGCACCTCGTGGCTGAAGGGCCGCCCGATACGCTGACGCAGAGCGGCTCAAACAGGGTCTCTGAAAACGGTACGTCAGAAAACGGCACATCTGTACCCAACGACGTAGTTGTCAACGGCGAGTACACTGGCAGCGTGACCGCGGCCTATCTGCGCGGCGACCGGGTGATTGGCGTGCCGGGCGAGCGACGCCCCGGCTCGGGCGATGCGATTACGCTACGGGGCGCAACCGGTCATAACCTGAAGGGCGATCCGCTGCGCATCCCGCTGGGCACCTTTACGTGCATCACCGGCGTGTCGGGATCCGGCAAGTCCACGCTCATCAACCAGACGCTCTACCCGATTCTGTCGCGCTATCATCACAACGCGAAGACGGTGCCACTGTCGTACGAGAGCATTGAGGGCATCGACCACATCGACAAGGTCATCGAGATCGACCAGAAGCCGATCGGGCGCACGCCGCGTTCGAATCCGGCCACCTACACCAAACTAATGGACTACCTGCGCGATCTCTTTCAACAGCTCCCCGAAGCGGAGATCCGTGGCTACGGGAAGAGCCGGTTCTCGTTTAACACAAAGGGCGGACGCTGCAAAAAGTGCGGCGGCACGGGTACGGTAACGCTGGAGATGAACTTCCTGCCGGATGTAAAGGTGACCTGCGACGAGTGTAACGGCCAGCGCTATAACGAAGAAACGCTGGAGGTGCGCTACAAAGAGCACTCGATTGCCGACGTGCTGGACCTGACCGTAACCGAGGCGCTCGACCTGTTCGAGAACCTGCCGCGCATCCAACGCAAGCTGCGTACGCTGGAGGCGGTGGGCCTCGGCTACATCCGATTGGGGCAGCAGTCCACCACGCTCAGTGGCGGCGAGGCCCAGCGCGTGAAGCTCTCGAAAGAGCTCTCGCGTCCGGGCACCGGCGACACGCTGTACATCTTAGACGAGCCCACGACCGGGATGCACTTTGAGGACATCCGTCACCTGTTGAACGTGCTGCGTGCGCTGGTAGGCAATGGCAACACAGTCGTCGTCATTGAGCACAACATGGACGTGGTGAAGCAGGCCGACCATGTCATTGACCTGGGTCCGGAAGGCGGGCAGCGCGGCGGTGAAATCGTGTTTGAGGGGCCGCCCGAGGAGCTGGCTCAGGCGGATACGTACACGGCGCGCTATGTCGCGGAAGAGCTCGAACGCGCCGAGCGCGAAGACGCGGTGGTTATGGATCTGAACGCGTTCGTGGAGGAAGGTGCGGCGTAGGGCGCGCCCTTCTTCGCTCTCCCGTTGTCATCCTCTTATCATCCCGCTTGTCATCCGGAGCGCAGCCGAGGGATCTCCTGCACGGCGGGCATTGCCAACTTCGGAGGAAGGCCTTTCGGCTGTGCTCAAGGTGGCGCCATTCGGGGCATTGTCGTGCCGGGCAGAATCCCGCGAAGAAGGCTGCAGCCAGGCTCCCGCTTGGTTAGCAGACGCCTACCGTTCCTCCTTTTCCACACGCACCGAAAGGCCCGGCCCAGCAGAGAATGTCGCCTCCAGCACATCACCTGCCTTGACGGGCCCCACGCCTTCAGGCGTACCGGTGTAGAGCAAGTCACCCGGCTCCAGCGTAAAGACCGAAGAGCAGTACGCGATGAGCTCTGCTACCGAGAAGATCATATGCTCGGTAGAGCCCTGCTGGCGCGTCTCACTGTTGACCGACACGCCAAGGGTAAGCTGCTGCGGATCGGCAACCTCCGACGCAGGCACGATGGGTCCGAGCGGCGCGAACGTATCGAATCCCTTTGCCACCGACCACGGATGCCGCCGCGCCTTGGCGCCCGCCTGAATATCGCGCGCCGTCATGTCGAGTCCGACCGCGTAGCCCGCGACATGATTGAGCGCATCTTCGGCAGCGATGTGCTTGCCGCCCGCACCAATCACCGCCACCAATTCCACCTCATGGTGGACCTCCGACGATGCTTGCGGGATGCGCACCGCCTCGCCCGTTCGGATGAGCGCGGTAGATGGTTTCAGGAAGACCATGGGCTGTTCGGGCACGTCGCTTTTCATTTCGGCAGCGTGCTTCGCGTAGTTGCGTCCGATGCAGAGCAGCTTACCGGGCGCGAGCTGGCGACCGTTTGGAAGGGTCAGCTTCATAAGAAACACGAATCGTAATAGGAGAAAATAGCGAAACTTTGCGCGAGAGCATCCGTGGGCAGAGTCTGAACAAAATTATTCACTCTCGCGGTGGTACTCAATCCAGCGCTCCAAAGCAGAGATCCCTATGTACGCTATTGTTGACGTTAAAGACAAACAATTCAAGGTGCGTGAAAACGACACCGTCTACGTGCCGTACCATTCCGATGCGGAGGCTGATGACACGCTCACGATCGACCGCGTGCTGCTGCTTTCAAACGGAGACGGCGAAACGACCGTTGGTACCCCCACGGTAGACGGCGCATCGGTTGAAGCGCGTGTGCTTGAGCACGTGAAAGGCGACAAGGTTATCGTCTTTAAGAAGAAACGACGCAAGCGGTACCGCGTAAAGCGAGGACACCGCCAGCAGTACACCAAAATTCAGATTGAAGCGGTTCACTCCGCATAGGCGCTTGCTGCAGGAACCCTCCTGCACGCTTGAGTGCCCCAGCATTCGCTTGTAGCACAGACGAAAGAGGTAGGTATGGCTCATAAGAAAGGAATGGGTTCGACCAAGAACGGTCGCGACTCCAACCCCAAGTATCTCGGCGTAAAAACATACGGCGGCGAATTCGTGAAAGCAGGCAGCATCATTGTGCGTCAGCGCGGCACGAAATTCCACCCTGGCAAGAACGTAGGCCGTGGTGGCGACGATACCCTCTTTGCCAAAGAGACGGGCACGGTGCAGTTTGCCCGCAGCCGCGGCAACCGCCGTTATGTACACATTGTGCCCGAAGAAGCGTAGTTTACAAATGCACAGCAGCATAAGCATGTGCTGTGTACATAAACATACGGCTCCAACGCTGAAAGCGTCTCCTGATTACCCAGGGGACGCTTTTTCTTTGTGCACTCTATTCTTTGCGCACGTACCTTTGCGCACGCATGTGTCCGACCAGGCTCCCGCTGTGTCACATGCCAGTGTTTGGGGCAGAAACGGTAGTGTGCATGCTCGGCTTCATCAGATCGCCTGGAACGCCCTTTCGGGGAGTCGATCTTTTGGGGATTCAATGTACCTGTGCAAGCTTCCGCCGTCGCGTAGGCGCATCGCCGGCTTCCTTTCCAACTCTCTTCCACCTGTCGTCTTTTGCTTGCCTGCGGACACACGCTCTACATACCAATCCCAATCAACTTGGAGCATTTCTGGAATGCGAGATGCAACGTAGTAATTTATTTTGCTGCCTTGAAGGCTATACAGCGGCATTAGGGAAACAAACCATGAAGGCTGTAATACGCAGTATTGTGTGTATTATACACTGCTCACCGTCCTTTACATGTGTTAAAAATGCCGGTCTTCCGGCGAGGGTTGTACTCTTCCGTATTCAGCGTTCCCGCTTGCATCCTATCGGTATACCAACAAACACGCTTCTCTATGAAGCGGGGGGCATGTCGCAATGAACGGACATGTACTCGTTTTGAATCAGGATTACAGTGCTCTTACCGTGTGCAGCGTGCAGCGTGCAATCGTGCTCATGCACCTGCAGAAGGTACACCTGGTCGAGGCAATAGATGGCAAGGCCGTGCGGTCGCCCAGTACACGGATGCCTTACCCGAGCATCGTGCGCCTGAAGGCGTATGCACGCATTCCGTACAAGAAGGTCATGCTCTCTCGCAAGAACGTACTTAAACGCGATCACCACACCTGCCAGTACTGCGGATCGCGTGACCGGCTGACCATCGACCACATTCTACCCAAGTCACGAGGTGGACGCGACACGTGGGAGAACCTGGTCGCTGCGTGTGTCACCTGTAATAACCGCAAGGGCGATATGACCCCGGAAGAAGCGGGGATGGAGCTGAACCGTACGCCGTTCCGCCCAAGCTACGTGATGTTTATTCGCGACTTTGTGGGCAATCTCGACGACACGTGGAAGCCTTACCTCTTTCTGTCGTAGCATTCGCTTACGAGTGCCGCAGGCCCCCACTGCAAATGCAGCTCTGTCTATTTTGACGGATGCTTTGCACCCTGAGCCCCTTGCGTGCGCATCCCGCCACTGCCTACGGTGTACACTGAGGTAGCTTCTTACATCTGCTCCTACGCCCTGCCTGTTATGTCCTCTTCCTCATCAGCCGCTCTATGGATTACCCGTGCTGCCTGGGCTATTCCTGTGCTTCTACTCGGGCTGACTGCCCACCAGGTATGGTCTGGATTGGAACTGCGTAGCACGCTGGATTCCGGCATCGATGCCGA
This sequence comes from Longimonas sp., assembly GCF_040409695.1. Taxonomy (GTDB): domain Bacteria; phylum Bacteroidota; class Rhodothermia; order Rhodothermales; family Salinibacteraceae; genus Longimonas. Next base: position 15,229 of record NZ_JARWGJ010000094.1, read on the forward strand.
AGCCGAGGTGACGGACGTGTTCTCGACTGATCGTGTCGACGTCACGTACGACTACGTGAGCCTGCGCGTTACACTCGACGACGGCACCGTCATCACCCGTGAACGCATGTCGCTTCCCCATTCGCTTATCGGGGTCGTCGAAAACCGAGAAACGCTCGACGTACGCGTGCAGCCCGGGGCCAGTCAGGAGATCGTCATTACCGAGCTGGCCAGCACCCAGTGGCGTATTGCTATCTTAAACGCAGGGATGAGCTTTGTCCTTGGTATTCTCGTTGCAGGTGGCATCTGGTGGTGGCGCCGTACGCTGATCAATGAGGGCGACCCGGCTGACCGTGGTGTCGACGCTCCCGACCCTGATCATCCAGCACGCCAGCTCTCTCGGTAGCACGGGCTGCAGACGCAGGCGACGCGTAAACAAAGGCGTAGATAACGTAGATAAGTAGATAAAAAGCCACCAGAGGGATCCAAACGCAGGCTGCCCGCCCCAGCTGTATAGCCGGAGCGGGCAGCCTTTTCTATAGCGATCTGCTACGGCTGTTTATCAGCCCGTTGGCTATACTACGATGAACGATACATCGCATACAGGATCGCCAGCGGCATCGCATACACAAGGTGTCCGATAAGGCTCATAATCGTGGGTGCGCCAATGTTCGGGAAAGGGGGCGCCATCGGGAAGCCAACCGCCTGCAACCAGAGCGGCATTGCGAGCACAGCGAGGATGAGCGTCGTAACCACGCCCCAGATGAGTCCGTGCGTAATCGCTCCGGGCAGCGTGCGGGCATCCATCCAGTTACGAACCGCTGGCAACTCCACGTAGGCTACATACGCCAGTCCAAGCGTTACGCCATGGAACTGGTGGAAGAACCACCCGGCCAGCGGCGCCGGGTTGTCGGGCGTAGCAGCAATGCCATACATGTTCGGGATGACGACCTCAAGCAGGGGCGGCGGCATGATAAACGCCATCATGAGCCCAAACCCCATACTGCCGATAAATCCACCCAGCGCGCCACGCCACCAGTCCCACGGACTAATGGCACGTTCCGTTTTTGTTGATCCAGTAGTCGATGCAGTCGTTTCAGGGGATGCCGTTTGCGTAGCCATAACAAAGGTACGTAGTTTACTAAGGAATGTACTGTCAGGTAAATACACTTATAAACAGATTCAGAGCAATCACAACCTGTCCATAAGGCATCTCTATGTATGCTCATACAGAGAAGCGTTACAGCATCCAGCCGTCGTATCGGAAAGCCCATGCGATGCCTGCTGCTGTGTCACAGTTCGTTCTTCGGCACATCGTTCTCCTCCCCTATCATGGTCATTCTGGACAAGACACCCCTGACGCCCCAGAGACAGGATCTGAAGACATGATCTAATAGAGCTTTAGAATAGACCGAAGCGATCGAAACCGCCTGCTACATAAAAACACTTGTTGCAGCTCGTTACAGTAAACGCAGAGGCCGTCCGTCCACAACGCGAAATCTACGACTTATTGCTGTTGGGTCTCGACCAGACCAGCAGCATGCCATGTGGATCTGACACACACTACCTGGCGTAGGGTAAGGCAACGTGCTACAGTGGTTGTACTTACAACTGCATGAGTTCGATTCTCTCTGTTGCTCGTTCTCGCTTTCTGCCGTGGCTGCTACTGCACGCCACACGTTCAGAGACGACGTAGCGCCCCCTGTGGCCATGTTCTCCTTCCCCACTCCACACCACCTATGAACCTGAAATGCCTGCCGATCTGGGTTTTGATCGGCTTCCTCCTGATCGGAACGCCCTACTCTTCAGAAGCGCAATCCAGCGCCCCCAACGCGATGCTTGACGCAACCAACCCGTTCTACGAACCCAGCACGCTTCCTTTCGAAACGCCTGACTTCGACGCCATCTCTAATGCAGACTACAAACCGGCGATGGAAGCCGGCATGGCGCAGCAGATGGAAGAAGTGCAGGCCATTGCAGATAACCCGGAGCCACCAACCTTTGAGAATACGATTGTCGCGCTGGAGCAGTCGGGCGCGCTCCTCACGCGGGTACAGCGGGTCTTCTACAACATGACCTCGGCACACACCAACGACGAGATCCAGCAGATCCAGTCCGAGATGGCGCCGCGCCTGGCCGAGCATTCCGATAACATCCGGCTGAACGCCGCGCTGTTCGAGCGCGTGCAGACGCTGTATGAGCAGCAAGACGCACTCAACCTGGACGAGGCGTCTGCGAAGCTGTTACGAGATGAGTACCGCGATTTTGTGCGTGCCGGGGCCCTGCTTGATGATGACCAGCAGCAGCGTATCCGAGCGATCAATGCGGAGCTTTCGTCGCTTAGCACGGAGTTTCAGGAGAAGCTGCTTGCGATGACACCCGAGCGTGCCGTGCTCGTTGAGCACGAGTCTGACCTGGAGGGGCTGAGCGCGGATCGCATTGCCGCCGCCCGGGAGGCCGCTGAGGAGCGGGGTCATGACGGACAGTACCTGCTCTCTATCACCAACACCACACGGGTGCCGGTACTTACCAACCTGAAGAATCGCGACGTTCGCCAGCGGGTGTGGGAAGCGTCAGCGCATCGAGGCATCGGGCAAGACGGAGGCATCGATACGCGCCCGCTGGTCCAGCGCATGGCAGCGCTTCGCGCCGAGCGGGCACAGCTGCTTGGCTATGATACCTTCGCACACTTCGCCCTGGAGCCTCAGACCGCCGAACGTCCAGAGAACGCGCTCGACATGCTCACCGACCTGATTCCCGCCGTCCGGGCCAATACCGAACGCGAAGCGGCCATGATTCAGGACCGGATGCGAGCAGATGGCATCGACGACGATGTGCAGCCCTGGGACTGGGAGTACTACGCTGAGCGCGTACGGGAGGCCGAGTACGACATCGACGACCAGGAGGTACGTCCGTATTTCGAGCTCAACCAGGTATTGGAAGATGGTGTCTTCTACACCATGAACCGGCTCTACGGCATCTCTTTCGAGGAGCGATTCGACCTGCCGGTGTATCACGAGGACGTGCGCGTATTTGACGTTATCGACCACGATGGCGAGCAGTTGGGGCTGTTCTATGCTGACTATTTCGCGCGCGACTCCAAGCGCGGCGGCGCCTGGATGAGCTCGTTCGTCGGGCAGTCGCACTTGCTCGACAAGAAGCCGGTGGTCGTCAACGTGCTGAACATTCCCAAACCAGCGGAAGGCGAGCCCGCGCTTATCAGCTTCGACAATGTGACCACGCTCTTCCATGAAATGGGACACGGCGTACACGGGCTGTTCTCCGACACCCGGTATCCCTCGCAGGCGATGACGTCGGTGCCGCGCGACTTTGTAGAGTTCCCATCCACGTTTGAGGAGGACTGGGCCATCCATCCCGACGTGCTGGCGAACTACGCCATCCACCACGAGACGGGCCAGCGTATCCCAGAGGAGCTACTCGACCGCATCATCGCAGCCCGTGATTTCAACCAGGGCTTCGAAACGCAGGAGTACCTCGCTGCCACCATGCTTGACATGGAGTGGCATACGCTGCCCCCCGATGCGGTCCCCGAAGACGTGCTCGCGTTTGAGCAAGAAGCGCTAGCCAAGTACGGACTTGACTACGCGCCGGTACCACCGCGCTATAAGTCGCCCTACTTCGCGCATATCTTCTCTGGCGGCTACTCGGCGAACTATTACGCGTACATCTGGAGCGAAGTGCTGGCCGCCGATGCCTTTGCCTACATGACAGAGCAGGGCGGACTGACTCGCGAGAACGGCGACCATTACCGTGCTACGATTCTCTCGCAAGGCGGTAGCCGCGAAGCGATGGACCTGTACGTGGACTTCCGCGGTCAGGAGCCTGATGTCGAGCCGCTGCTGCGCCGCCGTGGGTTGAATGCAGAGGTCAACGCGGAGTCGGTAGAGCCGTAGTTTGGCAGTTCGGCAAGAACCCAGCTCAAATAAAAAAACCGCCGCACTCAGCACAAGCTGGAGGCGGCGGTTTTGTTTGGAGGAGTGTTTAACCTGATGATATCACGTACCGGCCGAATAGTCGGTGGCGTAGGCAACCTGCTCGTCCGTCAGGCTGTCGATTTCGATGCCCATCGTGTCGAGCTTGATGCGCGCAATCTCCTGGTCGAGCTCCTCCGGCAGGTCGATCACGTGCGGACCCAACTGCTCGCTGGACTCATGGCTCTGCACGAGCTTCAGGTGGGCCATAAACTGGTTTGCAAAGCTCATGTCCATCACCTCGCTCGGGTGCCCTTCGGCCGCCGCCAGGTTCACAAGGCGTCCGTCGGCGAGCACGAAGACGCGCTTGCCATTTTCGAGCGTGTACTCACGGTTGTTCTCACGCACCTCGCGGATGTCAACCGAAAGCTCAGCGAGCTCTTCGAGGTTCAGCTCCACATCGTAGTGTCCGGTGTTCGACACAATCGCGCCATCCTTCATGCTCAAGAAGTGGCGCCCACGGATAACATTCTTCATGCCGGTCGCCGTCACGAAGATGTCGCCGATCTTGGCGGCTTCGTCCATCGTCATCACGCGGTGGCCGTCGAGCGTGGCTTTCAGTGCGGCGGTCGGCTTCACCTCCGTCACGATCACGTTGGCGCCCATGCCTTTCGCGCGCATGGCCACACCGCTGCTGCAGTGTCCGTATCCCGCTACGACAAAGTTCTTGCCGGCGAGCATCACACTGGAAGCACGCAGGATGCCGTCGATTGTGCTCTGGCCGGTGCCGTACACGTTGTCGAAGTCCCACTTCGTTTCGGCGTCGTTCACCGCAAAAACCGGATAGAGCAGCTTGCCGTCGTCGTCCATCGCGCGCAGGCGGTGCACACCGGTTGTGGTTTCCTCAGAGCCGCCGACGATGGTATCTGCCATCTCTGGGTATTCCGAGTGCACACGGAAGATGAGGTCCGCGCCGTCATCGAGCGTCAGGTGCGGCGCCTTCGGCTGAATGGTCTGGTCGATGCTCCAGTAGAATGCTTCGGTATCCTGGCCGTGCCAGGCGTAGATCTCGGTCATGCCATTCTCCGCGAGTGCAGCCGCCACTTCGTCGTTGGTCGAGAGCGGGTTGCATCCGCTCCAGGCCACTTCGGCGCCACAGGCCGCCAGCGTCTCGATCAGCACGGCCGTTTCCTTCGTAACATGCAAGCAGCCCGCAATTTTGTAGCCCTCGAACGGCTTGCTCTCTGAAAACTCCTCACGCAGACGCATGAGCACCGGCATGCGGCTCTCCGCCCATTCGATGCGCTTGCGCCCTTTCGGTGCTAAACTCAGGTCTCGTACTTTGTATGCCCCTTCCTTATGGTCCATCAGGTTTTGGTGTCGTTGTGCAGAGTGGTAAATATGTACAAAAACCTATACGGTGAATGGATTCAGGTGCTCCCCATATTCTTGAAATTTAACTCACATCCCATACGAGATCTGACCGAAACAGCCCGCAGAGCCTCGCCTCCTGTCGTCTGTCTTCACGGCGCGTCGACCGTCGTAACGAAGTGCAAATACCCACGCATCCAGAGAACATCGCATTTGTTCTGCAGGTGAGACATGCTTAGTGACAATCATCACACACGTTCTGTCAGCATGGCCCTCCTCCATCTTTCTGATGTCCGAAAGTCTTTTGCAGAAGGCGACACCGCGCGCACCGTGCTCAACGGCGTGCATGCTGAGGTGGATGCGGGGGCGTTTCTCGTGCTCATGGGACGTAGCGGCGCTGGCAAGAGCACGCTCTTGAACCTGGTCAGCGGCATCGATCGGCCCGACGCGGGCGTCATCCGCTACAACGACACTGACCTCACAACGCTGTCGGATGCGGAGCGTACCCGCTTTCGGCGCGAGCACATCGGCTTTGTCTTCCAGTCGCTGAACCTGATTCCGACCCTCACTGTTGCGGAAAACATTGCGCTGCCGCTGGAGCTGAGCGGACAGTCCGACGAGGCGGATGCGCGCGTGTCCCACCTGCTTGAGCGCGTAGGGCTACCCGACCGGGGCGACAGCTATCCCGACCGGCTTTCAGGCGGCGAGCAGCAGCGCGTTGCCATCGCGCGGGCGCTCGCTCACGAACCGCTCTTGCTACTGGCCGACGAGCCCACGGGCAGCCTCGACTACGAGACGGGCCGCCAGGTGCTCAGTCTTCTCACCGATATGGTGCGCGAGCACGACACCACGCTGCTAATTGCCACGCACGATGAGAGCCTGGCTGATCAGGCAGATCGCACGATCACGCTCCACAACGGCACGCTCCACGACGGCTCTCTCAGCGCCCTGCTCTCGACCCACTCCTGATCATGTCTTCCTTGCTCTCTCGATCCAGTGCTCAGTACCTGCGCAGCCACCCCTGGCTGATGGCGCTATCGGTGCTGGGCATCGCGCTGGGCGTCGCCATCGTCGTTGCCATCGACCTGGCCAACACGAGCGCCTCCGACGCCTTTCGTCTTTCTACTGATACCGTCACTGGCGAGGCTACGCACCAGGTGGTGGGTGCAGGAGAGGGGCTGGATGAAGGCATTTACCGTACGCTTCGCACCGAGCACCGCTTCCGAAGTATCGCTCCGGTGATTGAGGGCTACGCCACACTGGAGGCCGCCGATGAAGCCCGCACGTTTCAGCTGCTGGGCGTCGACCCGTTTGCGGAGGGGCCGTTTCGTCCGTATGCCGGATTCGGGCCGGATAGCGACCTGGAGCTGGAGCCGCTTCTGGCCCGCTCTACCGTGCTCATCGGCGCCGAAACCGCCCGCGAGCTGGGTGTGGAGCCCGGACAGTCGCTCACCGTGTCGGTCGAGGGTGTGCAGCACACGGTCGAACTCATGGGCGTGCTTGAGCCCGACGACGAGCGCAGCCGCCGGGCCGTCGAAAATCTGATCGTCACCGACATCGCAACCGCACAGCGCCTGTTTGATGCACGCGGGCAGCTCTCTCGCATCGACGCGATCATCGAAGACGAATCGACCGAAGACCGTTTACGGGCTGCGCTGCCGGAGGGCGTTCACCTGCAACGCTCGGAGACCCGCACCGACACCGTCGCGCAGATGACCCGCGCCTTCGATCTGAACCTGACGGCGCTGAGCCTGCTCGCGCTGGTCGTGGGCGCATTTCTCATCTACAACACGATGCTGTTCTCGGTCGTGCAGCGGCGTCCGCTCATCGGACGGCTGCGCGCGCTGGGCGTCACCAGGCGCGAGATCTTTCGCCTGGTTCTGTCGGAGGCGGCTGTGCTGGGGCTGGCCGGGACCATTCTGGGCGTACTTGCGGGCATCGTACTCGCACAGGGGCTGGTGCAGATCATCACCCGCACAATCACCGACCTCTACTTCGTGGTTACGGTGCAGCAGCTCTCTATTGCGCCGTGGACCCTCGCTAAAGGAGCCGCGCTCGGCCTTGGTCTTACACTTGTGGCCGCCCTCTTCCCGGCGCGCGAGGCCGCTAACGCACCGGTGAGTATGGTCTTGCAGCGCTCTACCTCCGAATCCGACATCCAGCAGCGCGCTCCAATGCTCGCTCTCAGCGGCGCGGGACTCGCTGGCGTTGGCGTGGCGATCCTTGCTCTGATTGGAGGCAGCATCGCGTGGAGCTATGTCGGACTCCTCCTGCTCATTCTGGGCATAACAGCAGCCACTCCCCTCGCGGTAATTGGCATGGCCAAAGCAGCACGCCCTGTCATGGATGCCGTGGCCGGGGTGCTCGGACGAATGGCGGCGCGGGGCGTGGTGAGTACGCTGAGCCGCACGGGCGTGGCCATCGCCGCACTGACCGTAGCGGTTGCTGCCACCATCGGCGTTGGCATTATGATCGACAGCTTTCGCGGCACCGTCGAAACGTGGCTCCAGCAGTCGCTACAGGCCGACGTGTACGTTCAGGCCCCCAGCCCGAGCTTCCGGCGGGCCACAGCTACCGTGGCCCCCGCGCTGGTCGCATCAATCCGCGACACCGACGGGGTGGATGGCGTGTACACCGTGCGCAATGTGGATGTGACAGCTGATGTGGGTCCGACCGAACTCATCGCTATCACCCCCGGCCCACAGACGCCGGACACCTACGAACTGAAATCGCAGGAGGGGGCCGTTTGGGATGCGTTTGCGTCTGACGACGTGGTCCTTGTGTCGGAGCCGTACAGCAACCGCTATGGTGTTGAAACTGGCGACACCCTCACGCTACAGACCGACCGGGGAGAGCAGGACTTTGCGGTGATTGCGGTCTACTTCGATTATGCCTCTGACATGGGCAGCGTGCTCATGAGCCGCACAACGTACGACCGGCACTATGACGACGACCGCGTGTCGGGCGTAGCCGTCACTGCCGCATCCGGCATCGACGTAGATGCCTTGATTGCTGATCTGCGCGCGGAGGCCAGTGGCGTGCAAGACGTGCTCATCCAGTCCAACCAGGCACTGCGCGAGGCCTCCATGGACATCTTCGACCAGACGTTCGCCGTCACGAATGTGCTGCGGCTGCTCGCGATCCTCGTCGCGTTCATCGGCGTGCTCACCGCGCTGATGGCGCTTCAGCTGGAGCGCAACCGCGAGTTTGCGGTGATGCGCGCCTCCGGCATGACGCCCAGCCAGGTCGGCGGCCTCGTAACGATGCAGACCGGATTGATGGGCCTCTTCGCCGGACTCCTATCGCTGCCGCTGGGCTATGCGCTGGCGTACGTGCTCATCTACGTGATCAACCTGCGTTCTTTCGGATGGACCCTTCAGATGGATGTGTCGGCTGGCATTTTGCTGCAGGCGGTGCTTCTGGCCATCGCTGCCGCGCTCCTCGCGGGCCTCTACCCGGCACGAAAAATGGCGACCGCTAATCCGGCGCTGGCGTTGAAAGAGGAGTAGCACACCACGCTTCCCCACGTACCCTGTCAACACGTACCTGTCATGAACCGCCTCCTACTCATTCTTCTCGCGATTGCCCTGCTGCTTGGGCTCGGGGCCTACTGGCTGTCGGAGCCGGCTGTCGACGAGGCGTCCATACGCACGACGACGGCTGTGGCCGAGGCCATGGGCAGCACCGACACGACGGGATACGACCGCGCCGACCGCGTGATCGACTTCTCGTTTCCCGACGACCACGGTCCGCATCCGGGCTTCCAGACCGAATGGTGGTACCTCACGGGTAACCTCGACGGCGACGACGGAGAGCACTATGGCTTCAAGTTCACCATCTTTCGTTCTGCGCTTACGCCGCCTGACTCTGCCGATGCCGAGCACGCCGACCCCGAAGACTGGCGCACCAACCAGTTCTACATGGGGCACTTTGGGATGAGCCATATCGACCGGGCCTGGCATCTGAGCACGGAGCGCTTTGCTCGCGGTGGGGCCGGGCTGGCCGGGGCGCAGGCCGAGCCGTTTCGCGTGTGGCTTGACGACTGGCAGATCGCCAGCGCCGAACCCATCGACCAAACACCAGACGCGACTCCGGACGATTCCACGTTTCCGCTGCACCTCGACGTAAGCGATGAAGAGATGGCCATCGACCTGACCGTCACGCCGCGTAAGCCTCCGGTCTTCCAAGGCGACCGGGGCCTCAGCCAGAAAGGACCTGGCTCGGGCAACGCGTCCTACTATTACTCATACACCCGCCTCGACACCGAAGGCCAGATCATGATCGAGGGCGACACGGTTGCCGTATCCGGCCAGAGCTGGATGGATCGCGAGTGGAGCACCAGCGCACTGGCCGAAGACCAGGAAGGATGGGACTGGTTCTCGCTGCAGTTCGATGACGGACGTGAACTGATGTACTATCAGCTCCGAAATGACGACGGCACGCCCAGCACCTATAGCAAGGGCATTCTGGTCGAAGAAGACGGGTCGTCTACGCTCATTGAGCGCGAAGACGTCGAGCTCGAAGTCACCGACACGTGGACCAGCACCATCGACAACGAAAGCGAGTATCCGGTGGCCTGGCGTATGCGCCTGCCGGAGTACGACCTGGACTTCGCGGTCGAGTCGTACTTCCCCGGGCAGGAGATGGACGTGTCGGTGCGCTACTGGGAGGGTGCGGTGCGTATTGACGGCACGTCGGGCGAGGCTCCGCTCTCCGGTCGTGGCTACGTGGAACTGACTGGCTATGCCGATGGAGCATCCGCCGGACCGGTCTCGTAGAAAGGCTCCGTCTGCATCCACCAACAATCAACTGCCCCCTGTGGAGCCGCTTGCCCTGCCCGCCATCAACGCACCTGTCACCGAGCGCGATGGCACCCCTCACATCCACGACCCCGTACGCCGCAAGTACGTCCGGCTCACACCCGAAGAATGGGTGCGCCAGCACTGGATCCACTTCTTGAGCACCACCCGTGGCGTTCCGCTTGGCCTGATGTCTGTGGAGCAAGGCTTTACCTGGCAGGGGCGTTCGCAGCGGGCCGACCTCGTTGCCCACACGCGCGGCGGCGACGCCCTCCTCTTGCTTGAATGCAAAGCCCCGTCGGTGCCGCTCACGCAAGACGTGTTTGACCAGACCAGCCGCTACAACCAGGTCCTGGGCGCCCCCTTCTGGATCGCCTCCAACGGCCACATGCACTACGTCTGCCGCGTCGACCTGGAGGCGGGCCAGACCACGTTCTTAGACGAGCTGCCCCCGTACGACGAATTGTGCGCAAAAGCGGCATAGCGGTACCTTTTCCGCTTCGTAGTGCCTACGTTGGGAATCTCTGTGCCACTCACTAACCCCGTTCCCGCCTATGTTTTCGGATGCCACCGCCTCTGCTCGTAACGTAGCCCTGCGCGCCGTCCGCGCTGCGGCGCAGCTCTGCCAGACCGTGCAGGCTGACATTGACGATACCGTCGCCACAAAAGACGACCGCAGCCCCGTTACCGTAGCTGATTTCGGCAGCCAGGCGCTGATCTGTCATGCCCTGCAACAGGCATTTCCGGATGTGCCAGTTATCGCCGAGGAAGACAGTGCCATGCTGCAGACCGCGGAGCAGGCGCACATCCTGAAGCAGGTCGTAGACCGTGTGCAAGCACATGAACCCGCAGCCAACGCCGAATCCGTCTGCCGTTGGATCGACCACGGCAATGCCACGCAGTACCACGACCGCTTCTGGACGCTCGACCCAATCGACGGCACAAAGGGATTCGTACGCGGTGATCAGTACGCGATTGCGCTTGCGCTTGTGGAGGACGGACTGCCCACTGTGGCAGCGCTTGCCTGCCCGAACCTCCCCGACAACCTCGACGACCCTGCCTCGCACGGGCAGGTGTTTATCGCCGTTCGCGACGAGGGCGCCATGCAGTTTCCGCTTGACAATCCAGAGGCTGAAGGCACTCCCATCTCGACCCGCACCACCGCCCAGGCCGGCAAAGCCCGCTTTACCGACTCGTTTGTGTCGGCGCACAGCGCGCACGACAAAGCCAAGGAGGTCGGCGACATGCTCGGCATCAGCGCACCGCCTATTCGCATGGACAGCCAGGCGAAGTATGCCCTTGTAGCACGTGGCGAAGCCGACATCTACTTCCGCCTGCCTCGCCCCGGCTCCGACTACACCGAGAAGATATGGGACCACGCTGCCGGACGCCTCGTGGTGGAAGCGGCCGGCGGGCGCGTCTCCGACATGCACGGCGAACCGCTCGACTTCACGCATGCACCGCTGCTTTCCGAGAACACCGGCGTGGTCGCCACCAGCGGTGCCATCCATGACGATGTGATTCAGGCACTTGCTGACTACGAGCAATAGCCCACGCATCTCTCTGCAAATTCAGTCTATCAACGCCATGAATCCTGACCTGATGCGCCGGGCCATTGCCCTGGCCGTGGAAAACGTGAAAGCTGGACGCGGGGGCCCGTTCGCGGCCCTTGTTGCTCGCAACGACGAGATCATTGCCGAGGGCACGAACCTCGTCACGTCATCGGGCGACCCAACAGCTCATGCCGAGGTCACTGCTATACGGAACGCCTGCCAGAAACTGGGCCGCTTTGAGCTGACAGGCTGTACGCTCTATACCTCGTGCGAGCCGTGCCCGATGTGCTTCGGTGCGGTCTACTGGGCCCGCCTCGACCGCGTGTACTACGGGGCTACACACGCCGAAGCAGCCCGCGTTGGGTTCGACGACTCGCACATCTACGAAGAAATTGATCGCGCGCCCGAAGAACGCACGATTCCCATGCAGCGCGTGCTTAAGGACGAGAGCTGGGCCCCCTTCGAGACGTGGACGGAGTACGAAGACCGCATCGAATACTGAGCTGCGAGTACTGAGCCGTAGTGCGGGTCTTGCGCGCTGCAGATTCGTGTTTTGCTCTCATCTGAAAAGCCCGCCTCGCCTCAAATAAAAGGTAGTGGGTAGACGCTAAGTGATAAGGCTATCAGACACTGCAGGTTTGTCTTGTTCAAACCCCCTCTCCCTACGGGTTTCTCCCCCTTGGCCAAGGTGGAGATGTCGGCAGACAGAGGGGGTTCGAGCGGGTAGCGATGATGTAAACCACATGTCAATCACTTAACATTGAACCGCTACCAAATAAAAAAGCCCCGTCTGACAGTAGACGGGGCTTTTTCGTTTTAGAACCTATGTTGGGTACCTATTTCAGGTCGAACCGGTCAAGGGTCATGACCTTGGTCCAGGCGCTGATGAAGTCATGGACGAACTTCTCTTCGCCGTCGTTGGCTCCATACACCTGCGCGATGGTACGCAGGCGCGCATTCGACCCAAAGATCAGGTCAACACGGGTTGCGTTCCAGCGCACCTCGCCGGTCTCCCGATCTTGCACCTCGAAACGCTCCTTCTTTTCCGATACCGGCTCCCACGTGTAGTCCATCGAGAGCAGGTTCACGAAGTAGTCGTTAGTGAGCGTCTCCGGACGGTCGGTAAAGACGCCGTGGCCCGCTGCTTGCTCATGTACGGCATCGAGCGCACGCATCCCGCCGAAGAGGACTGTCATCTCAGAAGCTGTCAGGTCCAACAGATCAGCCTTGTCGACCAGAAACTGCTCTGGGGTCCAGTCCTGTCCCGGATCGTCGGCGATGTAGTTGCGGAAGCCGTCTGCTTTTGGCTTGAGATGCTCAAATGCTTCCACATCGGTCTGCTCCTGGGTTGCGTCGGTGCGCCCGGGTTCGAACGGAACGTTGACCTCATACCCGGCATCTGCAGCTGCCTTTTCAATGGCAGCGGCTCCGCCCAGCACGATGAGGTCAGCCAGCGATACCCGTACGTCGTCAGTTCGCGACGCGTTGAACGTTTCCTGGATATCCTCCAAGACGTGCAGCGCACGAGACAGTTCGTACGGCTCGTTCGCTTCCCACGTCCGGTGTGGTTTCAGGCGGATGCGGGCGCCGTTCGCCCCACCACGCTTGTCACTGTCACGGTACGTCGATGCAGCGGCCCAGGCGGTCTTGACAAGGCGTGAAACAGACAGATCCGTTTCGAGGATCTCTTTTTTGAGCGCGCTAACGTCGCTCTCGTCGATCAGGTCGTGGTCAACGCTGGGGACCGGGTCCTGCCAGAGCAGATCTTCTTCAGGCGCTTCCGGCCCGATGTAGCGTTCCTTCGGGCCCATGTCGCGGTGCAGCAGCTTAAACCAGGCCCGCGCGAATGCATCTTCGAAGTAGCCCGGGTCTTCCTGGAAGCGTTCAATAATCGCCCGGTAGCTCGGATCCCGCTTCAGAGCTACATCTGTCGTGAGCATCATCGGGTCGACCTTGCTCGATGCATCGTGTGCATCCGGTACAGTGCCCTTGAGCTCCTCGCTTTTCGGACGCCACTGCCATGCTCCGCCGGGGCCTTTGTGCGGCTCCCATTCGTACTCAAGGAGATTGTCGAGGTAGCCGGTGTCCCACTGCGTCGGCGCGGCGGTCCAGGGACCTTCAATACCGCTGGTAATGGTATGAGCCCCTTTTCCTGAGCCATACTCATTTTTCCACCCAAGCCCCTGCTGTTCAATTGGAGCGGCCTCTGGTTCGGGACCGAGGTGCTCATCGGTGTCGGCGCCGTGGACTTTTCCGAAGGTGTGCCCGCCGGCAATGAGCGCAGCCGTTTCAACATCGTTCATCGCCATTCGGCCAAAAGACAGGCGGATGCGTTGCGCCGACCACTCCGGATCGGGGGTGCCTTCGGGTCCCTCGGGATTCACGTAGATGAGCCCCATCACTGTGGCACCGAGCGGGTCGTCAAGCTCGTCCTCTTCATTGAACCGATCCCAGGACTCCATTTCGTTCTCCGGACCCCAGTAGACCGAATCGTCAGGGTGAAAGTCATCCTCACGGCCGGCAGCGAATCCGAAGGTCTTGAAACCCATTGATTCGAGCGCGACATTCCCAGCCAGCACCAGCAGGTCGGCCCACGAGATCTTGCGGCCGTACTTCTGCTTGACCGGCCACAGAAGGCGCCGGGCTTTGTCAAGGTTGGCGTTGTCGGGCCAGCTGTTGAGCGGCGCCTGAAGCTGCTGTCCGCCCGACGAACCGCCGCGTCCGTCGGTGGTGCGATAGGTTCCGGCGGCGTGCCACGCCATCCGAATGAAGAGCGGCCCGTAGTTTCCGTAGTCGGCGGGCCACCAGTCTTTCGAGGTCGTCATCACCTCTTCGATGTCCGCTTTGAGCGCGTCATAGTCAATCTGCTGGAACGCTTCGGCGTAATCGAACGACGCGCTCCACGGACCGGGGTTCTGTCCATTACGATCCAGGATCTCGATATCCAGGCTACTGGGCCACCACTGGCGGTTGGCGGAAACCGTGCTCTGCCGCGGGTTCTCAGAACCTTGATGGGACGAAGAGCCGTTCGTCCCATTGTGCATCACAGGACATCCGTTAGATTCGTTTGTATGGTCTTTTGAATGATCTTCTGACATATACCGGACGTAGGGCTTTACTGAATAAGTAACGTTTTAGTACAAACGTAGGCGTCAGCCCTTAATCAGTCAAATTAATCTTTGTTGTACTTTACATAGCTCAAAACTATTGGACGAAGGGCCGCTCTCATGACACTTGCACAGCTGACATATCTCGTTGCCTTAGACGAACATCGGCACTTTGGGCAGGCTGCCGCGGCCTGCCATGTCTCGCAGCCGACGTTGAGCGTTCAGCTCCGAAAGCTGGAAGACGAGCTGGGCGTTGAGCTTATCGACCGAAGTCACCAGCCGGTTGTGCCTACGGGAGCCGGCGAGCTTCTCATCAGGCAGGCCCGAACCGTTCTCTCAGAGTGCGACCGCCTCCAGATGCTTGCGGCTGAAGTGCAGAGCCGGGTTGCGGGAACGCTCCGGCTGGGCATGCTGCCGACGCTCTCTCCGTATCTGGTCCCGCTTGTTCTGCCGCACCTCGAAACGGCCTACCCTGAGGTTACCCTCGTCTTACGTGAGTGGACCACCGCCGAGGTGCTGGATGCCCTGCGGCGCGACGTTCTTGATGCGGGCCTTATCGCCACCGACGAAGCCGGCCCCGATTTCGAAGTCACCCCGCTCTTTACTGAACCGTTTGTAGGCTACCTGTCGCCCAAGCACCGGCTCGCAGACGGTGGCCCGTTGGACGTATCGGCTCTTGCTATCGACGACTTATGGCTTCTTAGCGAAGGTCACTGCTTCCGCGACCAGGTGCTTCAGATCTGCAGCCATCGCGCTAACGGCACTCCGCTGCAAGCACGCCTCGAAAGTGGCTCCTTAGAAACGCTCCTTCACCTCGTTCAACGAAGTGGAGGCATGACACTCCTTCCGGCTCTTGCTACCTGCCACATGACCGAGGCAGAGCAGAGCACCTACGTACAACCGTTCGCTTCCCCGGCCCCCAATCGCACTATCCGAATCGTAACGCGGCGGCGCCACAAGCAGCCGCTTGTACGTGCGTTCAGGGAAGCGGTGCGTGCAACTCTTCCAGATGTGGTATCCTTCGCCTGAGCCCGCCGTGCCAGAGCATGCTTGAGCATACCTCTGTGGGGAAGCGCCTGCCCTTAAACACGCGCAGGCCCGCTGCTGGCTAGCAACGGGC
The DNA here is from genome assembly GCF_040409695.1 of Longimonas sp. Classification (GTDB taxonomy): domain Bacteria; phylum Bacteroidota; class Rhodothermia; order Rhodothermales; family Salinibacteraceae; genus Longimonas. The sequence continues at coordinate 31,090 of NZ_JARWGJ010000094.1, forward strand.
CTGCGCACAGTAGAACCACATGTCTGCCGTAAAACAAGTCGGCATCGCAACTGCGGTATGCTTAGTCGCCCGACATAAAGAGCGAGAGCACGTACCAGAAGAGCAGTCCGAGCGAAGCGAAGAGCTCCAGCGAGGCAGATACGTATCGGTCTTTCGGGTAGTGGTGCAGCACGTTAGAGGTGTCGTAGAGGATAGCAGCGCCGGCGAACACGACCATGCCGACGGCGAAGAACGTGCCGAGCTGAAACCCAAAGAGCGATCCGCCCACGATGAGCACCAGGGCGCCTACTCCGCCCCAGATGAGGAGGCTACGCAAAAACGAGAAGTCTTTGCGCGTGTAAAAAGCGATGAACGTGAGTCCAGCAAAGCCAATCAGCGTGACGGAGGCAGCGCTTTCGATGGTGCCCGGGGCTACGGACTGCGCCATGAACAGCAGCGGCACCAGAATGAGCGCCTGTGCGACCACGAACCCGGCAAGCGCCAGGTACTGTGTGCCCAGGTCTTGCGCCTGATGCGCCGCCCGACTGGCCAGCCAGCTAATCAGGATAAACCCGCCCATAGGAATGAGCCAGCTCACACTGAGCATAGCGCGTGCGATGGGCTCGGCCAGCCCCAGCGAGAAGAGTCCGTACAGGATGGCGATGAGCCCCACCACAGCACTGGCCAGGTGCAGGTAGGTACGCATGATGAAGGTGGCCCGCGTCTCGGTGTCGGCCGCTGCTACTGCCGAAGAGGCCGCCCAATCCGGGTATTCGGTGCGATGGGAAGTGGACATACCAGGGAATGTATCGTTGGCGAAAACTACAGAATAAACAACATATCACACCCATATCGGAGCAGGAGGATCCATACCCCACCGGGGTTTGACAGAGCGGTTTCAGTTAGCGCGTAAGGCGCTCTATGAGTGCCCGGTGCTGCGGGTAGCGCTGCACCAGTACGCTGCGCGGAGGCGCCTCGAAGTCGGCAAACGCAAACCCAGGTGCTACCGTGCAGCCTGCAAGCAGGTAGCCACCGGGCGTGTCGACGGTAGCGGCAAACAGATGACCACGTGGCACAACGATCTGCAGTGTTTGCCCCGCCGCCACGTCGCGTCCAAGCGTGGGCGTATGAAGCGCGCCGTTGTCGGGGTTGATAATATGCAGGGTGCCGGGCGATCCCGCGTAAAAGTGCCAGATCTCTTCTTGCTGGATGCGGTGGAACGCCGAAAAGTCGGGATGCTGCAGCAGGTAGTAGATGGAGGTGCCAAACGCACGGTCCTCCTCAAACCGCGAAGGCAGTGCCGATGCGGGAATGACCTCGTCGGAGCGGTAGACCTCACGGTACATACCGCCTTCTTCCGGCAGCGGCTCAAGGTTTAGGTGGTCAATCCAGTCGGTGGCGGTGCGCATGAGCATTTCGGTTTCTGAGAATGAGGTTGAGAACGCCGGTATCGGTTGGATCCGTCAAGTTGGGGCCACCGAGCGCTATTCTTACAGCCCCCTGATTAACATAGGGCGATGCCAGGGCAGCACACCCCGCCAGCCCCGAGTGGGCACGGCTGGGTGTAGCGAGTTGCTGAGGTGCAAACGCCTGCGTGGCGCCTGCGAGCTCACATGTCCATAACGTTGCGGGTGGCCCGGAGGCCCACCTCAGCACTGCTCGAAGCGCACGGTTCTGCGCATCCCCTATGACCCCGAAACCTGCCCGGCGGCGTATACGGCGATGGATACCGGGGCGCTACGCTGGCGCGTGCCCTGTGCATCGCGGCCGTACAGGACGATGGTATGGCGGCCCGGCGTGAGCGTCCAGGGCGCGCTGACGGGCGCGCCGTTTACGGTCCACGTCTTGTCGGTCCACCCTGTGGGCAGATGGCCCCGCAGATGCAGCCGCTGATAGGCCGGGCGCAGCACCGGGTCGAGCACGAAACGCGTTCCAGGTGTGGGGTAGGTGACCTGCGGACGCGCATCGGGGTGGGCGGCTGTCTGGAACAAGTTTTCGGGTGGAAGAGGCAGACCGTTGGCGCGCATCCAGTCGTGGTACGCGGGCGGATGCACGGCGTAGGTACGCTCCTGCACGCGAAAAGCAGGCGTAGCAGCCGAGGCCCGCGCTCCGGTGTGGCGGTCGATGGCGATGCGGCGATGCACCGTGCATGTGTCGGCCGGCGCTGTGCCCGGCTGAAAGCGCTCGGCGCGCGCTATCGGGCAGTACGCACCGGGCTGCTGGCCGCTGGCCGGACAGATGTCTGCTTCTTCGAGCGCTGCAGCCTCTGGGAACGCGCCGCCTGGGCCCAGCATGCGCATCACATCGTGAAAGAGCGGCCCGGCCCCGCTGATGCCGCTCACCTGCTCCATTGGCGACCCGTCGAAGTTGCCGACCCACACGGCTACGGTGTGCGTGGGCGTGTAGCCGACCGTCCAGTTGTCGCGGTAGTCCTTGGAGGTGCCCGTCTTCACCGCTACGGGAAACGGGAGCTGAAGCGGGGTGGACGCGCCGAAGGCCGGGGTACGCGCTTCGGCATCGGCCAGCATGTCGGTGAGCTGTGCAGCGGTGGCTGGCGTAAGCGGGGTGGATGCGGGGGCGGGCGGCTCAACATGCAGGGTATCGCCTGCCGCGGTCCGGATCCACGTATACGCGGTCGCTTCCGGACGCGTGCCGCCGCGGGCGAGCGCAGCGTAGGCCTCGGCCAGCTCGCGCAGTTGCACCTCGCCGTTGCCAAGGGCAAGCCCGACGCCGTAGTGGCCTGGCGTACGGTGGAGCGAAGCAAAGCCCACATCGCGTAGCGTGCCAAGCAGGGCCGCTGTACCCATTTCGCGTGCCAGGTAGACCGCCGGCACATTGTAGCTTGCTGCCAGCGCCTCGCGCGCCGAAACGGGCCCCCGAAACCGGTTGTCGTAGTTGGTTGGCGTAAACGCACCGCCGGCCTCGGGCACGTGCAGGGGAATATCGGGCAGGATGGATGCAGGCGTATAGCGCCCTGTTTGAAAGGCGGCTCCGTACAGGAACGGCTTCAGCGTGCTGCCGGGCTGCCGGTGCATGCGCACGCCGTCGTTCTGCCCGGCGCGATTCGCGTCCCAGAAGTCTCCACTTCCTACGTAGGCACGAATGGCGCCGGTAGCGTTGTTGAGCACCAGCACAGCAGCGTTGGTCACGTTCTGGTGGCGCAGCGCATGAAGGCGCGTCTGCACGCGGGCTTCGATGCGTGCCTGCAGGTTCGCGTCGAGGGTGGTGCGCCATTCGCGGGCGGTATGGTCGGCGTCGGATGCGGCGAGCAGGGCTGTAGTGAAGTGGGGGGCGCGCATCGTCTGCGTGGGCGGGCGCAGGCGCAGCGGGATGTTCGCCCATGCGGTGCTGTCGGCCGTTGAGAGGGTGCCGCTCTCGACCAGCGCTCTTAACACGCGCTGCTGACGGGCGCGGGCTCGGTCTGGATAACGGTATGGGTTGTAGCGGCTCGGACTCTGAGGGAGCCCGACGAGAAACGTGCTCTGCTGGGGCGTCAGGTCGCGTGCGGAGGTCCCGAAGTAGAGCTGCGCGGCGGCCTCGATGCCATGGGCGCGGTTGCCAAACGACACCCGGTTGAGCCATGCCTCCAGGATCTGCGTCTTCGACCAGCGCAGCTCCAGTCGCAGCGCCAGATGAGCCTCGGCCAGCTTGTCGATCCAGATGGATCCGGAGCGGGGGCGCATGGCACGCGCCACCTGCATCGTGAGCGTAGACGCGCCGCGCACCACACGCCCTGCTCGCAGGTTGGCTCGCGCTGCGTCGAGCACACTCAGCGGGTCGATGCCCGGATGGTGGTAGAAACGCCGGTCCTCGGTTGCGATGAGCGCCTGCACCGCCGTGGGGGCAACGTCGTGCAGCGTCACCGGCTGCTGGCGTCCGTTCGGATAGACCGTGCGTAGCGTGGTGCCGTGCCGGTCTGTGATGCGCAGCGTGTGGGGAGCATCGGCCGGGTCGGACGGCAGGGGCCATGCCAGCGAACCCATGCTCAGCACAAGCAGCAGCGCCACGCATCCCGCTTTCCACCCTACATGAGCACCAATGCGCACGGCTGTATGCTTCTTTTGAAAACAATGAGAGATGTGCTACAACGTAGGCACCAGGAGAAACGCACGCAAGACGTAGATTCACGCTACGGGCGATTTTTCACGGCTGGCCGCTCGTTGCGTTTGCTTATTTGCGGCGGTCGTTTGGAGCGCAACACAGTGCAGCCCCCTTCGCTTGAACTCGGTCTTGAGTTGCTCATATGCCCGTGTCTGAACGACCGGTTGCTTACTCCGTATTTCTTGGACGTTTTCTCAACGTACAATCGTCACATTACGCTCTCCTCCTCAAATATCGCCCCAACGGATATGAACCATCGTGTACTTGACCTTACGCCTGCTGCTGCCCATCTGCTCGTCTTTGATCAGCAGGCGGATTTCATGGAGGAGCTTGCGGCTTTTGGTGAACGTCGGTCTGTGCAGAGTGCCACGTTTCAGGGCATCGGCGCCTTTTCTTCAGCTACCCTTGCATTTTTTGACCGGGAGGCGCAGCGCTACGATCCGATTGAGGTAGCTACGCAGACTGAGGTGCTTCACGTGAGTGGGAACCTGACCCACCACGAGGGGGAGATCCGCGTACATGCCCATGCGACCCTGAGCTACCCGGATGGCTCCACGATAGGCGGACACCTGCTGCAGGCCACCGTCTGGCCTACGCTTGAACTGCAGTGCCAGACGTATTCGACCCGCATAGGGCGCACGGACCATGAGGACATCGGCCTGCCGCTCATTCCGCAATCGTCGCCAGCGCAGTAGATAGGACTTTCGGGGTGTCCTCGTTGCAATGTGTTACGCGAGACCATTTCAAGTAGTGGGTCAATGGTAAGTGACTGTCGCTTGGGCGACATCATCGCAGTCCGCTGAGTGTTTTCAGACGCTGCCCAAACCGCTGCCCAACATACCGCACAGCGATTATTACCCCCCAGAGCCAC
>NZ_JARWGJ010000095.1:0-35844 GCF_040409695.1 Longimonas sp.
TAACCGCTTTGGCCTGGTGGTACTCCGCGGATGGCTCAACCTGGGATGCACCCCCTGCCATCCATGTTGACGATGTATCGTGGGCTGCTCTTCCAATCGTTATGGAAGACGAAACCGTAAAGTCGCCTGCCGCCATCTCGTCTGCTGGACATACGGGGACGTCTGGTGCTGATCAGATGGTCTTTTTTGTCTATCTAATTTGTCCTGTAGAACTGTCTATGTATAAATACTCGGAATACGATATGCTGTTTGCACAATGAGACAGCACCCTATGCAGATTTTTAAATCGGCATCTTTCGCGTATAGAGGCTCATTATTGTCGATTATTAACCAGCGTATTATTGGGGCAAGAGATGAGTTCGACAGTGCCGATATCGTTCTGCGGGCTGTAGTGGGCATTGTGCCTGATTAGTTGTTCCCGAGATCCAAAAACCTGCATGAACTGTTTCATCATTGCTGCAAATTTTTAGCTACTATCATTCGCTATAAACGCTAATTTAAACTAGAGTGTGTTGACAATCACAAGAGCAGGGTCACGATGGACGCCACATGCAGGAAGGCCAGGTAGTTACGGGCGGTCTTCTCGTAGCGGGTGGCAATGCGCCGGTAGTGTTTAATGCGACCAAAGAACCGCTCGATCTTATTCCGGTCTGCATACAAGTTGGTGTCAATCTCACGCCAGGTTGTCCGGTTCTTTTTTGGAGGGATGACTACTTCCGCCTCAAGCGCTTCGATGTATGCAATGAACTCATCACTGTCAAAGCCCTTGTCGCCAATCACCGCCCCCGGCTTGAAGCCTTTAACCAATGGCTCGGCCTGGGTGATATCGGCTCGTTGGCCTGGTGTTAAGATGAAACGCAAAGGGTTGCCTAAAGCATCTACGGTCGCATGTACTTTCGTAGAGGAAACCCTGTTTGCAAGCCACCACGCGAACGACCGAGTGCTTCGGCAGTGGCATTAGTTTTTTTGGCCGGCTGCGCACTGATGCGCACGGACAGTGGCCCGTTCGACCATCATCCACTCCAAGTCCGGCTCCTGCAGCGCCTCGAAAACATGCTCCCATACTCCTTAGCGTAGAGATTTCTACGCGTTCGACCACCGATTGAACCGCTGATATACTGAGTTCCAGTTGCCAAAGCGCTCGGGCAGGTCGCGCCATGGAGCACCGGTTCGAGCAATCCAGAGCACCGCGTCGATAAAGAGGCGGTTGTCGGCGGCGGTTCGCCCGGGATCGGCCTTTTTGCCGAGGAGGAGCGGCTCAATGCGCTCCCACTGGTCGTCACGAATGGCGTAGCGTCGCATAGTTGTTGTGCATGAGTGCTCGTGAAGTAAGTAGAGGCTTTAAATAAAGGTCATCAAGTATCCGACACTAAACCGAGATTGTCAACACGACCTAATAGTGACATGCTTACACGCAGTAGTCTTGTAACTGGGGTGCTTACCCTACTTTTCGCGCTCTCCTTTTTCATCATCGGGTGCGGAGACACCGGATCGCCGGTCGATCCCTCAGCCGAACAACCTGACGATGTGCTCGAACAACAGCAAGTATATCTGGAGAATGTCGACGGGGAAGACATCTATCGCGCTTTTGTCTTTGCCCAAGGTCCGGTAACCGGTTTGATTCCGGAGCTCTTCGGAGACCTCGACCACCAGACAATGATAGACAACATGTCGGCAGATGACGCTGCCGAATATGCTGAGCACATTGAAGGCGTAAGCGAACAAGAGCTGACCGACGCCTGGAAGAATCAAGAGGAGGAAGAGGTTGGAAAATTGGACCAGGAACTCAATACGTTAAGCGAAGAGGTTATCGGTCACATTCGGTCAGAGCATCCGGGCTATTTCGACAGACTCGAAAATCGAATGAAAAGCGGTGATCATCTTGGAGTTCAAGCCGCGCTGGCGTCGATTGGAGAGGTAACCGTGCCCGCACTTGCAAAGGTGCTGGATGTCTCTGAGGATGTCATCAGAGGTGATGTTGCAACGCCCTCGCCAAAGTTTTTTGCTATGGCCGTAGCAGTGGCAGCTGCCGCTGTAGCCGCCGCGGTGGTAGTGGTCAACGTGGCAGCGGTCGTGAATGTGGTCATAGAATTTGAAGAAGAGGACGAACCTGAGGCAGCATCCCTGCAAGGCGAGATAATTACTGACCTCGTTGTCAAACGCCTTGCTCAACATTGAAAATTGACGTAGAGCGATTCGCTGTGGGGAGACCTGTGGAGTGTACAGGTCTCCCTGCTATTTCCACTTTCCATGCCACATAGCAAGCAACTACTTACCGATATGATACATTATTTTCGCCCTGCACTCTTTAGTTTTATACTTAATCTTTTCGCTACCTTAGCGCTCTCTTCTCTGACCGTTGCTCACGCACAAGACGGAAACGTTGATTCTAAAATTGAAGGCTCCTGGAAAGGCACCCTCGAGATCCAACAGGCCGACTTTCGCCTGATTTTTCACGTCGAGCGTGGAGAGGAAGGTGAGCTAATCGGCACCATGGACAGCCCTGACCAGGGTGCCGAGGGTATTCCGATCTCTGCTGTCTCAGTTGAGGAAGAAACAGTCGTCTTCGAGGTCGACGCAATCGACGGTCGCTTCGAAGGTGAGTGGACTGACGAGGGTGCGTTGGAAGGCGCTTGGTTACAAGGTGGGCAGTCATTCCCGCTTGAGCTTGCCCCCGCCGAAGAAAACGGGGCCAGCGAACCGGAAAGGGGTTAACGGTCCAATTCGGGAAAAAGAAGACCGCAGTAATGATTACGTATCCACTATTGCAGTGAGCCACCCAATGTACGTCAGTCCCTTCTTCTTTAGAGGTAGTTCAATATAAATGGGCAATATGAATGATTTCTTCTTAGGAGCGATTGGCTTCATAGCAACAATATCTATAATAGGTATCGCTCTATTTGTTGCGAACGAGGCAACACCCTTTAATCCGACTCAAACCCCATCGCTAGTCGACGAGGGCATAAGTCCCGTTCAGATATGGATGCCACAGGGTTTTGCTTTTTTTACACGTGACCCACGAGAGCCTAGAATCCACCTTTATACCTCTAATGACGGTGAGTGGAAATCCGCCTCATTGGGTCCGTATTCGCGGCCTTCAAATTTCTTTGGTTTAGACCGAAAACCGCGAACGCAGCTTACCGAGTACGCTCTTCTTCTCCATCGTGCGGGAGCGATACTGGGCGAGTGGGACTCCTGTGAAACCTTTCCGGGTTCATGCTTACGACAGGTTTCTGTCGCGGATACGCTAGAAAACACCACTCCCGATCCGACGCTCTGTGGAGACATCGGATTTGTACGGCAGGAGCCTGTTCCCTGGGCCTGGAGCCAGAATAAAGATGAGATCGATATGCCTTCCGAGGTTCTAAAACTCAAGATACTATGTTAAGCTCCCTCGGAAAAAAGATTCGACAGTGGACATACGGAAATCCGTGGACCAATGTATATGGTTTAGCCCGCACGCTTCTGGCCTTGCAAACCGCAGCCGTGCTGGGTTTCAACAGTGCCGATACTCTGTTTACGCCAATGGTCGGGGTACCGGACCCGCCGAACTGCACCTTAATCGCACAGATATCCCTCTTCTGTCTCGTGCCTGCGGGTGTTCTCAACGGTGCACGGTGGGTGGCTGTTTTGATCCTTCTTCTTGTGGCGTCCGGGTGGCGTCCCCACATCACGGGCGTTCTGCATTGGTGGGTATCGTTCAGCTTTTTCGCGACGACAAGTCTCGCAACCGGCGGAGAAGCGATCACAGCCATTCTTACCTTTCTGCTCATTCCTCTCACTCTGACCGACCCGCGGACGTGGCACTGGGAGCAGGTAACGAAGAGCGTCTGGTCAGACTTCTCGGCGTACAGGCGCTTTACAGGATGGGCAACCTACCTCCTCATACGGATTCAGATTGCGGCCATATATTTTCATAGCGCGGCCGGAAAAGTTACCGTCGAGGAGTGGGTAAATGGAACAGCCATATATTACTGGTTTACGGACCCTGCCTTTGGTTTGCCTCCGTGGGCAGAACCGGTACTTCTATCAATGTTGAGTCATGGGATAGTCGTCACAGCAATCACGTGGGGAACGATACTGTTAGAGTTTTTCCTCTTCGCAGGGTTGATCATGGATAAGCGAGGTTGGCCCTATCTTTTCTGGTCGGGCATTGGCCTTCATGCAGGTATCGCAATTTTTGTCGGACTACCGGCCTTCAGCACTGTTATGGTAGGCGCTCTTATTCTGTACCTGCACCCCCTCGAACAAACATTTCAGTTTGACTTCTTGAAATGGAAGCCGCTGACTGATGTGTTTCGAAAATTTGCCCACACAAGATAACAGGAAATAGCTGCTCCAAATTCACGCGACTACCTGGGAGTAAGTGGTTGCGAGGAAACATTTGACTCCGTTCGAGTTCGCTTCTCGCAAACGATGAGGCGTTAAACTCTAGGGGCAGGAGATAAGTCCGTTCCCGAAGTAAGACTGTCTGCTTGAGCACTGACAACACAGCAACTTCTAACCTAATAGCTCTAACTAACAAGATGAAATACCAGCATACGCAAATCGGCTATGTGACGATTTTGGTAGGTCTCGTTGGGCTTGTAGTAATGTACTATAGCTTCAGGGTTAAGTACGGCGAGCTTGGGATCTTCGGGCTTACCCTAATGGGTTTTCTCGCCGTGGTCACCGTCCTCTTTGCTACACTAACCACCGAGATCACGGATCGTACCTTCCGATTCTATTTTGGCCCCGGCTTCTGGACGCGGGAGTTCCCTCTTGAGGACATCCGCAGCGTTGAGGTGGTTCAAAACTCTGTCTTGCACGGCTGGGGCATTCGGTATATCTTCGACGGATGGCTGTACAACGTGTCGGGCCTTCAGGCCGTCAGGCTTGACATTGGCGGAGAGGAGACGATCCGCGTGGGTACCGACGAACCGGAAGCGTTGAAAGAAGCGCTGAACCAAGTGGTACGTCAGTAGGAGCGCACGGCCGTATGAATCGCCAGCGGTGCGTTACAGCACCTCCCCCCGCGGTGGAAACGACTGCTGCTGACGGTAAAGCCGGTCGAAACCGGAGGTGATTTCAGCGCATCCTTATTTTCGTTTTACCCTGAAAATGGGAATAAGGCGGTGCGCTGTTTTCATCCGCCCATTCACGCTTCCATACCTCCATACCCAACGGAGCATGCGGAGTTGGTATCACAGCAAATCCAGCGCATCCATGTCAATCGAGACGTAGTGATTCGAGGGCGGAATTCCGCCTCATAGAATACAGGTGCGTTATGTAGAGCGAGAGAGACAGAGAATGGACAGGTGGAAGATAGTAGGATAGAATGAGCGGTAGCCCTCCGTTCACATTTTGATAACATTTCAGGCTTGCATGGCGCTCGTTTTTTTTCACGTTAAAAGCGTGTCAAAGAACGACAGTCAAATCACGTTATGCTTCGCCCCTTACACAAAGTCGGCATCGGGTGTGTGGTGTTGGCCCTAACCGCTTTGGCCTGGTGGTACTCCGCGGATGGCTCAACCTGGGATGCACCGCCCGCCATACATGTTGACGATATATCGTGTGCAGCACTTCCAATCGTTATGCAAGACGAAACCGTAAAGTCGCCTGCCGCCCTCTCGTCTGCTGGAAATACGGGGTCGCCTCGCGCTGATCAGATTGTCTTTTTTGTATATCGTCCGCATGACTGCTACACCAATCGGGGCGCGATGGACCGCTGGCATGAACTGGCAGCTTCGCATGAGCAGGTGCAGGCGATCAATGTGCTCAAGGAGCGTGGCGTGACCTCTGCCCGGCGCTACCTCTCCGAGTTTGCTACGCCGTATCCGACCCGCATCGACACGACGGAGTGGTTTAATCATACCCTCGGAGTGGATCGTACCCCGGCGGTCGTGCTGATTTCGGGAGACGAAACGCCGCGTATTATATCGCCCTCGGAGCAGCGATCTGACACCGACCGTCGCCGACTGCTTGATGTGTCATAGGCGCTTGTTTACCAGAATGATTTAACCTACGCCTTGCGTCCAAAACTTCGTTCCAGACATTGATTCCACACCCATCGGCATGGGGGCCGGATGGACAGCGCTTCTGTCTGCTCGGTGCCGAAGACGTATCCCTTCCCCATTCTTCGTATTCTCTATCAATGAACCCTCATAAACCGATGACTGATTCATCTTTATCGGGCCGACTGGCCCACTTCCTGAGTTCGGCGTTTTTGGCCCTTGCATTGCTCATGGCTGTTGGGGTTGCCACTTATGGAGTAGGCGCAGCAGAAGTCGGGGCCACTACCTCTTCAGTTTCAACGAGTTCAGAGCCTTGCTCTAACACTGTTGGGGATAACCTCTGTGAAGGTCAGCCTCTCGATTGTCTTTGCGAAGTAATTGTCACACCTGGGAATCCACTTCCACATGATACAGAGCCTATTCTTCCTCACCTCACGTACTGATCGGTATGTGCAGCCCTTGCAATTCAGCAAGGGCTGCACTTTTCCCTCAAGATAGACTGAAATATGTACAATATTCGGACCTTCGTCGTAGTTGCTTGCACTTTTCTCGTGCTTTCGGCTTGCATGGGAGATTTCTCATCAGACCCCGAAGTCCGTACGCTATCAGCGAGTGGGCAGCTGATACCTGTTGACACCATCGCAATTCAGGAGACCGATGAGGATTACATCGGTCGTTACACCGGAGCATTCGTGACAACCGACCCGTTTCGGGTGTACATTGCCGACATACAGCGACACCGAGTTGCGGTGCTCAACCGAGAAGGTGCAATTCAAACGTATATTGGGGCTCCCGGCCAAGGCCCCGGCGAATTACGCAACCCGCACACCGTTTCTGTGAGCGGCGACACGGTGATTGTGAATCAGTCCTATGGGCGGGGCTACGCGGTATTTGACACAGCAGGCACCTTCTACCGCACGGATCGCCTTCCCGAAGGCTCGTGGAGTGCAGGCTCGACACCGTTTCTCCTGGCTGATAGCACGTACATCTATCCGCTCGAACAGGTTGATTCGCGCGAACAAGGGCTGGAGCGATCCGCGGAGCACACGACAATGGCCCGCCTGGACGCCACACTCAACGTGATCGACACGTTTGGCATATTTCCAGAGTTGTACCACGGATTTTCGCACGTGTCTACTGAGCGTTCCGCAGATCTCGTTGGAGATGATCGGCTTGTTGTGGGATATGACCTAACACCTGATGTCCAACTCTATGATATCTCAACTGAGGAGTATGAACGGATCGACATCATTCGATTAGAGCACCCGGAATTCAAACATCCAGAAGAGGAAGTCACAATGGAGCTTGCTGGAGATCGCGACGACCTCTATGAACGTATGGCGCGCATATCACGGGTACATCGCACCTACGGATTTGAAAACAGAGCTGTCGTTCAGTCCTTCCACAACCGTACTGCAGCGTACTACGGTCGGCAACGCGACAAGAGCGAGCAAGAGCATTTCGCTATTATTGGACATCTGGATACCAACCAGCAAGAAGCCCTGTCGCTACCCGGTCCGATTCTCGCCCGCGACGACGCCAACCGCATCTACGTCGAACTCGACCCCACGCCCGACCAGCGCAAAATTGGCGTGTACGAAGTGGTTGGGTGGGACAATTGAGTGTGGACGTGTGGAGAAATGGATGTTTGGATGTGTGGACGTTTAAAAGACACAGGCTGAAAGCTGCTCTGGCTGGTATAGGCGCTTGCAGTAAAACCTTGCATGCGAATACGAGAGCCTGCTATTCTCAAATAGAAGATATAACTGGACTGCAACTCACCCTTATTTTCGTTTTAGGCTGAAAATGGGAATAAAGCGGTACGCTGTTTTCATCCACCCATTCACGCTTCCATACTTTCATCCCCAACAGAGCATGCGGCGTTGGTATCACAATAAATCCAGCGCATCCATATCAATCGACACGTAGTGATTCGAGGGCGGACTGCCGTAGGCATCGCGGGCGTGGCGGAGGGCGCGCTGCAGGGCGCCGGGGCCAGCGGTGGTTTTGAGGATCGTGCGGTAGCGAAAGTAGCGCTGCACGCGCTGGATGAATGCCGGGTTCGGCCCCAGAATGTCGATGCGGTCGCTGCGCTCCTGGAGGCGGTTCGTCCACCGGGTGGCGAGGTGCTCGGCATCCTCCTGCTTGGGCGCGCGGAACTCGACCGAGGCCACATTGCCAAACGGCGGATACCGCAGCGCCTTGCGCTCCTTTAGTGCATGCTCGGCGAAGGCGTTGTAGTTGTGCGTCTGGGCAAAGCGCAGCGCGGCGTGGTCGGGATTGCGGGTCTGTAGCAGGACCGTGCCCGCCAGATCAGCGCGTCCGGCGCGGCCTGCGACCTGCGTAAGAAGCTGAAACGTGCGCTCTTCGGCGCGGAAGTCTGGGAAGAGCATCCCCACGTCCGCATCCACCACGCCCACCAGCGTAACCCGCGCAAAGTCGAGGCCCTTCGCGATCATCTGCGTGCCAAGCAAGATGTCGCCCTCCTCTCGAAACGCGCTCAACAGCGCGTGGTGCGCGCCTTTCTGTCGGGTCGTATCGCGGTCCATGCGCAGGACGGTGGCCTGGGGCAGCTCGCGCGACAGCATTTCCTCCACGCGCTGCGTGCCGGTGCCGATGCGCTGCAGGGCGTCGGATCCACACGATGGGCAGTGCGAGGGCGTGCGACGCGTGAAGCCGCAGTAGTGGCAGCGCAGCTGGCGTCCGTGGCTGTGCTCGGTGAGCGATACGGAGCAGTCGGTGCAGTGCGGCACCCAGCCGCAGTCGGCGCACTCGATGACGGGCGCATAGCCCCGCCGGTTTTGCAGCAAGAGTACCTGCTCATCACGCTCGATGCGCGTGTGGATGGCCTCCAGCATCGGGTCCGACAGCGGTCCGTTGAGCTGATGCTTCTTGCGCTGCTTCGTAAGGTCGAGGATCTCCACCTCGGGGAGTTGCGCCACCGTGCCGTCGGTCGTGGGCACGCGCTCGGGCATCGACAGGCGGGTGTACTTGCCGCGGCGTGCGTTCATGGTGCTCTCCAGACTGGGCGTAGCCGAGCCCAAGACGCACACGGCATCGTTCATGTGGGCGCGCATCACGGCTACATCGCGGGCGTGGTAGCGGGGGGCCGGATCGAACTGCTTGTACGACGCCTCGTGCTCCTCATCCACCACAATGAGACCCAGGTTATCGAGCGGCGCCAGCACCGCCGAGCGCGGGCCAATCACGATCCGCTTGCGTCCGTCGCGTAGCGCCTGCCACGTGTCGAAGCGCTCGCCCGCGCTCATCTGCGAGTGCAGCACCGCCACCGTATCGCCCACGTGTGCCCGAAAGCGCTGCACGGTCTGCGGCGTGAGGGCGATTTCGGGCACCAGAATAATGGCGCTGCGTTCGGCCTCAACGACCTGCTTCAGCGCGGCGATATACACCTCCGTCTTGCCGCTCCCCGTAATGCCGTGCAGCAGAAAGGCATGGTAGGATGCGTCAGCGATCTTGGCTTCGAGGGCGTTCAGTGCATCCTGCTGAGCTGGATGCAGCGTGTGGTTGGGCGGATCGCCCGGCGGCGGCAGGTCGCTTAGCGGCGAGCGATGCACGCGCTCTTCGGTGCGCTCCACCAGGCCCTTTTCGACAAGGCTGTGGATGGTGCTGTACGGCGCATCGAGCGCATCCACGAGGTCGGCTTGGCGCACGGGGGCGCGGCGCTGTTCGTGGGCGGTGGCCAGCGTGCGCATCACGGCTTTCTGCTTGTCACCACGCAGCGACTCAGCGGCATCGCGGGCGGCGCTGCGGGACTGAAACGGCCCCGCCAGTTGCAGGTGAGTTTCGGTTTTGGCGGATACGGAGGGATCGCTCAAGGTGGTGGTGAGCTCCAGCAATCCGGCGTCGGCCCAGGTTCGGATGCGTTGCAGCGAAACCGATAGGCCCAGCCGCTTCCGCAAGGCGCTCAGCGTAGTCGAGTCGTGCTCCGCCAGGTCGCGCCGCACGGATTGCGCGTCGTCATCGTCGGGCCAGGCGGCGGCCTCCGCCTCCCCCAGCGCCAGCCGCCGTTCGGTCTGTACGGTGAACCCGGCAGGTAGCGCGGCCTTCAGCGCCTCGCCCCAGCTACACACGTAATAGTCGGCAATCCAGCGCGTCAGCCGCAGCAGCTCGGGCGGGCACGTGGGCCGCTCGTCGAGCACATCGTCGAGGGAGCGGAGCCAGAAGTCCACGTCGTCGGGATCGGGGCCTTCGCCGGTGATAACGCCGGTGAGGCGGCGTCCGCGAAACGGCACGAGCACGCGGCAGCCGGGCCGGGCGTCGGCCTTCAGCGCAGGCGGCACGGCGTAGGAGAACACCTGATCGAGCGGCAGCGGCAGAACGACGTTGACGGTCATACGAGAGAAGTTCGGCGGAAGGGGAGAGCGAGCCCGGTTGGCGCGTACGCCCTAACCCGCATGGACATGAGAAGTTGACAGGGCGTGCAGCAGCTCATGCCGAAATCTCTGGCAATCGTAATAGAATGCCAACGGTGGAACGCTCTTTTTGCGCCGTGCATTTCGGAAACGTGTTTTGTGTCTGCAGCTCCTGGCTGCTGGTTCGTCTGCTGTCTTCATTCCTGCACCAGTGTACCCTTCATGGTATCTCTTGTTGATCTGACATGGCCGCTGATACAAGCTGCTGCAACAAGCTCGGAACTGACCATCGACATGCTGGTCGTTTTCGGAATTATTGCTGCGGCGCTGGTGCTATTCATAACCGAGTGGTTGCCGCTTGACATCACCGCCATGGGCGTGCTCGTGGCGCTTATCGTGCTGGAACCCTGGACGCAGATCAGTCCGCAAGACGGACTGATGGGGTTTGCGAACCCGGCTACGATTACGGTGCTGGCTATGTTTGTGCTCAGCGAGGGGGTGCGGCGTACCGGGTTTATCCAGTGGCTGGGCGATAAGTTTGTGGAGTGGGGTAAGGACAGTTCGTCGAGGCAGTTTGCGATGCTCACGGGGCTCTCTGGCACCACGGCCGGCATGATTAACAACACCCCGGTCGTAGCCATGATGATTCCGATGGCAAACGACATCGCCAAAAAGACCAAGACCTCTCCGTCGAAGTACCTGATGCCGATCTCATTCATCTCGATGATCGGCGGGATGCTTACGGTGATCGGGACCTCGACCAACCTGCTGGCGAGCGATATTTCGGGGCGGCTGATCGACCGGTCGTTCACAATGTTTGAGTTTACCCACCTGGGGGCGATTCTGCTCGTCATCGGCTTCCTGTATCTCTTCTTCGTGGCACGCCACCTCATTCCGGAGCGAATCAGTCCTGAGGAAGACCTGGCCACAGGCTTCGAGATGGACCAGTATCTGACCGAGGTTGCCGTCCGCGAGAACTCCGAGCTTGAAGGAAAGACGGTTCGCGAGGTGGTGCGCGCGTTGAGCCTTGATGCTGACATTGTGCATCTCATTCGCGAAGGCGAGAAATTCTCGCAGCCGCTGGCCCGGAAGGAGGTGCGACCCGACGACCGGCTCATGATTCGGACCGATCGGAATACGCTGCTGCGCCTGCTTGAGCGCGAAAACCTGCGCATCGCGCCGACGACGGCAGGACTTGCCGACGGCGACGAAGGCGACCCCCAGGCGCCGCGTCGCCTGGTAGAGGTTGTGATGCTGCCCGACACCGATCTGATGGGCGAAACCATCGGGTCGCTTCGTTTTGAGGAGCGCTACGAGGCCAACGTACTGGCCATTCGGCGCGGGCGTGAGGTGGTGCACGACCACCTGTCAGAGTTTAAGCTTCGTGGAGGCGACTCGCTGCTGGTGCTGGCTTCCGATCAGGCGTTTAAGCAGCTTGGTCAGGATCGCCGCTTCATCGTAACGCGCGAAGAAGAGCCCCCAAAGCAGCGTATAGCTAAGATGCCCATTGCGCTCGGCATTGTAGCCGCAGTTGTGGGACTGGCCGGAGCGGGTGTGATGCCTATCCTCGTGACAGCCCTTCTTGGCATGCTGGCTATGGTCGCAACCGGATGCCTGCGCCCCAACGAGGTGTACGACTCGGTTGACTGGCCGGTGATCTTCTTGCTGGCCGGTATGATTCCACTCGGCACCGCGATGGAAGAGACCGGAGGGGCTGCATATCTGGCCAGCTATGTGGTAGACCTGGCTAAGGTGCTTCCGGGCCTCGCGATGCTCTTTGTGTTCTACCTCTTTACTGCACTTGTTACGCAAGTCGTAAGCAACAATGCCAGTGTGGTGCTGATGATACCGGTAGCTGTTGACGCAGCCCGCCTCATTGGGGCCGACCCATTCTCTTTCGTGCTGGCTGTTACCTTTGCTGCCAGCACGGCTATGCTAACACCTATCGGCTACCAGACTAACCTGATGGTGTACGGCCCTGGCGGGTACACCTTCGGCGATTTCTTTCGGATTGGCGCTCCCCTTCAACTCATCTTGGCTGTAGCCACCGCGCTGGGCATCTACGTGTTCTGGGGCGTGTAATCGCAGGACGTGCACAAAGAGCTGCTGTCGGGAAGCATATGCAGGGAGCGTGCGCGTCTACTCCATATCCAGTTCTCCATATCCAGAGGGTAGCAATGGATGATACGCGAGGTGCCCGTCTACACGATACTATGACCGAGCGCCATGTAGGCGCCTCAGCGTATGATCCGGTGGCTTAGGTAGTGTCTGAAAAGTAAACGTGCAGGCGAGCGTCGTTTGGGAGCCGGTCTCAGCAAGGCGGTTGAAGCCGCTGTAGCTTGGCTATAGCGATTGAAACCGACGATGCAGGGACATGCTACTCGGCGGCGCGCAGTCTGCAGAGCGTTTCCAGAAGATGCCGAGCCCAGGAGGATGCGCGGATTCGTTCCATCCACACGTGCAGTCCTCGCTTCTATATGTCTCTTTCTGTTGAGCGGTTGGCCGAGCAGGCCCGGCATCTGCAGCAGCGCCTGGCCTATGTGCCGCGGGCGCTGCGCATGACGTGGGAGGCTACGCGGGGCTGGACGCTGGCCTGGGTGCTCCTGCTGGTCTTGCAAGGTCTTCTGCCCACGGCCTCTGTCTACCTGACCAAGATTCTGGTTGACCGTATCGCAGAGGCGCTCAACATGGGACTTTCATGGGAGGCCGCGGCGCCCGTACTGGGTCCGGCAGCGCTCATGGCGGCGATCATGGTTGCCATAGAGGTGCTGAGCGCGGTACGGGCGTGGGTCCAGACGGCCCAGGCAGAGCTGCTGCACGACCACATCAAGGCAGCCATCCACGAGAAAGCTGCCGAGGTCGCTTACGCGTTCTACGAGTCGCCAGCGTACTACGATACGATGGACCGTGCCAACAGCGAGGCCGCGTCGCGATCGCTCTCGTTGCTTCAAGGCATCGGCACCATCGCGCAGCACACCATCACGCTCATCGGGGTGGCGGTGCTGCTCATTCCATATAGTGCCTGGCTGCCTCTGGTGCTGCTTGTGAGCACGTTACCTGCGCTCTGGGTGGTGGTACGTCACAAACAGCGCCACCATACCTGGTGGGAAGACACCACCGACCAGCGCCGCTGGGCCCACTACTTCGACCGTGTCGTTACGCATCCCATACCGGCCGCCGAAGTGCGGCTGTTTGGGCTGGGCGAGCGCTTTCGGTCGGCCTACAACGCCGTGCGCAAAACACTTCGTACCGACCGCCTGCGCCTGATGCGCGACCAGAGCCTGGCTACATTCGGGGCCGGGCTTGTCGGACTCCTCATCACCGGCGGGGCGCTGGTGTGGATCGGGGCGCGTGCGCTGCAGGGCCGGGCCCAGCTCGGCGACCTGGCGCTCTTCTACCGTGCGTTCGATCAGGGGCAGGGGCTTATGCGCACCGTGCTGAGCAGTCTGGGCACGCTCTATGCCGACGCGCTCTTCCTGGAGCACCTCTTTACATTTCTCGACATTGAATCGACCACCGAAACCACCGGCGAGAACCCGGCTCCGGTGCCCAACACGCTGCGCCACGGCATCACGTTTGAGCAGGTCGGCTTTCAGTACCCGGCCAGCGACACCTGGGTGCTGCGCGACTTTAGCCTGCACCTGCCCGCCGGCGCTACGGTGGCCGTGGTGGGAGCAAACGGAGCAGGCAAAAGCACCCTTATGAAGCTGATGTGCCGCTTTTACGATCCGCAGGAAGGCCGCATTCTTCTCGACGGCACCGATATCCGCGACTTCGAGCCGGCCGAGCTGCGCCGCCGCATTGCAGTTATGTTCCAGTATCCCGTGCACTACATTGCCACCGCTGCCGAGAACATCGCGCTGGGCGATGTGCACACCGAACTTAACGGAGACGAGCAGGCCGCTATACAAACAGCAGCGCAGGGAGCCGGAGCCGACGCGTTCATCCAGGAGCTCCCGAGCGGATATGACACGCTACTCAGCAAGCAGTTCGACGGCGGCGTGGAGCTGAGCGGCGGGCAGTGGCAGCGCATCTCGCTGGCACGGGCCTTCTACCGCGAGGCGCCGCTCGTTATTCTTGACGAGCCCACCAGCTTCATGGACTCGTGGGCCGAGGCCGCCTGGCTCGACCGCTTCCGTGATCTTGTGCACAACCGCACTGCTCTCATCATCACGCACCGCTTCACGACCGCCATGCGCGCCGATCACATTATTGTGATGGAGGGCGGGCAGATCGTGGAGCAGGGTACGCACGAGGCGCTGGTAGATGCGGACGGACGCTACGCTTCGTCGTGGCGGACGCAGACCGAGCACCGTGCTGCTCCCCGGCATGATCCCAGCGCTTTCCAGAGAAGACCCTCTCCGTCCTCCCCCATTTCATCGCCTGTCTCGTAAGATATGTCCTGGTCTACCTTGTCATCTACAGCATCGCCGTGGCACACGCATCCCCACGAAATCGCCCTCGTGCGTGCCTGTGCCGCTGCACATACATCACCTGAGCGCAACGCGCGCATCCAAACGCTGCTAACCTATGACCTGGATTGGGAGGTGGTCCTCTCGCAGGCGCGGCGGCACGGCGTAGAAGCGATGCTCCTTCAGCAGGTGCACGACTGTGGGTCGTTTCCTGATGAGGCCCGCGCCACGCTGCACGCGCAGAGCCGGATGACCGCGCACTTCAACATGCACCGGCTGCACGTGCTGCTGCAGTTCCTACAGCGCTGCGACCAGGCAGGGTGCCGGGTGGTGTCGTTCAAAGGGGCGGTGTTGGCACAGCGTTACTACGGCAATCTTGCCTTCCGGCGGTTTGCAGACCTGGACGTGCTCGTGGCGCCCCATGAGGTGCCGCAGGTAAAAGCGATTCTGCATGATATGGGATTCGAATCGCTCCGCTCTCAAGCAGGCGAGTCGCAGGCCCTGGAAGCACAGATAGGCATTGAGATGCGCCGGGCCGCGGACCAGGTTGTCGTGGAGATCCACACAGAGCTGATCAACAAAACGCTGGCCTATCCGCTCTATGCCGACGGCGTGCTGGCGCGCGCTGTGCGCACTCCGATCGGAACGCAGTCGATCTACACGATGGCGCCCGACGACCTGCTGCTCTACCTGTGTGCCCACGGCACCAAGCACCACTGGGCGCGCCTGAAGTGGGTGGCTGACGTAGCCCACATGCTGCACCACCACCCAGACCTGGATGCTGAGGCGCTGTGCTGTCGGGCAGCCGACCTGCACTGTGAACGGGTGCTTCTGCTGGGGGTGCACGTTGCCGCGCGCTGGCTCGACACGCCCATCCACGATGCGTTTGCCGCAGCTATTGCGCGCGATCCGGTCGTGGGTGAACTGGCGCACTACATCGAAACAAGCTGGCTCTGCACCGACGCTGGGCTTGACCGCACCATCCGGCTACAGCAAGTACGGTTCTTTTCGCGTACACGCCGCCGGTGGCGCGACCGGTGGCCCATATGGGGGGAGTATATGCGCCGCAGCCTGGAGCCAAGTGAGCGCGACCGTGCGTTTGCCGATCTGCCCACGCTGCTTACCCCGCTTTACCTGCTCGTACGGCCGGCACGCGTCGTTTGTGACTGGCTGGGCAGTGCAGAGGAAAACGGAAAGGCGTCTATAGATCAGCCCCCACACATTCCGGCAGAACCTGCTCTGCAGGGGACGATGCCGCAAGAAACGGTTCCGAGCGCCCCGGTACGTAAAGAAGCGGCAGCCCGCCAGGTGGTCGAGTCGGTCTCTCCCTGAAATGGTGATCGCCTATCACTTTTGCAAGACATCTCGTTTACTTTCTATCGCCTCATGTACGCATCAACTGCTATCCGTATTCTATGGAGCGCCTGGCGCACCAGCAACTGGACGAAGCGCCGCGACCTGCTGCGTGCTCTGGGTGCTGTGAGTGTGGCATGGGGGGCCCTGCGTCTCTTTCCGTTTCAGCGGGTGGTGGCCGCAAGCATGCCAGCACCCCGCTACAGAGCAGATCGCCGTGGGAGGCGACGTATTGTTGAAGCCGTGGCGCTGGTAAGTCACGCCCTAATGCCCGAGCGGCCCTGCCTTCCGCAATCGCTCGCCACACGCTACCTGTTAGCGCGTGCAGGCTTCTCGACCGATCTGCAGATTGGTGTGAAGCGCACTGAGGCGGCCCTGAGCGCGCACGCATGGCTCGAATGCGACGGTCGCCCGCTAATCGAAGACGACGCAGACGCGGCCTTTGCCCGGCTGTATCCACCTGTAACACATGACGACAAAGCCCGCAAGGGAAACTGATAACGTAACCGCATCCACTTAAGAGCTACCTGATATGTCTACATCACAACCTGAAAACGCTCTCATGTTTACGTCGGACACGCGCGTCTGCGCGACGAGCGACCATGTGTCGTCTGATCTTGCCGGAGAAGAGGTAATACTTAACCTGGCTAATGGAACGTACTACGGACTCAACGAGGTAGGCAGCCAGATCTGGTCGCTTGTCCAGACGCCGCAGTCCGTCGGCGAGATATGCACTGCGCTGCAAGAGACGTATGACGTAGATCCTGATGTTTTAGACCAGGACGTACGCGCACTACTTGCTGAGCTTCGCGAGGCGGAGCTGATTGAGATTGTCGAGTAAAGCCGAGTAAAAAGGACCTCCAGGGGCTTCTATTGGTGCACTATTATGTGGTGCACTATCATAATCAAGAGACCGCTGGATTAAAAACGTGCCGTAACGCAAAAAGAGAAGCGCCGCACGGGCTCTTAAGCCGGTGCGGCGCTTACTTCTTTTTTCCGTAAACCTCTCAGCTGCAGGGGCTATCTACGAGCAGTCAAAGATACGATTGTTCGGGCTTCCATTCCCGGGAGGGCAGTCGCCCAGCGGAAAGTTATCGTTACGTCCGTCGTTTGAAGCGGCTGTCAGATCTTCGACAGAGCCATACGTTGTAAGCTTGGGGGAGGAGTACGTGGATGTCTTCATCAAAAAAGTCCGTGGTCGCATTAAGGGGAACGTGAATGCCGTCTGACTTAACATACGGTCATCTCAGGGATAGCGTGCCATATGATAAGCGCATGCTGCATCGTCTTTTGGAGCATAAACGCAACGGGTAAAACAGAGCATAGGGTGGGACTCGATGGGCCGGCGCGCGTCATGAAGCAGCACGGTTATGTTTCGGTTGGTGCAGCGTCGAATGAAGACAGGCACACGCGTCCCAGCAATAACTCTGGCTAATGTGCACTTCACGAGCAGTCAGTAATCGGGAGCGAGAACTCACGCCCACCAATTGAAAAGCTGAAGTCACTGGGGTAGCCGATCTGTTTACCTTTAAAGCATCCGGCAGCCGTAAGGGACGATATGGAGCCGTAGACGGTAAGCGATGGAGCAGCATAGCCGTTCTTAGACATAGAAAAACCTCTTGGGCTATTGTAAAAGATTCTTTCAGGGTAGCCGTACCCGGTAGGGGGCAAACAGCGCCAAAAGCAAGAACGCAAATTGCTTACACGCGATACATCAAGAAACGACGGCACTGGGGGGTACCCGACGGCGCGCAGTTTGGGGAGCCACTGGCGCATCTGCATGGTGAGGGGTGGTCAGGGCCGCAACGAGATCAGGGAGTTGGTCAAGATCGCGGGGCCGCGTAAGGCGGTATACCGGTATCTGGTTCACAAACGATGTGAGCGTCTTGAAGTGATCTGAACCCGTGCCATGGCGACCCACAAAGCGGGGAGCATACGTTTCCTGGAGCACAGCGAGAAACGCATCGCGTGGAGAGAGAGGAGTAATGGCAAGCTCGCTACCGAACCCGAGAACATACAGAGCATGAAGCGGGCACGACTGGGTGGCAAACCGCTCATGCGAACGCCAGGCACGTTTGGGTAGATGAGGGGCGAGCGCATCAAGGTCAGTTGGGGATTGGCCTACGGCGCGGGCAGCATCGGGCCAAAGTTTGATCTGCGGAAAAGCCGGCTCTATACCGAACTGTGAAGACTGTGACGGTGCGGCAAGGGCCAATACGTCGTCAGACAGAAGTGGGTAGCCTGCGTGCTGCAGGGCAGCTGCGGTGGTGGACTTGCCTGCTCCTTTAGGACCAACAAACGCGACGGCCCCATGAGGTAAGGCTACGGCGCTACCGTGTAATGTACATACGTGGCGTTGATGCAAAATGAGACCCATCATGACGCCTAAAAGCGGGAGGCGCTGCATAGCAGGGGTGGCTGTTGCAGCCGGACGAAACCGGATCTGCATGCCCTGGGTGGCGGCATACGTGCCGAGACCCGTCCAGTGGGCGTAAATGGTTTGATCTACATGACGGATCTGAACTGAGCGCTCCGGCAGAAATGCCGGAGCGTCAGCCAGCGTGTCACGCGTAATGGTAAGATCGAACGCGGCGTCTCTCTGAGGCACCTGTACCAGTTCCGGAAGTCGCACGGAAGAGCGGATGTAGAGTCCGTATGCGCGGTAATAGTGCATAGTGAAGCGTGCAGTGAAACAAGAAAAAGTATACGGTGGTCAGCGCCGCGTCGTATCTATGTGGGGTAGTGGATAAACGCTAAATGATAAGGTTATTGGAAACCGCAGCTTTGTCTTGGTCGAACCCCCTCTCCCTACGGGTTTCTCCCCCTTAGCCAAGGGGGAGATGTCGAAGACAGAGGGGGTTTGAGCGGCTTGCGATGAATGTAAACCACATGTCAATCACTTAATATCCTCCCGCTACCCTGTGTGGTTGTAGCTGCGTGCGTTATGAACAGTCGGACAAGCGGGCACCACTTCCTTGAATGAAATACCCATCGTCTGGTCCAGACATGTTCTTGCATCCGTTGTTTGCAGTGAGACGCTCCACCGAGCCGAACGTCGTCAGCTTGGGGGCTTCGTATGAAGGTTTGTTTTTCATTGGACTGGTAAGGGCTGTGTAGATGAACGTGTATCGGCTGCTGGGTACTGCTCCTGCCGCGATGAGGCGGCCGATACGTGTGATGATGAAGCGGCAAGGTCGGGGAGCGCGTCGAACCAGGCCATAAGGCCGAGCACGCGCCAGCAAGTGGTGGCATCGCCTGAGGCGCGCGCCTCGGCGAACGCCTCGGGATCGAGGTAGTTAGCAAGCTGCGGGTGGGTCGGCGCGGCATCGAGGCGGTCGGCGGCATCGCGCAGCAGATTGCGGTTGAAGGTGGGAGCCAGGTTCGACTTGCCAGCACGCCAGCGGATGGCAGCGGGAAGGTCGGCGCCCATGGCCGTACGGAGCACCCAGCGCGTCCACCCGTGGCGGAGCTTCTGGGTGGGGGGCAGCGCAACGCAGTACTCAAGCACGCGCCGGTCATAGAACGGATGGCGGCGCTCCAGTCCGTCGGCAGCGGCGATATGATTGATTTCGGTGAGCACTGCCGAAACGGCTACGTCATCTGCATGAATGGACTGCGCATGCACGTCGCGCTCGCTGCGAGGTAAGGGCGAATCAGCGGGCCTCGTGAGCCGGTCGATCCAGCTGTGTTGAAGCACAGAAGGAGACGGATTTTCGTCTACACCGCGCACGCAGCGCGTCCAGAGCATGCGCCGCGAGAGTCCGAGGGTGCGATGCAGCTGATGGGCTGCGCGAAGCCCTGCAACGGGGTGGGCCCGGATCTGCTCGCGCAGGTAGGGGGCGCCGAACGTCCAGAACAGCGCAGGAGCCTGTGCACCGCCTACGCGCTGCGCGAGCGCCTGCGCCTCGTCGATAAACTGAGGCCAGCGGCGCGCGGCAGCCAGTTCGGCCAGCCACCCGAGCCCATGCGACACGGCTACATCGCCCTCCGACCCATCGATCATAACAGTGCAGCCGGCTGCGTGGGCGGCCCGCTGCAGATGGCGCTGCAGGTAGAGGTTACAGATATGAGGCGGCCCCCCCAGCAGGCGAACGGCATCATCGATTTCCGCGGCCGGGTTGAGGTGGTCGACCGGCAGCATGTGCACGTCGAAGTGACCGGTCTGCGTAAGATGGCGCAGGTAGTGACGCTCGTCGCTGCGCTTGCGGGCGGCGGCGGGCAGCGTAGGAAACGTAGCAGAGAAAATCGGCAACGGGCGGCCAGCAGGCTGATGCGGATGCGCCAGGCACGCGAGCGACGAGGAGTCGAGCCCGCCGCTTACGGCGAGTCCTGTTGTGCCGGGCGCCATGCGGTCGCGTACAGCGGCTTCTAACACGGTGCGCAATCCATCCGCGTACGCGTCGTCATTGGCGGGGGGATGCGAAGCGTGCGCATCCACCTGCCAGTACCGATGTGACACATGCCCCTTGGCGCTGAAAACGAGCGCATGGGCGGGCGGAACGGTGCGTATCCCTTCGAAGAAGGTGTGAGGCCCCCCTGATGACGCATGTGCCAGAAAGTGAGCTACGGCTGTTTCGTTGACCTCGGCATCGACCCGCGGGTGAGCGAGCATGTCGGGGACCGACGAGGCAAAGACGATTCCGTCGCGTATGGACGCGTAGTAGAGTGGGCGGATGCCGACGATGTCGCGCAGGAGCACGAGGTGCTGCTTTGAGGCATCCCAGATGGCGATAGCATAGTCGCCAAGGATGTGCTTCCCGAGGAGGGGGCCCCATTTGAGGTAGGCGCGATGCACGAGGCGGAGATCGCTCGGCGGGGAAGCAGGATCAGTTGCGCGGCGCAGCTTCATCCAGAGCCCGCGCCGGTCGTCGAGGCGGGCGTCGGCAGTGATGAGGAGCTCGCGTTCTGCGTCTACAAACGAGTGTCCGCTCATGGCGACGCCATCGCGCAGGGCAGGGCGCTCGGTGCAGGAGCGAGACGCAACCCAGTGAAGAGAAGGCGCCCCCAGCCATGAAATGTGTCCGGCAATACGACCCATGAGACGGACTGTCCGTTGCAGACAGAAAAGTGCGTGTGTGGAACAACTGGCCACAGTATATTTCACGCACCAGTCGGGCGTCTACTGGATCTTGTTGGGTGCGCCGTGATCCTTTGGCGCATTGCAGGAGTGCTTGTGGCGCACCGCTGTGCTGCCTGCTGGGCGTTATCTATTCACAGTTACCTACTTTACAGGAGCGTGCGTGCCAAACTCAGGATGAGTTTCTTCCATGCGCCATGCCACGTATCCGCCTGAGGCAAACATAACCAGGGCCGTAGCAACAAACGCTATTTCGAGTGAGGCGGCATCCACTGTAAGGCCGATAAACACGGCTCCTACAGCATAGCCTAAGTCGCGCCACAGGCGATAGACGCCGAGTCCGGTTGAGCGCCACAGCGGGTGGGCGGCATCGCTGGCTACAGAGATGAGGTTCGGATAGTGTAGCGCCATGCCCACGCCCGAGAGCGCCGAAAGCGCAATCCACGCGCCATAGCTATCGACGAATGTCATGCCGAGCACCCCCGCTCCGGCAAGCAGCATACCGGCCACGATAGGCGGCTTGCGCCCGATCTGGTCGCCCAGGCGTCCGGTGTAGATCTGGAGGAAGTACGCAGCACTGTGCGCGCCAACGACCACTCCGACCTGAGCTGGATCGAGGCCCTGAGCTACGAGGAAGAGCGGAAAGGCGATCCATACCAGCGTATCCACAAAGTTCTCGACGTGACCAGCCTGCGCGGCTGCGAAGAGCGTCCGGTCGCGGTAGGTTGCCCGCTTTACGATGGTCCAGAACGGCAGGTTGGCCTCGCTGGATTGAGCGTCCGGCGCGTCGTTTTCAGACGCAGCCTCGGCACGGGCGTAGGGGAGTGTCTCTTCAATGAAGAAGAGCGCGATGAGCGTCCCTACAATAATGACAAGCAGGAGCAAGTAGAAGGGCTCTGGTCGCAGGCTGTAAGCCGATGCGATAACGCCGGTAAGCCATGCCCCCACGGCAACGCCCGTATACCCGAATGCTTCGTCGATGCCGACTGCCAGTCCGCGCTCGGACGGTTTGGCGAGTTCGATCTTGGATACCATACTCATGCTCCACGCCACGCCCTGGTTAACGCCCAGTAGCACGTTGCCTGCAGCGACCCACCACCAGTTGGGAGCATACATCAGGATAAACGGAATCGGGAGCGCGACCAGCCATCCAGCAATAAGCACAGGCCGCCGCCCGTACATATCCGCCCATTTGCCGGCATACAGGTTTAGAATTGCTTTGACGATGCCAAAACTAACCACGAAAGACCCGATGATCAGTACCGATCCGATGCCAAACAGCTCTTCGCCCATAATGGGCACGATGGTGCGCTCGGCACCCATTGTGAGGCCTACGGCAAATACCGTAACGACCTGAAGCAGAAACTGAGGGAGGTTAGCACGAATGCCTTGCGCGTAGGGCATGGCTACTGATGGGTATGCATAGATAGTGTCTGAACCAGGCGCCCAAAGGCAACGATGCAGGCGGGCGTAGTAGGCATGCACTGCGGCGTAGATTTGCCTACCGGTCTGTGCCTTGAATCTATCGTTTACCGATCACCGCCTCAGCAGGCCAGGCGCCGATAAGTGTAGTCGAGCTGTCCTCCAGCGTGTAGATCGGCGACCCATTCAGATCGGTGAGCGTGGGGCCGTCCTCGGTGGGGAGGGCAATCGTCTGCGCATCTACCCAGCCCCACACCGGACCGGTAACCGGCATGAGCAGATCGGTAGAGCCCGCCTGGTGCACGGCGGCTTGTTGTGTGCCGTTGTCGGTGGTGAGGGTAAATGCGACGGCATCGCCCTCGGGACTCCAGTGCGGATGGGTCTGGGCGCCGGCTGGAGCCTCGGCTGGGGAGACCAGAAAGGTCGTTTCTTCAGAGGCGACATCGGAAACGACAATGCGGCGCGTGCCTTCTTCTTCGACGCTCACGGCCAACTCAAAAGTGTCGGGAGCCCACGTCGCATGCCGCGCAGCCCGTTCGTTGCCGAAGAGCAGCGTTTCGTTGGTACCCGAGGCACTGCTCACGTACAGGCTGGAGTCGGGCTGATACTCGTTTGCGCTCCGGTTGTACTCAAGCGTGCGGTAGATATAAGCAAGATAGCGACCTGAAGGATGGTACGTAAGCTGGTGATGCCTGCGGATGTCGAGGGTCGCTTGTGTGGCACAGTCGTCGGCACCGACAACGTAGAGGTTTTCGTCGTCGCGTACCGAGAGCTCGCCGTCGGAGAGCCAGGCCAGCACCTCGGTGGAGGCGCTGCACCCTACCGAGTGGGTATCGTTTTCCTGGGCAATGCGCACCGTGCCAGCGCCACGATTATCGTTGGGCGTAGGAGTGTATACGCCGTATGCAAAGGCATCATCGGTCGGATGCCAGGCGACAGAGTAGTTGGCAGGCGAGGGGTGCGCGTGAAGAACCTGAAGCCCTTTGTCGGAAGGCGCATAGCGTGCCAGGTAGAGAGAGTCGTCAGAGGCGTACGTGAACGCGACGGCATCATGATTCGGCGCAGCTACATGCTGAATGACGCGTTCTACACTCGTGTGAAGCGTATCGGCTTCGTCGACAGCGAGCATGTGTGCTACGATATGCGTGTCGGTGTGCGCGAGAAGCGTATAAGCCGGTCCCGCAGGCTCTTCAGGTTCATCTGGAGTATCGTCGGTGACGGGCTCAGAGGGCGCGCAGCGGATGGTGAGTAGCGCCACGGCAACGAGCAGCAAGACAGCGGGAAGAGAACGCGGGTGGGGCATGAGCGGGACCGATTATCTAAAAAAGCAGGAGCCTCCTCAAGGTACAGGTGGAGCAGGAGAAATGCAGGATGCCTACGCGGCGGCTAACCGGCTATCGAAACACGATGGTGCGATTTTCGAACACCAGTGTCTTTCGCTGCAGATGATTCCAGATCGCCCGCGAAAGCACGATCTTCTCCAGGTCACGGCCTTTGCGGATGAGGTCATCTACCGAGTGGCGATGGTTTACAGGAATCACATCCTGCTCGATGATTGGTCCCTGGTCAAGCTCCTCAGTCACGTAGTGACTTGTTGCCCCAATGATCTTCACGCCGCGCCGGTAGGCCGAGTGATACGGCCGCGCCCCTGGAAAAGCCGGCAGGAACGAGTGGTGGATGTTGATGATGCGTGCCGGATAGCAATCCACGAAGTCCGGCGTAAGGATCTGCATGTAGCGGGCCAACACGATAAAATCTATTTCGTGCTCACGAAGCAGAGCGCGTTGTTGCTGTTCGACCCCGGGCTTCGTTTGGGGGGTTACATGGAAGTGATGATAGTCGATCTCGTACTTTTCGGCGAGCGGTCGCAGGTCGTCGTGGTTGCTCACGATGAGCGGGATATCCACCTTCCATTCTCCGCTGCTGTATCGTGCGAGCACATCGTGCAGACAGTGCGCGTACTTCGAAACGAAGACCGCCATCCGAGGCGTTTGTCCGGTAAAGTGAAGGGTCCAGTTCAGGTCGAGCGGCTCGGCCACCTCTTCCTTGAACTGGGCTTCGATGGATGTGTCGGGCATCTCAAAGCGGTCCAGATCCCATTGCACACGCATAAAGAACACCCCGTTCTGTTCATCGACATGCTGGTCGATCTCCAGAATGTTGCCGTTGTAGCGGGACAGAAAGTGAGTTATCTCGGCCACCAATCCTTTGCGGTCGGAGCAGTAGATAAGCAGAATCGCCGAGTGGTTATCGGTTGCAGGCAACGTCGTACGGGCGATCTGTTGATGGGGTGCGGAGAATTGCCTGTTCTAACCCTTCGGTGTGATGGGCGTTCTGGAAGAGTTGCTATTGGTTTGTCGCAGGTCAATGGTTGGGCTGCAACGCACCCCGTAAATGATGTCATCTTGAGCGGAGCACCTGCGCCTAAGTAAATCGGCAGAAATACGTTTACACCTTGTCATCGCGAGGAGGGAGCCTGCGACCGACGTGGCGCTGGGCGAAGCCCGAGTACTCCTGGGGTGCGATTTCATGCCTTTTAATTGAGCAGTACCGCCCTGTTTGAAGGCACAAGATTGCACTCTAAAAGCACTTCCTCGCTGCGCTCACAGCGCCGCGTCGCTGGCGCTCCTCGCAATGACATGCTCAAAGATTCTTTTGTGGGCCCACTTAGCAGGGACGGAGTCGAAAGATCTCCCCCGAGATAGGCAGGGCCGTTGAATCGCCCAAAGCCTGCTGAAGGCCGAACTGGCGGTGGAGGTGTCACAGCACGCTGTGACGTTACAAGCTCCTGTGCAGGCGTATCCCTTGCGGTCAGGGGGGTTTTGCTATTCGTTCTCAGCTTCCTCAATTCGGTCCAGATCGGTGATTTGGGCGATGCTTCCCGAATCATCAAAGGTGAACGCTACGCGGTCGCCGGGTTCTACGCCGCTTATCAGAGTGGTATCTTCTACGGCAAATGGCATGCGCATAGCCTCCATGTAATCCGGAATAGGATCATGATCGATGCGAAGGTGGGATCGATCGGGTGTTATGGAATGGACGGTGCCCTCGGTTGAGTGAACGGAGCCCAATGCTTCATCAGGCCCGTCAGCGGGCGCTTCTTCCGCAGGGTTTTCGACAGTAGGGTCAGGGATTGCATCGGCCTCGTCGGGAGCATCGGCCCCACCGCACGCAGCCAGAGCAACAAGAAGCAGTACAGAACAGAAGATACGCATGTAAACGCAGCAGATTGGTCAAAAAATGTGAACCCATTTGCCATCATCGTCCAGGTCGATGCGATGGGGCACGAGCACGCCGCGCGACCGAAACTGTCCACCCACGCGCACGCGGTCGCCCATATGGGCCGAGAGCATCTGGGGAACGGCTACCAGAATCCAGGTGGCTTCATCGGAGGGATCCGTGTTTTCTTCCACCAGACCCGCAGGACCGCCTTCCTTGACAAACTCGCCGGAGCACGAGAAGGTACCAGCTTGTGCGTAGGCAGCCTCATCTCCTACTTCATCGCGTTGCTGTGCAAAGCATTGGGTATCCATGAGTGTTCCTACCACGACGAGGCTATCCCCGGGGCTGTGAGTTGGCTCTGCCGTTTCCTCAGATTCGCAGCCGGTCATCATAATAATAAGTACGGCGCCAATGACGAGTCCGTAGAAGAGTCCCCAATGCGCGGTGCGGTACCAGTATGATGGCATCATGGGCAATGTGTTGTCGTGTTTAAAACGAGAGAATGGGTCTCGCATCCATTTATCGTTATACCAATAGGCGCCAAGCTGCGTACGATTAAATGCACACTGCCTGGCGCCCACCGGTTGAGGAAAGAAAACCAGAGGACTGCTACATCATCACCTGGATTTCCACCTCTTGCCAGTTTCCATCTTCGTCTTTCACTTCAAGCACATCGGGAATGATACCGCCATTGATGGCAACATTGCCGGTCGCGCGAACTTCTTTGTCCATGTGTTCGGCGAGTTGCCCAGCCGGAGCAAGAATAACGTAGGTGTCGGCACCGGGCTCACCATCTTCAAGGATGGCTGCGGGAATGCCCATGTTTGCACAGGCGGTAGCGCACTGTTCGATGGTCTGCATTTCACCATCTGCACCGGGCACCATGTGGTCGTTGCCCACGTTAGCCTCGTTGTTCATGCCGTAGCACCGCGTGTCAACGAGGGTGCCCTCAATCGTCGTTTCCGACGTTGGAGAGAAAGCTGCAATGACTAATGCCAGAAGTACAAGACTTCCAATTGGAGCAAGAAATCGTCTCATAGCAGGTTGGGGGTTTAGGAAAAGAGAGTGCGTTGTGCCAAGCATCCGAACAGACAAAGCAGACACTTGCCATCCGTTAGTACGACAAGGCAGTGTATCGTTACAGACTTGATATACGATGAAGGAGGTGGTATAAAGGACCTCAATGCAAAATCCCCAGCTCCAGAAGGAGCCGGGGAGGTTTGCTATAGTGTGTGCGATGAGAAGCACGCACACCATTGGGTGTAAGCGCGCCACAGGCGATTAATAGCCGCCCCCATTGTCGTTATTGGAATCGTCAGCATTGGCGCCGATGTTGCCCTGCGATACGATCTCCGCGAGGTTGGCTACGCTCTCATGGATATTGATGTAGCCATCGAAGTCGGTGAGCGTGTCGAAGGATTCACCAATCAGCATGCTGCTGCGTGAGTCAGGATCGCTTCCGTCAATGGGGCCAAGGTAGAACGCAATGCCGCCAGTAGTAGCCACATCATTCTCGTGGATGTGGGCCGTGTGGCTGAGTTCGGTGCCGGGGGTGCCGTCCTCCAACTCAGGCGTAACAAGCGTCTGATCTCCAAACTCTTGGAAGGTGGTAGTGGCGTCACTGCCGGTGATTCCATTGCCCTCCACATTTGGAAGGTCGTAAGTTACCTGGCGCACTTCCGGACCGGGATCCGGATTATCGTCAGGGTCATCGCCAACACGATCCGAGTCGCTATCACATGCCGTGATGAAGAAGAGAGCGCTGCTTAGAAAAAAGTAAAAGCAGAGCAGAAAAAGACTTGCGTCTGTACTGTGTATTTGGGACTGTTGCAATGAGGAGACAGAACTGCATTGTGCATGTCCGCAACTACACTTTCCTAACTGCTCCAATCTACGCCTCAATTGCGTGTTTTGCGTGTCATGTAACCGGACCGAAATGGATGTGCTACAATAAATGCATCGTGTTACGACGAGGAAAAATGAGTGGAATGGCTTTACAGAAGCGGGTGCAGTTGGCTTCTTTGCTGTCAGTACATAGATTGTAGTGTGCCGTTTTAAACCAATCGGCTTCTGTTTACCAGCTTTAGGCTCATATGTCTATCTTACGCGATGTGCTACGCCGCGTGGCGTCGGCTGCGTTTTTTCTCTTCATTGTGGTGACGTGTGTCCTCTTCTATGTGGGCGCGGTGCTCGTCTGGGCTGTAACGTGGCCATTTGACCGCCGCCTGAAGTGGCTGCATCTCTACTCGTCGTTCTGGGCGTCGTTTTATCTGTGGACGAACCCGCTGTGGTCGGTTACGGTCGAGGGGCGTGAACACGTACGCTCCGATCAGCCATACGTTATTGTATCCAACCACCAGTCGGCGCTCGATATTCTGGTAGCGTTTCGGCTTTTCATTCCGTTTAAGTGGGTGTCGAAGATTGAGATCTTCAAGGTGCCTATTCTGGGATGGAATATGCGGATGAACAACTACGTGGCGCTGCGACGAGGAGACTCGGATAGCATCAAGGAGATGATGGAAGCCTGTCGCGCGCATCTGCGCAATGGCAGCAGCGTGTTTATCTTTCCTGAGGGGACGCGCTCTCGTACTGGCGAATTGCGGCGGTTTAAGCACGGTGCATTCACACTTGCTAAAGAGATGAACGTGCCAATCCTGCCGGTTGCCATCAGTGGCACAAGCAACGCGCTTCCGAAAAAGAGCATGGTGCTACGGGGGCAGCATGACATGCACATCCGCGTGCTGCCTGAGATTCCCCCCGAGCAGTTTGCGGATACAGAGGTAGAAGAGCTGGCTGCGGAGGTGCGCGATGTTATTGCACCGTATGTGCCTGAGCACCGAGAAGCAACGGCTGAAGACTCGCGCGAAGCGGCGTGACGTGCTCTACAGTCAGATGTCTACGGACATACCAACAAGCCACCACCGTTCGGGCATTGGGGCGTTGAAGACCTCGCTGTAAGAGCGGTCAAATACGTTACGCACCTCCACAGAAGCGGTGGCTTGCGTGCCTATAATAGATGTGTTGTAGTATACGCGAGCATTGGCTACCTGATATTGCATGTCGGCCGGTTCGGGGGCATCGAGACGCTCTTTCCACTGGTGCTGGAGGCCGGCACCAACAGCCCCCCATTGTGCCTGAAGCGTCGTTTGCAGATGATGGCGTGCCGAGCTGGTCGCATACGTGTAGAGCACGTCCTCGTCTACATCTCCGATAGTGGCGTCGAGTCCAGTATACGCAACGGTGGCTTCAAGAAAGCTCTGAGTTCCCAAAGCACGGCGGGCACGAAGCTCAGTTTCAATGCCCAGCGTTTCAACAGAGAGCACATTGCGCGACTGGAAAAGTTCTGCGCCAGGCTCCAGTGCAAAGTCAATAAGTCCATCGGTGTCGCGCCAGAAGCCGGTCGCGTGCAGCGAGATCCCGTTTGCCGGGTAAAGATCAAATCCGGCTTCATACGACCAGGCGCGCTCTGCTTGTAGGCTCGGCGTGCCAATGCTTCCGTCGGGCGGCGTGTCGAGCTCCGTGTTGTAGTAGCGCTCCACATAGTTGGGCGCGCGCACGGCGCGCCCGAAGCCGGCTCGTAGCGTATACGACGGATGCGACCAGGCAACGTAAAGCTGGGGGGTGAGCTCCGTATCGAATGCCGAGTCGTGGTCGAGGCGCAGGCTTCCGCTCAAGGTGAGCGGGTCAACCGGATTCCAGCGAGCCTGGCCGAAGACGCCTGCAGACTCATCCGAATGGTTTCCCAGGTTATTAGAATCTATGTCTCGTATCGACCCTGACACACCGCCTCCAATACGCCACTGACTGCTCAGGTCGTGCTGTAGTTGGGTATGAGCGGTGAGCAGGCGGCTGGTGTGTTCGTTGGGAGAGATGTCGGGAGTGAAGCGGTAGCTGTCTTCATGCTGTTTAGCCGCAACCTGAGCGCGAAATTGGGTGGGGCGGTCGGGGGAGCTCACGTAGCGGGCTTGGGCCCAGTAGGTGGAGGTGGACTCGCGCGCGCGATCAGTTTCGTTGCTGGTGTAGAACTGATACGCACCGAACTGGCGGTCATCAACGCCGCCACGAGCCATGAGCGTTCCGCTGCCCAGTTGCTGGGTGAGGGCTACCGACCCGACCATTCGCTCAAAGTCGGTGCGCAGGCGTTCATCATCATGCGTAACGGCATTGCCGTCTGGCGTCGAGATGGGCTGTCCATCGCTACCTTGTGTAGCAAACGAAGCTGTTAGAAGCGTGCCACCACGCTGAATCCGGGCGTGTCCTGTAGCCTCATACAACGCATGGCGACCGACACGTGTACTGAAAGAGGCATGCTCGGAGTCAACAGGAGCGGCCTGGCTTTCTTGCTGTAGGCCAGCATGGGTAAAGATCTGCACAACTCCTCCGAGTGCATCGGGGCCGTAAAGCGCTGACGCGGGGCCGCGCAGCACCTCGATCCGTGCAATATCGCTTGCGGTTATAGGGGTGTCAGCGAGAAAGTGGCCCGTCATAGGGTCATTGAGCCGTGCTCCATCGACAAGCACGAGTACGCCGTTGAATGTGGAGCCGCGCATAGTAATGTCGCTCTGCACGCCAAATCCGCCCCGGCTCTGTACGTCAATACCGCTTACCGTACGGAGCACCTCGTCGTACGTCATAGCGGGGAGTCTCTCGATGCTGTCTCGCGACCAAACCGAGACCGAGCGTCCGGACTGCTGCGCCTGTTCGGCATTACGGGACGCGGTGACGACCACCGTGTCAGAGATAGCGACAGACATAGCAACGTCTGTCGTATCCGATAGAGACAGCGGCGTGCCCGTGCCTGCAGATGGAAGAAATAGCACGAGGAAAAATAGAACAGCGATCAGCCAGTTCAGCCGGGCATAGAGCATAAGAAGATAGCAGTCAGGTGGGGGGCTTGAAGATTATACAGGCTGTTTATGAGGAACAGGTGCGCTACAAGAGGAGCAGTTTGTGGAGAGAGGCAGCTTTGGGGAGGCGTTCAGGCACCGCTCAGTATGATTTCCAATATAGCGGAAGAGGCGAAACGATCTCAAGCCAAAACCAGGGGAAGTTAATACGGAAGGGTGTATTCATGGACCGAAAGAGCATGCCATAGAAAAGCGCAGCAGGCTGCGTATGAGCCTGCTGCGCTTTTTTGTTCACCTTAGTCAGCATTCCCCAATAATTTGGGGCAAGCATGCCTATCGATCCAGATCAGTTATTGGGCGGCTGATCGGGCTGCGGCGGCTGTGGCTGCGGCTGCTGTGGTTGCTGCGGCTGTTGAGCAGGCTGCACAGTGTAACCAGCTACTTTCCACTGTCCCTCTTCCATTGTGGCAACAACAATCTCCATGACGCCCTGATCAATGCCAGAGAAGGAAGACTCGTACTGCATGATCACGTACTCTCCTTCAGGGACGTTAGGGATGTCGTCTTGGTACTGCCCCCCCATGAATTCCCGCTCCTCGACGCTTCCAATCTGCTGTTCAGCCTGTTCAGACTGTTGCGTCCATTCGTCACGTGTCACCTCACTCTGGAGCAGCTCGGCAGCTGCATCCCAGCTTTCAGCGAATGAGCCTGCGTCGGTTAGCTCCAACCATGACTCAGCGGCTTCACGAGCTTCTTCTACCGCTTCAGGGTTTTCCGGGCTTGGGGCCGGCATGTCTTGTGCCTGCGCGAGGGGGGCACCCCAGACAAGAGCAGTGCCCAACAAGAAGATCCCCGCGATGCGAGATAGCGTATTCATAGCGTGTAGCAGTTTGAAAAAAGACTGTTGACGAGCGTCGTGCCTAACCCTCTAACGGGTTGCTGTGTAGCTCGGTATAAGTGCTTTTGCTTACACAGTGGAACACGACACATCAGCACCCTTGTTTGTGAAATTGTACTAAACCCATTGGTGGAAAGCTGCTATAAGCAGCAATATCATAAGCTTGCAAAAATAAGTAGGTCGCCGAAAATACGTTTACACCTTGTCATCGCGAGGAGGGAGCCTGCGACCGACGCGGCGCTGGGCGAAGCCCGAGTACTCCTGGGGTGCGATCTCATGCGTCACTTGCAGGGCTTCATCCCGCTTGCAGGGCACAAGATTGCACTCTAAAAGCACTTCCTCGCTGCGCTCACAGCGCCACGTCGCTAGCGCTCCTCGCAATGACATGATCGAAGACACTTTTGTGGGTCTACTTATTTTCTGCAGAGAGTTATGGCCTGAAAGCAAGAAAATGGCTATGTAGAGGCGATGCTTGATACGATTTAGGCAGTTGAATGAAAACGCGCTGTGGGCTACGCGCTTACGCTTCGGGCACTACCTAAACCACACACAGGTGGGTAGGGGGCTACCAGGCGACCTCGAAAGGGCTTGCCACGTCGTGTGCTGGGGGGAGCACTGCGATGCGTATGCGCCGGTTGCGAGTACGCCCGGTCTCGGTTTCGTTGGAAGCAGTGGGCTGAGCGTCGCCAAGTGCTACTGCCTGAAATTGGCTGGATGGGAGTTCGCTATGTGCAACGAGAAGGTCCACTACAGCCGCTGCCTGGGTTGCAGAGCGGACCCGGGCCGATGCATACGCATCGTTTCCGCTTTGATGCGTGTCGGTATGGCCTTCCACGCGGATGGCACGATCACGATACGTCGTGCGCAGGCGACGTGCTAACTCACGCAAGCGCATGCGACCATCTTCTGTAAGTGTGGATGTGCCAGGCTCGAAGAGAACATCGGCTGAAAGCGTTGCGACGGTCTGGCCGCCTTCTCGAAGGAGAGAAAGTTCATAGGCCAGACGTGTTAAATCGTCTTGCATAGCGCGGCGCTCGCGCCGGTACTGTCCCGAAGCAATGTTATCGTAAAACTGAAGCGAGTCGCTGAGCTCCCGGTTCCGAGCCCGCAATCGCTCATTTTCTACGAGCAGAGAATCGTAGCGGAAGCCTGAGGAGTTGGAAGTAGCAGGCGAGGTGCTCGTTTCGGTAGACGCACATCCTGCGAGGTGCATCGTCAAGCCAAACACTAGACCAAGCACCAGACAAAGCGCCAGCGCACGTACCACGCGCTGCTGCGATAAGAGAGAGGGATGAAGAAAGAAAAGAAGCATGATCTAAAGCCTCTGAGCCAGTCTACTTACGAAATGCCCTACATGAGGCGTGCGCGGCTTAAATATACCGAAGAAATAGACAATGTAAAGTAAGCATGCAAGCGAGCGTCAGGTTGAAGCCGCTTCCTGGCTGGGTGTAATGTCTTCTTAGCAACTAAACTGAGACCTACTCAGGAGGGGGGTACACCTTCGGCGAAGCCCGGCAGGCATGGGGAGCCAGAGGGTGCTAAAACCAGCCGGCATTTCCAACACACATTCCCAACACAAAAGCGTCGTTGAACGCACCCCTTGAACAATCAAGAACGTTCTTCGGCTGGCTTCGGGCTTGCACGAAGCGACGCGGCGCGGCGCTGTCCCCACCAGACGAGCAGTCCAATGAGGAGCGCTCCGCCGAGCGTGAGAGCGGCAACGACGAGGATCGGATCGCTTTCTGTGGGCCATTGTAGCGAGCGATCGTCGCCCATGAAGGGCCACAGGGCACGTAGTGCGCCCGCAATGAGCCCGATGAGGACAGCCATGGTTGCATCGTGGTAGTGTTGCAGCAAGACATGCAGGATACGTGCGAATCCGCCCAACCCGATAACGGCTCCACTGGCAAACGTGATGATATATGCCCAATCGCCGGTGTTGAGGGCATTAAGCGTCGGCGTATATATGCCGAAGACTTCAAGCAAAAAGGCACCGCTTACGCCGGGCACGATCATGGCGCAGATAGCTACCGCGGCTGTTGCAAATACACGAAGCAGTGAGGGCGCGGTGGTCTCCGTTGTAGGAAGACCTGCCAGCATAAAGGCTACGACAGCTGCAGTTACAAGCAAGAACCACCGTCTGGGGGTCCAGGCGTGCATGCGCATGGCAGGAATAGCTAATGAGGCGGCTACCAGACCCAGAAAGAGCCCGCGCATGGGGGCAGGGTAGGCATCTATAAGTGGAGGAAGCAAGCGCGCTCCGGTCAGGATGGCGAATACGATGCCTGCTCCGAGAGGCACAAGCAATCCCCAATGAATCTGGCCGAGATGGACGCGCATTCGCGTCCAGCGTCCACTCAGAAGCGCAAGTACAGCAGAGCCGCCAGCGGTGAGTGCGTGAATGATACGTTCGTATACCCCGACAATAAGAGCGATGGTGCCTCCGCTCACGCCGGGTATGATATCAGCGGCCCCCATGAGCATGCCGGCGCCGAATCCTCCAAGCAACGTGCGAAGCGACGGCATATAACGTGGAAAGAGAAGAGCAGAAAGCGGGATGGTTAGGCGCGATCAAGCCCGAGCAGGCGCCGGACGTGCGCGTCGCGATAGAGGTCGGGGTACGCATCGCGAAACTCGCTCTTTTTAGAAGGGTCGAGCCGGAATGCTGTTTTGAGGGCACGAATGCTCTCCTCGGGTTGTCCGATAGCCAGCAGAGCCTTTGCCTGGTGAAAATACGCATTGGCGGCATTCGGCGTGAGCAGTTGAGCGGTCTGGTAGGCTTCAAGCGCATCGCGGGCCTCGCCGATCTGAAAGAGCGTCTCGGCGTATCCAAGCCATGCGTGGCTGTCATCTTCATTGAGTTGGATGGCTTTACGGTACGCCGCAAGGGCCTCGTCGAACGCGTGCATCTGAAAGGCCGTGTCGCCTTTGGCTTTCCAGAACTTGGGCACGTTGTCGTTCAGGCTGGTTGCATAGTCAAAGCAGTCAAAGGCCTCTGCACACTCGTCTTGAGCAATGTAACAGCTGCCAAGACCGTACCAGGCTTCCGGGTAGGCCGACTCCGTGTCGAGCGCTTCTTGATAGTACGCAAATGCCTGGTCGATATCGTTCTTTTCCTCGTAGGCAAGCGCAATATTGTAGTAGGTAGCAGCGTCGGGACCCTCAAGGTCTAGCACTTTCTCATAGCTTCGAATGGCTGCGTCAAGATCGCCGTTATTAGCAAGCGCATTGCCCCGGTTATAATACGCCGACGCAAAGTCGTCGCGGATGGCAAGGGCCAGGTCGTATGAGAAGATAGCCTCCTCGAACTTACTGATGCGATTGAGCACGATTCCCCGGTTGTACCATGCATCCTGTGCGTAGGGATCGAGGTCGAGATGACGGTCATAAGCCGATATGCTTTCCTCGTTGTTTCCGAGCCGGTCGTGGCAGTAGCCCAGTTCATACCATACCTCTGGGTGGTCGGGGTGCAGGTCGGCGCACCGTTGAAAGGCATCGGCAGCGCGCTGTAAGTGGTTTGCACGTTCCAGCGCAATACCCTGATTGAAGTAGGCCTCTGCATGGAGCGGGTTGAGCGACAGGGCCTCATCGTACGCAGCAAGCGCCTCGCTCGAGCGGCCGAGGCTATCGAGTGTGATGCCCAGGTTTACAAGTGTGTCTGGGTCAGCGGGGTTGAGTTCGCGCGCCTTTTGATAAGTCTTCAGAGCTTCCCTGTAGCGCCCCAGGTTATTAAGCAGAATGCCACGACGTAGCCATCCATCTGCTACGTACGGATGCAGGTCGAGCATGTGGTCGATAACGGCAAGGGCATTTTCGTATGCGCCACGTTCAAAGTAGTACGTTGCGATTTCCTCGAACTCATTCGAGTCGAAGTACGCTGACGTGCCCTGCTTCTCGTATGCATCTACCAGCTCTTGCAAGCGGGTATCTGATGACGATCCGTCAAAGTTATCAAATCCGAAATCGAACATGCGTATAGCGCGTCGGTTCGTGGTAGTGTCGATACGCTGAGGTAGCCAGCCTATGAA
The DNA here is from genome assembly GCF_040409695.1 of Longimonas sp. GTDB lineage: Bacteria > Bacteroidota > Rhodothermia > Rhodothermales > Salinibacteraceae > Longimonas. The sequence goes on from NZ_JARWGJ010000095.1 coordinate 35,626, forward strand.
GCGCATTGCTGCGATGTTACGACCGGGCCCTATCTGGGAAGTACAGTCACAATAGTACGATATAATAGGGTGCAGATGCAAGATGTATACCGTCAAATGCCCGTTCTTTTTACGAAACGAGTGTAAGACCGTACATCACCGTTACACAACCTGTATAGGCAGCCTACTACCTGATATGCGATAGCAGCGCTTCTATCGCACCTTTTTGATGAGCTGAGT
>NZ_JARWGJ010000096.1:0-9286 GCF_040409695.1 Longimonas sp.
CAGGCTAAAACGCAGCATCAGGCAGCCAGCACACTCCTCTGGGTATCTCGTGGTTTGCTGGTTGCTCTTGCTCTCGCTTTTGCCGGACTCAACCTGGCAGGGATTCACTTCTCAATTGAAGCGCAGAGCATTGTCTACCTGATCGGTATGGTAGCCATGAACCTGCCTCATGGTGGGTTTGAGCATGCCAATAACCTGTGGAACCGCCCGATCTCGTTTGCAGCCCGGTATGTGGTACTCTTTGCTGTGGCGATTGCGCTGTTCGTTGGGCTTCTCTTCTGGAACCCGGTTCTGGGACTTGGGCTTGCCCTTACCGTAGCGATGGTTAAAGGTGGACAGGGAGGTGTTCATGTGTTGGATGCTACAACAGGAAGCACCCATCTTCGCCATTCCTTACAACGGATCTTGGCAGCAACGGTGCGAGGTGGTGCGGTAATGATCGTGCCCATGATCGCCTGGCCCGAGACGTTTCTTCTCTTCAGTCAGTACATGGTAAACATTTTTGAGCCTGGCGCCCTGGCCTCTGCAGGTGCTAACGTAGAAACAGTACGTACTACGCTGGCTCTCGGATATGGCAGTGCTGTGCTCCTACATCTCGGACTGGGCTATACCTACGCAAGCGATCTTCTCTCATGGGGAATTGATGCAGCAGAAACAACACTTCTTGTCGCTTACTTCACCTTCGTCCCCGTCCTCATCGCTGTCGGACTTTATTTTCCGTTCTGGTACTCTCTCCGCCAGGTTGCCCGTGCTGTGGCAACAGGAGATGACGCATATGGATCGGCAGACCGCGGTGAGCCTGCCCTTATGGCGCGCTTTAAGTCGTGGGGTACTTTCATGATTGGAAGCCTGGGTACGTTTGGCCTGATGGCGGCGCTCTACATGCTGTTTCCGTCTCCGCTCGGCGGCGCTCCGTTCTGGGCCGGACTGGTTGCGTTCTACAGCATCTTCGTCAGCATCATCGCGCTTCCCCACATTATTGTCGGCGCGTGGCTCGACCGCGAGCACGGAATCTGGTACGTTCCGTAAGCGCTGCTCTCGGCAAGATGCATACGAACGTTGTCAAACCCGGCGAGGCGTTCCACTAACAAAGGAACGCCTCGCTGGTCAAGGATAGAAGGCGACAGGGCCGTCTTCTTGGCTACTTGAGTGGTTCTTTCACTACATGGTTTTCGTGGTTTAAGCGATTACTTTGTCCCGATTGTGCGGCGTCAGTTCATGCGGGTCAGGCACTACGGTATCCAACACACGGGCCGACGAGATTACGCCCGGAAGCCCTGCGCCGGGATGCGTGCCGGCTCCTACAAAGTAGAGTCCTTCAACATCCTCGCTTTTGTTATGTGGCCGAAACCAGGCGCTCTGCATCAGGCGCGGCTCTACAGAGAAGGCCGCTCCCTTCAAGCTCTTATAGTCTGCCTTGAACTCGCGCGGCGTCATTATCCGGCTGGTCACCAGGTGCTCGCCCAGATCGGGTAGCATCGTACCGGCGAGGTAGTCCTCAATTTTCTGCCGGTAGACCTCAGCTTCGTTTCTCCAGTCTGTCTTGCTATCCAGATGAGGCACCGGCGAGAGCACGTAGAACGCGTCATGTCCATCAGGGGCCATCGAGGCGTCTGTCTTCGTCGGGCGGTGGAGGTAGAGACTGAAGTCGTCTGCCAGATCTTTCCGGTCAAAGATGTCTCTGAGGAGCTCCCGGTAGCGCGGTCCCATCAGAATAGTGTGATGCTCGATATCGTCGTAGATCCGGTCGGTACCGAAATACCATACAAACAGGCTCATCGAGTAGTCCATAGCCTCGACGCGCCGATTCGTCCAGGTCGAACGATCGGCCTCGTCGATCAAGTGGCGATACGTCCACCCAACATCTGCGTTAGACACGACCAGGTCGGCCTCGATTGTCTCACCGGAGGTTAGCTCGACGCCCTCTGCCCGCCCAGATGCGTCTACCAGAATCTGGTTGACCTCTGCGCCATAGCGCTGTGTTCCTCCCAGATCATCGATGAGGCTGGAGAGTCCGTGAACGATCGTATTCGTACCGCCCATCGCATACCACACGCCCCAGTGGCGCTCAAGGTAGGCGATCATGGCGTAAATAGCTGAGGTAGCGAAGGGGTTGCCGCCGACCAACAGGGTGTGGAAAGAAAGCACCTGCCGCAGCTTTTCATGCTCGACAAATTTCGATACAAACCCATACACGGATCGGTAGCTCTCCAGCTTAGTCATGGCCGGAATAAGCTTCAGCATGTCCGAGAGCCTCCCAAACGGAACGTGTCCCAGCTTCTCGAAGCCGATCTCGAAAATCTCTTTGGCCCGATCCAGGAGCTGCTCATAGCCCTCGACATCTGGCGGATGCAGGTCCCGAATCTGCTCAATCATCCGCTCTTTGTCTCCGGTGTAGTCGAAAAGGTACCCATCGTCAAAGCGAATCTGGTAGAACGGGTCGATCGGAGCGAGCGTGACATCGTCTTCAAAAGTGCGTCCGGCAAGGTCCCATAGCTCTTTTAGAAGAAACGGCGCCGTCACAACGGTCGGACCGGCATCGAAGGTGAATCCGTCTTGCTCAAAGACACGGGCACGCCCGCCAGGCTGGTTGAGGCGTTCAACGAGGGTTACGCGGTAGCCGCGTGCCCCCAAGCGAACGGCCGCTGCGAGCCCCCCAAAACCCGCTCCGATAACAATGGCGTGAGGACTATCAGGGTGCAGATCAACAGGATACTCCGACGGATCAATAAGACGGGCGTCGGGGCGATCTGCAAGGCGGTGGGTCCAACTCATAGCTTGAAGGCGATCTGTGGTACAACCAGTGTATATGTCAGACACCGAAAGTGCCTTTTTGGTATCTGGTTGCGCGAACAATTTGGCGGAAAGACAGATCCGCTTTCTGCTTCTTCAAAAGAGACGGCGCATACCACCTTTACTGCTAATGTGGCCCCCATAGTGGCGTTCAAGTGCGTACGCAGCCTGCAAACACATACAGGTGGGGACGTCCCTTACACGGTGAAAGGGTATTTCTGACCTGGCATCGGTGCGATGTGCTTACGCAGTCTTGGCAACCTAAATGATGGAGCAATCCGAATCATATGTGCGGATCCGCATTTGCTCTGCATTTTGCTCCCATTAGGGGCGAGGGTCCTGTGCCGTACTTCTGTTGCATGCTGATATCGCATGCCGACGCAGGACTGCCAGCAGCATGATAAAAGGTTTGTTGAAGCGGGGAGCTCCCCAAACAAAACAGCCCGGGCTCAACGATACTCCTTTGAGCCCGTGGCCATGGAGCGAGCGGTCTTCCATTCGCGGTGCCTGCTTTACGCCAGATCCTCGTTGGGCACCACCGTGTCGATGTGCAGCGCGTCGAGCTGCTCGTCGTCAACCGTGTCGGGGGAGTCGACCATGGGTTCTTTGGCGCTCTGCGTTTTCGGGAACGCGATCACTTCACGCAGCGACGAGGCCCCGGCGATGAGCATGATCAGGCGGTCGAGCCCCAGCGCGATGCCGCCATGGGGCGGGGCACCGTAGCGGAACGCATCCAACAGGAACCCAAATCGCTGCTCTGCCTCCTCGGCGTCGATGCCAAGCACGTCGAACATGCGGGCCTGCATCTCGCGGTTGTGGATACGGATGGAGCCGCCGCCAATCTCATGGCCGTTCAGCACGAGGTCGTACGCGCGGGCTTCCACGGCGCCCGGGTCGTCGTCGAGGCGATCGAGGTGCTCGTCTTTCGGTGCGGTAAACGGGTGGTGCATCGGCGCGTAGCGCTGCCCCTCTTCATCCCACTCAAGCAGCGGAAAGTCGGTGACCCACAGAAAGCGGTCGGGGCCTTCGCCGGGGGCCGGGCGCAGCCCGAGATCATCGGCCATGTAGAGGCGGAGGTCGCCTGCTTGCTCGTAAACCGTAGGCGTCGGGCCGGCCATGAGCAGCACCAGATCACCCTGCGAGGCCCCGGCGGCATCAAACGCTTTCTCCACGTTCTCTTGCGGGATGGCGTTGGTGCTCACGTTGCACGACGGCGCATCTTCGTCTTCGCCCTGCTGGATGTAGATGAGCCCAGCTGCGCCAATGGTGTCGGTAACATAGTCCGTGAGGCGGTCCATTGCCCCGCGACCGCGGTCGCCCTCGCCGGGCACAGGCAGCGCCATGATTCGTCCGCCATCGTCAATAATCGAATCAAAGACGCGGAAGCCGCAGCCTGCAAACGAGTCGCTCACATCCTGCAGCTTCAAGTCGAAGCGCACGTCAGGCTTATCGGAGCCGTAGGTGCGCATCGCTTCGTCGTAGGTCATGCGCGGGAAGGGCGTATCCAGCTCCGTATCCTTCAGATCGGCCCAGAGGTCAGTCATGAGCCCCTCCATCAGGTCGTACACCTGCTCCTCGGTGGCGAAGGTCATCTCCACATCCACCTGTGTAAACTCGGGCTGGCGGTCGGCGCGCAGGTCTTCATCGCGGAAGCACTTCACGATCTGCACGTAGCGGTCGAAGCCCGATACCATCAGGATCTGCTTGTACGTCTGCGGACTCTGCGGCAGCGCGTAAAAGTGGCCGGGGTGCAGGCGGCTGGGTACGAGGAAGTCGCGGGCGCCCTCGGGGGTGGACTTCATGAGGACGGGCGTTTCGACCTCCAGGAAGTCGTGCTGATCGAAGAAGCGCCGGGTGGTCTGGTAGAAGCGGTGGCGCAGCTCCAGGTTGCGCTGCAGATGGGGGCGTCGCAGGTCGAGGTAGCGGTACTTCAGGCGCAGGTCTTCGTTGGCATCGACACGGGTTTCGTCCTGGGTGGATACAACAAAGGGCGGTGTGTCGCTCACGTTGAGCACCGCGAGCGCATCCCCCTGTACCTCAATGCGGCCCGTGGGCATATTGGGATTCACCGACTGATCGTCGCGTACCCGCACCGTGCCACGCACCGAAATTACGTCTTCGCTACGCAACTGCTGGGCGGTTTCATAGGCAGCTTCATTGGTCTGCGGGTTGAAGACGATCTGTGTGATACCATACCGGTCGCGCAGGTCGATGAATACGAGTCCGCCCAGGTCGCGGCGGGTATCGACCCAGCCTTTCAGGACAACGGTGTTGCCTTCGTGGTCCGGGCGGAGATCTCCGCAGGTATGGGTGCGGGCCCCATGGGTGTCAGCGGTGATGAGGGCAGAACGGTTGGCATCAGCCATAAGCTCGCAGAAGGTACAGTGAGACGGTAGCACAACATGTTAACATAGGAAGACACGACGAAAGTCGGTGCGATCTTCGTGTGAAGGCATTTTTCTGCGGGATGCGAAGCGCTTCCTTTTATTGGATTTTGCGTTTACCGCATCCAGATGTGATTTCACAGCCCGGTAGGACATTGGTTGCCACCGGATGGTGGACTCTGTCTGTGCTGAAATATCTCGCTTTGGCCTATTCCTCATCCAAAGGCGCCCCCCTGAGTAGCCAAAGTGGATTCATCCAATTAAATATAGCCACGTAAATTGGCTTTCATTCTTTTACATACCTATTGTAGAGATACCCGGCCCGCTATAGCGCTGCCCTGGTGGCGCTTTCCTGTAGCGCTTTCTTATGGCACAGCCCTTAGCGATGGCCTTCCCCACCACAAACGGACGCTGTTATGCTTTTTTCTTACGCCTACCGAGCACTCTTTTTTCAACTTGGAACTGTGGGGGCACTGCTCCTGCTATCTACAGCCACGCTGCATGCGCAGGATATGCCTAACTGGATGGGCGTTCCTACGTATGGTACGGTCACATTAAACGCCGGGTTTTCACCGGACCCGTCTACGCACCCTGTGCGGGCCGGTGGCCCGCTTCGCGTATCCCACAGCGGCTGCAATGGGTATGTATCTCCCAGTGCTCCGGATCTGGACCTGAACTATACCAGCGGGTCGCTGCCGCTGTACATCGAGGCCGTCTCTGATTCTGACGTAACGCTTCTCGTTTATACGCCCAATGGAGAGTGGGTATGCGACGACGATGGCGGCGCGGGCACCAATGCCCGGCTGACATTCGACAGCCCTCAGAATGGAAACTACAATATCTGGGTTGGGACCTACAGCAGCAGTGCGGGCACCCCGGAAGCTACCATCTCGATAACCGAGCTCAGTTCGCGGCTGGTGGCCGATGCCAGACAGGGCGCCACCACGCAGAACAACCCGGTTTCGACATCTCGCAATACAGCATCGTCGTCTCCACTCAACTGGCAGACCAACCCGACGTATGAGGCGGTCTCGCTTGATGCAGGATTCTGGCCCGATCCATACAGCGTTGGTATCGTGATGGGTGGAAGCACCAGCAATCCGGTGTCGGGTGCTGCATGTCGCGGATACGTCGCCTCGCGGGGCCCTGACGTGACGCTGACCTACCGCGTCGGCTCATCTTCGCTATACCTGTACACCGACGAGGATATTGATACCACGATGGTGGTGCGCACACCGGGTGGATCCTGGGTCTGCGATGATGACGGGGGGCGCGGAACCAACGCGCTGGTCTCGTTTTCCTCGCCCGAAAGCGGAACGTACGCTGTATGGGTGGGCACTTACAGCGAAAACGACAACTACAGCTCCGGACAGCTACATATCTCTGAAATCAATCCACAATGATACCCTGAGCCGATGCGATAGGGTACACGTTAATTCGCACTGTATGTGCGGATAGGCGTATTCGTAGCGGGGTTGGTGGAGGTAGAGGTGGCGGATGTGCGCATGGCAAAAGCAGGTTGCGTTCGGGGGATACGCTTGCGTGTCCCCGAACGAAGGTGATTTTGGGGGAGATTCGCAGGACACGGATCTTTACGTAGCACTTCCCCACAACAAGTAGGAACACGGGGCGCCACGTCCCTACGAAATCGTGTACGCTCTACGAGATGCGCGCTCGGATCGCAATTCTCTGCCCCAGCCGCATGCTATGCATTGGGCATGCGTACGTTGAGCGGGTTGCCATCTGCGCCGCGATACACCTGGAAGTCCGAATCAGTCGTAAAGATGGCTGGGTCTGCTCGATGCTCTGCCATCTGCACAAGGCAGGCATCGGCAAAGGACATGGGTTGGTCGGCGTAGGTACTCATGAGATCGTGTATGCGCTCTGCATGTTTTGCATAGGAAAAGGAGACCTCTACGAGACCACGCTCCAACATATGTATGATGCTGAGATGACTTACCGGCATACGCTCTAAGAGATGTGTTACCTCCGAAATCACGGCCTCGCACGTGTAGAACGGCCACTCAAGGTGAGCAGCCTGTTGCTTAGCCCATCGGTGGTACTGATCGCGTTTACTCAGTAGAGCCAACAGCGGCCCGGTGTCAATGAGTACCTTAGTCTTTGCCATAGTCCCTCATATACTTAGGGTTAGAGGACAGATCGGAAGGCACTTTCGGATCATCAATGATACCTACAAAATCGCTCGCGGCTTCCAAGAAGGACCCCGGTTGCGGCTCAATGGCATCCGTGTCCTTATCCGCCTCGGCGGCAAGTTCGCGCTCGACTGCGGCGAGCACGGCCTCCTTCTGCGTGCTCCCCTTGCGCTCGGCCAGGCGCTCGATCTTTGCTTTCTGCTCCGGCGTAAGGCGCATCTTGAATGATTCGGTGGCGTGCTGGGGCATGATTGGGCTCATCGGGGCTGGACTCAAAATACGTGCGTTGCTTGTATCTTCACACACGCGTCTTGTTGCCCCGCAGGGCACAGATCATGGCGTGGCGCCCCCTCACAAGCAAGTGGCAGGGACACGGCGCGCCGTGTCCCTGCGGTGCTATGTTGCTTCGAAAGAACTGATTCATGCGTGGGCCGTGGCCACGCCGATGCGTCCGGCGGCCAGGTCGCGCAGGCGGTCCGGACCTGTGGGCTCCTCGGGCATCCACGGGGCCAGGGCGATGCGTTCGGCATGCTCGTTCTGCACCGCCTCAATCTGCGGCACCTCCGAATGGGCACGCTCCACGAGCAGCGGATCTGTCGGACTGGCAGCGGCGAGGCTCTGGTTCACAATCCACGCGTAGGGCGTGATACCCGCGCGCTCCAGGTCGTCGTGCAGCTGCTTCGCCTCCAGCACCGGCGTCGTCTCCGGCAGCGTCACGAGCAGCATCTTCGTGTAATCCGAGTCCTGCAGGCGCATCAGCGGCGTGGTGATCTGACTCTCGTCCACGTTTGAGGTGCGCAGCACTTCGCGGTGATAGGAGCCGGTCGTATCCAGCAAGAGCAGTGTGTGGCCGGTCGGTGCCGTATCCACCACGACAAACTGCCGCCTGGCTTTGCTCACAACCCGCGAGAAGGCGCGGAAGACCGCCACTTCTTGCGTGCAGGGGGAGCGTAGGTCTTCTTCGAGCAGCTCGCGCTCTTCCGGATCCAAGTTCTTGCCTTTCGTTTTCAGCACACGCTGGCGGTACTGCTCAGTGGCTTCGTTCGGATCGATCGCTTCGACGGTGAGGGTGGGCAGGCTATCGCCAATCGCGTCGTGGATGTGAGCGGCTGGGTCGGTGGTCGTGAGCAGCACCTCTTCGCCGCGCTCGGCCAGCTCCACCGCCACCGCAGCAGCAATCGTGGTCTTGCCCACGCCGCCTTTGCCCATGGTCATGATGAGCCCGTGCCCGTCGTCGGCAAATCCGCCTACGAGGTCGTGTACGTTTGGCAGGTCGACGCCTGGGGCGCGCTCGGGACCTTCGGTGGTTGCTTCGGGCGTTGCATCCTCATCGAGCAGCGTGCGCAGCGCGTTGAGTCCGACCAGGTTGTGGCCTTTCAGCGGCACGATGTCGCGCGGCAGATCGGCCAACACGTCGGGCATGGCGTCGAGCGCGGCGTCGGCACGCTGCTGCATGGCAGCCGCCAGGGGATCGCTCGGGTCCTGCGCCTGAAAGACGCCGTTCACCACCAACTGCTGGTTGGCAATGCCCAGGTCGCGCAGTTCGCCGCTGGAGCGGGCCGCCTCTTTGAGGGCCGAGCGCTCCGGACGCGCTACGAGCACGAGCGTGGTGCGGTCGCTGTCGTTGAGCGCATCCACCGCTTCGGTGTAGCGATCTTGCTGCGCCTCCAGCCCGGACACCGGACCCAGGCACGACGCGCCTTCGGGATTATTCTCGATGAAGTTGCTCCACGCCGCCGGGAGCTCCAAGAGGCGCAGCGTGTGGCCCGTGGGTGCGGTGTCGAACACGATATGATCGTACGGAGCCGTCGCCTCCGAATCCGCCAGAAACTGCGTGAACTTGTCGAACGCGGCAATCTCGGTGGTGCAGGCGCCCGAGAGCTGCTCCTCAACCTGCGCGACCGTTTCGTCGGGCAGCACGCCCATCATGGGTTCGATGACGCGCTCGCGGTAGGC
>NZ_JARWGJ010000097.1:0-9273 GCF_040409695.1 Longimonas sp.
CACGTGAATTGCCTTTGTTCCAGGCTCATGCCAGGCTTATAGCCATCCGGCCATACGATAGAAGCCGGCAAACTGCTCTCCTGTAGAGAGCGGGTAGAGAGCAGATAGACATGAAAGCAGCAGAAGGGCAAACAGCGGAGGGGGAGGGATTCGAACCCCCGAGACCCGCGAGGGCCTGCCGGTTTTCAAGACCGGTGCATTCAACCAGGCTCTGCCACCCCTCCGTATGTAGCGTTACGTACATCTCTTTGCGTGACGTGCTGTACCTCGCATTTGGCATCAGGACACATATCACGTTTCCATCGTACCAAACACGTCGACGTGCTGCAAGATCCACCCTCCTCGTTTGGGCGAGTTTTCACGGAGCACGCGCTGCGCTCGCATCCCAAACGCGTACTACCTACGCCTTCCACGCATCCCTCTTGCTCACTGATCCGGTTGCACCATGCCTACTGAACCCCACAACGCCTCCGCCCTGGTGCTCTTTTCGGGCGGACAGGACTCGACCACCTGTCTCTTCTGGGCGCTGCAGCGCTTCGATGATGTGCATGCACTCGGATTTACCTATGGGCAGAAGCACGCCATCGAGACGGAGCAGGCCCGCAAGATCGCGGGGAAAGCCGGTGTGCCGTACAACTGCGTCGACCTGACCGGCGCGCTGGAAGGATCTGCGCTCACCGAGCACGATAAGGATATGAACGCACCGCACGCTCGCAATGAGGACCTGCCTGCCAGCTTTGTGCCCGGGCGCAACGCGCTCTTCCTGAGCACCGCCGCCGCGTATGCATACAACCGTGGCACCACCAACCTTGTGGGTGGGATGTGCCAGACCGACTATTCCGGCTACCCCGACTGCCGACGTACGTTCATCAGTTCGATGCAGGCGAGCCTGTCGCTGGCAATGGATGCGGACGTGCAGATCCACACGCCGCTGATGGATCTCACGAAGGCCGAGACCTGGAAACTGGCCGCTGACCTTGGCACCGTATCCGGATGTGACGTGCTTGAAGTGGTGCGCGTGATGAGCCACACCGACTACAACGGCGATCGCAGTCAGCTCAACGAGTGGGGCTATGGCCAGCTCGACAACCCCGCATCCAAGCTGCGCGCGAAGGGCTACAAAGAGGCGAAGGAGAACGGCTGGGTGTAGCGGGGCTGTCGAATGCTAAGACGATGCGTTTCGGAGAGAAAGTTAGCGAAATAGAAGATGGAGGATGGAGAATAGAAAGATGGATACGCTCGCCGATACTCGTCCCGCCGCCCTACCCGACGCCACACGTGTATCCCATTCCGATCCCGAGCCCACCTACCGCGTCAAGAATGTCTTTCGGACCGTGCAGGGCGAGGGCTTCTGGGCGGGGCGCCCGGCCGTGTTTGTGCGGCTGGTCGGGTGCAACATGTGGAGCGGCTACGAGGGTGACCGGGAGCGCGACGCCCAGCGCACCGGCGCCGACTGTCCCCGCTGGTGCGACACGGACTTCACCAAGGAAGGCAGCACTGCCTACACCGCCGGTGAACTCACCCAGCAGATGCGCGAGGTGGGCGGTCCCATCGGCTTTTGCGTGCTTACCGGCGGCGAGCCGTTCCTGCAGGCCGACGCGGCGCTCATCCAGGCGATGCACGCCGCCGGATACACCGTTGCCATCGAGACCAACGGCACGGTAGCGCTGGCAGATGCCTTTGCGGATCCGAAGACCGGAGCGATCACGGCGCCGGACTGGATCACCTGCAGTCCGAAACTGCCCGAGGAGCATCTCGCTCTGGAGCGCTTCGATGAACTGAAGCTGGTCGTGCCCGACTACCGGCCCGCCCACTACGAGCGGTTCGCCCGACGCGGCACCCAGCACACCATCGCCGGCGAGACGCGCCGCTGCCTCTACGTGCAGCCCGAGGATGGCCCGCGTTTCAGCGAGGCTCAGGACGAGGCAGTGGCCCTCGCCACCCGGCATCCGGAATGGAGCGTGAGCACCCAGACCCACAAGGTGCTCGACGTAGACTGAGAACAGCCGCTGGCCCGCCATTGCTCCATTCTCTATTCTCCCGCCCTTCTGCACTTCCCCTACTCCTCTCGCCTTTGCACCACACTTCACATGGCACTGCCCATGAAGGCGGCACCTGTGGATGAATGCGCCGTACGGGTGAGATGGCGGCGCGGCTGCTCCGTCTTATCGCCTTCCTTTTGCTCTGACGTTTGCTCTGCATGGCTACTCCCGCTACCGACGACCAACAGATGGTGCTCCTGCTTCACTGGTGGCTCACCGAACGCCGCGAGGCGCTCGGATACTCGTGGGACGACCTGGCCCGCCTTACGGGCACGCTGCCCGATACCGTTGAGCAGTGGGCCGCCGGCGAGGGCCTGCCCGACTATCCGCAGCTCAAGGCGCTGGCTCAGCACCTCGGAGACCCCGATCATCCTCCCGGCGCAGAGCCGCTGCCCGACACCGAGGTCGGCCTGCACGACTTCGTGATTGCGGGCAACGGGCTCGGCATCGGGAAGTGCGTGTCGCTGGAGGATGGGACCGCAACCGTGGAGTACTTCGACACGATTGCCCGGCGCGAAACGCGCGAGGAGCCGACAGCCCGCCTGCGCGTGGTGCGCCTGGCCAACCAGACGCGCTGCTACGTCTTCGACCCGGAGGCAGAGCGCTGGCACATGGGCCGCGTACGCCGCCTCGGCGATGGCGACCGCATGATCGAGCTGCCTGACCAGGAGGTTGAAGACCCCGGTCAGGAGCATCTCTACGTGCGCTGGGCCCGCCCCGTAGAAGATCCTACAGAGACGCTCAAGCAGAAGGGCCACGAAACGGTGTTCTTCCGCAATCAGCGGGCGCCGTTTGTGCGGGCGCTGCTCCGCCAGCGTACCGCCTCGCACGGAGCATCTGGACTCCTCTCGTCGAGCATCGAGCTGTATCCGCATCAGGTCGAAATTGTGCGCCAGGTGCTTGAAGATCCGTCGCCACGCTACCTGCTTGCAGATGAGGCGGGACTTGGCAAGTCGGTCGAAGCAGGCGTTGTCATACGGCAGTTTCTGATTGACCACGACGCCGGCCACGTGCAGATCTGCGCCCCTGCCGAGCAGCACGCCGCCTGGGAGCACGCGCTTGACACCATGTTCGACACCAAAGCGCTCCGTGGTACGGTGTCTGTCGCGCCGCTCTCGGCCGTCTCTGAGACGGAGGCCGACCTTCTCGTTGTCGACGAGGCCGAGCGCGTAGCTGCCTTGGCGCAGACCGACCCGGAGGCGTTTGCCCGTGCTGCAGCCGCCATGCACACCGCCCCGCGCCTGCTGCTCTTATCGGATGCCACGCCCCACCATGCCGAGCAGCCGTTTCTTGCGCTCCTGCACCTGCTCGACCCAGAGACCTATGCGCTCGACGCCACGGAGGCCTTCACGGCCCGGCGCGAGGCCCGCGCCTCGTGGAGCGAAGCGCTGCACGACCTGTCGGCCACCGCCGACGAGGAGGCGCTGCGCCGCGCCTGCACCCGTATCCGCGACGCACATCCGAGCGACGATGAACTGCACGCCTGCGCGACCGCCCTGCAAGAGGCGCTCGACGATCCGGATGCGGAGCCGACTAACGGGGCCATCGACCGCGTGCGCATCCCCCTGAAAAACCGGTACCGCTGGCACCCCCACATGCTGCGCACCCGGCGGGCCGATGTAGCGGATGTGGACGCCGTTCGCCAGGCGCCTGAGTATGCCGAGTTTGGCATGGATCTGCGCGAGGAAACGGTACATGCGCTGCTGGATGCGTGGCGAACGGAGATCCATGAGACCATGCTCGCGGATGCGGAGGCGCCTGCCATGCCGTATGCACGTATCTTGCAGACGCTGGTGGAAACGGCTGGCAGCGACCTTTCCCTCTTCGCGGATGCGGTCGCATATCGGCACAGCGGCACCGAAAGCGACCGCCTCGACGGCGACCTGACCGCCCCGGAGCGGCGCCGCCTGCGCGAAACGCCGCTTTCGGAAGACGAGGAGGCGCTGCTCCACGACATGGAGACCGCCGCCCGTGCCGCTGTGGACGACATGGACCTGTCGCACGCGGACTGGCTCGCAGCCTTCCTCGATCAGAAGATGGATGCGGATGCTGCGGTGCCCGAAACGTTTGTGGTGCACACGCGCTACCCGTCGGTTGCTGCGCGCCTGCACGAGCAGCTCACCGACCGGTTCGGCTATGCTGCTACGGCGCTCTATCACGCCAACGAAGATGTAGAGATGGCCCAGGACGAGGTGCGGCGGCTGCTGGAGGAAGACGCCTGCCGCATTCTGATATGCGACCGGTCGGGCGTAGGGGCTATCGACCTGTCGTTTGTCGATCACCTCATCCACTACGACCTGCCGTGGGATGCCCGGCAGATCGAAGCCCGCACGGGCGGACTCGACCGCGTCGGGCGGCGGGGGCGTCCGCTGCACACGCACGTCTACCTCGGGCCCGACGTGGAGGGCTCGCTCTTTGAGGCGTGGTACCGGCTTGTGCAAGAGGGGCTCGGCGTGCTCGACACCTCGGTTGCTCCGGTGCAGCCCTGGCTCGCGCAGATCCAGCCCGACCTGATCGAGACGCTCTTCACGAAAGGCGCCGCAGCCATTGACGACCGGGTACAGGCGCTTCATGACGAGCGCACCCGCACGCACCAGCGCGCAGCCCGCGAGGCGCTCTTTGAGCAGCCCGAGGCGCTTGCAAGCGGCGATACGCTGTACTTTGAGTCGGTGGAGACGCTCGAAGGCGACAGCCGCGCGCTCTACCGCGACATGGACGCTTGGATCACGAAAGCGCTGCGCTTTCACCGCTCGAAGCGGGGCTACCCTGACGACATCTTGCGCTACCAGCCCGACTTCAACGGCAAGACGCTTATTCCTTTCGACACGATCCTGAATCGCTTCCTGCCGAAGTCCGACAAGCCCACCACGTACCACCGTCCGGTAGCGCTGCAGAGCCAGGCGCGTGCCGACGTTACCGCCAATCTATTTCGGGTCGGGCATCCGTTTCTGGATGCGCTGGCGAACTACTTCGAGTGGGACGACCGCGGGCGGGCCTATGCCATCTGGCGCACCAACCGCCAGTGGAACCTGCTCGGGCGCGACGATGCGCTTTTCTTCCGGTTCGAGTTTGTGGTGGAGGCGAACGCCACGCATCTTTCGGAGGCGGGCGACGCTCCGGCTCGCGCCGCGTTGCAGCGCCGCGCCGATGCAGCCTTTCCGCCCCAGTTCGTAACGATCTGCACGACGGCTACGGGTGAGGTGGTCGACAACGAAGGGCTGCGCAGCCTGCTGGAGGCAGAGCCTGAGCGTCAGCAAGACGGCGGCAGCGACACGAACATCAAAGGCGACCGTCTGCCTGCACTCGACGCATTTGTCGACCCGAACCGATGGGCTACGCGCTGCGACGATGCGCGCGATGCCGCCCGCCGCGCGCTCCGATCGGGCAACCGCCTGGTGGAGCGGCAAGAACGCGCGAAGCGGGAGCTACAGGCCCAGGCATCTCCCGACATTGCGGCCACGCTGCATGAGAGCATTGCCGACCCGGCAGTGCGCCTTGATAGCGTAGGCGCTATCGTGCTCTCGGGCGGCCCGCTGCCCATCGACGAGGAGGGAGCAGCGTGAGTGTCTGTTGGTTTCCCAACTTGAGCTCCGAGGCATTCCGTCATGTCCGCGACGTGTCTCTGCCGATAACGAGCTCCCACCTTGCCCGTACGCTTCATGCCTCTAACGGAATGGATTTGGACCGACCTGTTAATTGTGGGCGGGGCCGGGGCAATCACCGGCCTGGCTACCGGGCTGGGCGTGCTTCCATTTTTTGTGACGCGCCGGGTATCGGCCCGTTGGGTGGTCGGGCTCTGGGGCGCCACCCTTGGACTCCTCGCCACGATGAGCGTGCTCGTGCTCTATGAAGGCGTTCAGAGCGGACCCGCATCCTGGGTTCTGGGGGGTGCGGTTCTGGGTATGGGCCTCATGGCAGGAACAGACCAGATCTTGAGAAAACATCCCCCTACCTCCAGCACGTCCAAAACGCATCAGCAGCGCCTCACCATACTGGTTAATGAATCGGCACAACGGTGGAACAGCCTGGGTCTTTTACACCCACCTGCTTTTGCAGTTAGACCCCATACTACCTATGTTGAAGAAGCATATCGTTTACCTTGATAGCGTTTCTCTATGTGGTATTACAGCGATGACGGAACGCAGCGTGGTCCGTTTTCGGAGCGTGCGTTTCAGCGATGCATTCAAAACGGAGAGGTAGCCCCCGATGATCTGGTCTGGCACAGCGAGTTGAGCGGGTGGACGCCGGCAAAGGAGGTGCCTGACTTACTCATGCCGCCTCCGCCCTCCGATGCATCCGCACAAGAACGAGGGGCTTCGTTGCGCTCGGCAGCCGAGCGCGGACTCTTTGGCAACGAGCGGCACTGGGAGTCCGACACCCCGTCGGATCCATTCGAACCGGTAACCCCGCCGCCCGACCGTAGCCGGAAGCAGGCCCAGTCTGCCGAACCCTCCGCGCAGCACGCCGAAGACAGCGCCACCTATGAAGAGAACCCTTCGTTCTTCGGATACAGAGGCCGTCTTGGACGTCTGTCGTACTTCCTTCGCTCGTTTTCTATTGCGTTCGTGCTTGTTGTACCTGCAACCATTGCCGAGGAAGTAGGTGCACCTGAAAGTGCTGCGCTGCTCTACCTTGTTGCCGCGGTCCTGCTCTCTTTCCCTGCCGTGCAGCGTCTCCACGACGTGAACCTGTCGGGCTGGTTTTACTGGATTGGCTTGATTCCGGTCGTCAATGTTCTCTTTGGGCTGTATATGCTTTTTGCAAGCGGCACCGACGGACCCAACCGGTACGGCCCTGCGCCCTCATAAGTACGCGCTGTCCGGCAGGAAAAGGTGCTCCTCCGGTAGCAGATGCGTACGCCGCGTATCCCCCATGAAACCACTGGCTGAGGGCCCGCTATGACTGTCGTGGAACTGCTTGTCCTTGGCGTTGTGATCGCAGCGAACAATATGGCTGTAGCGCTGGCCCTCGGCGCGTTGAAGCAGTACGCGCGCCGGGGGCGCATCATCCTGGTATTTGGCCTCTTCGAGTTCTTCGTACCGCTTCTCGGCATCACGCTGGGCCAGGCTACGGCACGGTGGGTTGAGCAAGAGATCGCATGGGCTGGGGCGCTTTTGTTAATTCTTTTAGGCGGGTGGACGCTGGCCTCCAGCATGCGACAGGCTGAACCGGAGGACACCATCGCTCGGCGCATCACGACGTGGACTGGTCTGGCTGTGCTGGCTGCCGGACTGAGCCTGGATAACCTGCTCATCGGGTTTAGTCTTGGTCTCGGTACCATAGACGCGCTACTCGTTGCTACAACCATGTGCTTCTTTTCCGTCGTGTTCACCTGGACTGGGCTCTACGTCGGGTATCGGGTTGGCGATGCATTCCGCCACTACCTCACCACAGCGGCAGGCATACTGCTCATTGTTCTCGGCGTGCTGAAGACTGTTCAGTGGATCTGAGCTCGTGCATAATCTATTGAACGCAGAGACAGAGCGGCGAGCACAGGTCTGTTTTTAGAACCTGTTTTGATTTCTCAATTTGGGCTGCGATAAACCGCACTTTTGCACCTGAACTTTTCATTGCCTGCTTATGCTTGCACGCCTGACTTCAACTCTTGCTGGCATCATCCTCGTCAGCCTATTTCTTCTATCGGGCTGTGCCGCTGAGAATGCCGATGCGCCAGGACACGATACCGGATCATCCTGGTCCGACGCGCAAGCAGATGGTGAGGCCGCTATCACGGTGCTTTATGTACCGGCCGACGACTTCGCGTACATCAGCGAAGACGACTCACTCACCGGCATCACGGTCGAGTTGATGCGGATGTTTGCCGACTGGGTAGCTACCGAACGCGATATCGACCTCACGCTTAACTTCGTAGAGGAGACCGACTGGCGCACGTTCTACAGGCGCGTGCAGCATGCCCAGAACGGCGTCTTCGGATTGGGGAACGTAACCATCACTGAGGAGCGGCGCAGCGAGCTTCAGTTCTCGCCGCCGTACTTCAACAATATAGCTGTGCTCATCACGCACGAGTCGATCGAAGAGTTAGAGCGGCTAAGCGATTGGTCTCCGACGTTTGAAGGGCTCACGCCACTGGCATTTGAGGGGACGCTGCATGAGGAGCGGCTGCGGAATATCGTCCAGGCGCACGCCCCCAGTACCGAGCTGGCATTTTCGGATGCGAACGACGATATCATCGAACGGGTCGCATCCGGCGGCTACGCGGCCTACATCGACGGGTATAACTACTGGCGCGCACTCAACGATGGAGCGCCGCTTCGCCGCCACCCTGTAGGCGACGACCCCGCCGAGACGTTTGGCATCGTCATGCCGCTGGATAGCGCGTGGGGTGCACCTGTTGAGGCGTTCTTCAACGACGGCGGCAACCTGACCGAGCGCACGGCCTACCGTGCCCTGCTGCGCGACCATCTTGGACCCGAGGTTACAGACGCACTCACACGCGCAGTCAGCGACGCGCAGTAAACGATGCCGCGCCAGCCAGAGCGGTATCAAAGTGGGCCTGTAGCGTATCAGGATCCGGGCCGTCAGACAGACTCAGCACCACAAGAGCAGTGCGCGGCGTGTCGGGCCAGGCCCCTCGAAATGTGAGGGCCGCGCGGCGCCCGGCCATCTGAAGCAACACGCGTTCCCGGCGCGTTTCTTCGGTGGCCACAAAGCCCTTCACGCGCAGCACCGTGTCGGGCAGACGCCGCAGCATACGTTGCACGTCGTCTAAGTTCGTAAAGGGCACCTCCGACCGGTACGTCCACCGCCGGAACGACGTCTCATGATCATGGTGGTGGGTGTGAGAATCATGGTCGCGATGCTCATGTGGGTGAGGCCCCCCGCCATCATGCGCATCTTCCTCATCATGTTCGTGGCTGTGCTCGTGGCTTTCACTCGCATCGGCCTCGTGCACAGAGGGCAGCGGCACCGCGCCATCCAGCAGAACCGGAATTGGCACATCGGCATGTTCGGTTTCAAGAATGCGAGCGGCAGGCGTCCACTCCTTGATCCAGGCACGCAAGTCGGCAATCTTATCGTCCTCGACAAGATCGACCTTGTTGAGCAGCACGATGTTGGCAGACTTGATCTGCGAAGCCACCAGCTCTTGCACGTCGTCGCGATCGGAATAGGGCGCACGCTCGGCATCAATCACCGTAAGAACACTATCAAGGCGCAGATGCCGTTGTAGTCCGGGCGCCATCAGTCCCGCCGCGATGGGCATCGGGTCGGA